>NZ_JBIWPO010000018.1:0-148522 GCF_044768275.1 Streptomyces sp. NPDC101152 | reverse complement strand
ACACCCCCAAACACGGGTCCTGGCTCAACATCGCCGAGATCGAGCTCTCCGCCCTCACCCGCCAGTGCCTGGACCGCCGCATCGACGACCTCACCGTGCTCAACACCGAACTCGCCGCCTGGCAGCAGCACACCAACAGCGACCAGCGCCAAGTCCACTGGCACTTCACCACCGACGACGCACGCGTGAAACTACGCCACCTCTACCCAACCACACAGCGAAAATAAGCCGCAACAAGCTACTAGTCGGCTGACAGGACGAACGACGTCTGGGTCTTGCCGAAGCCGGGGGCCGTCAGTTCGACCAGGTACGTGCCCGCGCCGGCCGACCCGGCCGGGGGGGTGGCGCAGTTGGGGGCGCTCGGCTTGCGGTCCCACTTGACGGTGTACGTGATGGTGTTGCCGGCCGGTGCGCGGAAGAGCAGGCTTCCCGAGGTCCGGGGGCAGTCCGCGGAGGACCAGTAGTCGCCGCTGCTGTCGGGCCGCGAGATCGTCAACACCGCGCTCTTCGGGCCGAGGTCGACCTTGCAGTCCTGGCTGGAGGTGTTCTTCGCGGTCACCAGCAGTGCGGGGGTGTCACCAGGGCCGTAGGTGTTGTGCAGGCTGCGCACGCTCAACTGCACGGCGTCAGCGGTGCAGTTGGGCAGGGTCGAACCCGCCGGGATCGTGTCGCCCTGGCCGACCCCGGTCCCGGAGCCGGAGCCGGAGCCGCCCGCAGCGCCACCGGCCCCCGATCCCGCCGAGCCGCCCGAGGCGCCGGCCGATCCGGAACCGGAACCGCCGTCCGACCCCGAGCCCGACCCAGAACTCCCCCCGGAACCCGAACCGCCGGCGCCCGCGCCGCCGGAAGTGTCCCGGCCGCCGGGTGCCTGGCTGATCGCGGGACCCGAACCCGACGGCCCGGCCGTGATGGTGGGCGCGGGCGTCCTGCCCTTCGCTCCGTCGTCCTTCTTGGCGCCCCCGCCGCCCGCGGTCACGATCCATGTGATCAGCAGCGCCAACAGGGCCAGCACGGACAGCAGTACGGCCCTCCGACGCCAGTAGATGGAGGAGGGAAGCGGCCCGACAGGATTGCGCAGAGATCCCACGGCGCAAACTGTACGAGAGATCGGCGCGTTCGCTGGCCCCACCCGCCGCCGGTGCCTCAACTTTTCCGGATCATCATCACGGAAACGCCGACCCACGACCGGCACCGGGCAAAGCCGCCCATCCGGCGCGGGCCGTGGCAGGATCAGAAGGCCATGACTGCGCTCACGAACACCCCCGAGACCGAGACCCCCCACACCGCACTGCACTCCCCCGTCATCGACTGGTTCGACGAACACGCCCGCGACCTGCCGTGGCGCCGCCCGGAGGCCGGGCCCTGGGGCGTGATGGTCAGCGAGTTCATGCTGCAGCAGACCCCGGTCGGCCGGGTGCTGCCCGTCTACGAGCAGTGGCTGGCCCGCTGGCCGCGCCCCGCCGACCTGGCGAAGGAGGCCCCCGGCGAGGCGGTCCGCGCCTGGGGCCGGCTCGGCTACCCGCGCCGCGCCCTGCGGCTGCACGGCGCCGCGCTCGCCATAGCGGAACGGCACGGCGGTGACGTACCCACCGACCACGCGCAGTTGCTGGCGCTGCCCGGCATCGGCGAGTACACGGCCGCGGCGGTGGCCTCCTTCGCCTACGGGCAGCGGCACGCGGTGCTCGACACCAATGTCCGCCGGGTCCTCGCGCGCGCCGTCACCGGCGTCCAGTACCCGCCGAACGCGACCACCGCCGCCGAACGCAGGCTGGCCCGCGCCCTGTTGCCCGCGGACGAGACCACCGCCTCGCGCTGGGCCGCCGCCTCCATGGAGCTCGGCGCGCTGGTGTGCACCGCGAAGAACGAGTCCTGCCACCGCTGCCCGATCGCCGCCCTGTGCGCCTGGCGGCTCGCGGGCAAGCCGGAGCACGCGGGGCCGGCACGCAAGGGGCAGACGTACGCCGGCACCGACCGGCAGGTGCGCGGCAAGCTGCTCGCCGTCCTGCGCGAGGCGCACGTGCCCGTCCCGCAGGCGGCGCTGGACCGGGTGTGGCACGAGCCGGTGCAGCGGGCGAGGGCGCTGGACGGGCTCGTCGCGGACGGACTCGTGGAGCCCCTTCCCGGGGGTTTGTATCGGCTGCCGTTGACGTAACCGGCCGTAACATCACAGCCGCCTCACCACCAAATCACCCCATACCGCCCCCAACTGGGGTGCCGCTTTACCCCGTTCCTACGGCCGTTACACAACCGACGTACAGCTGATTGCCAGCCGAGGGCTGCTTCGGACAACGCCGTGACAACGCCTCCGTAGCTTCATTCCCACGGAAGAGACCGTCGGCGAAGGGCCGCGCGGTAACGGGGATTCAGGAGGCGGTTCGACATGGCGCAGGGCGAGGTGCTCGAGTTCGAGGAGTACGTCCGCACCCGGCAGGACGCGCTGCTGCGCAGCGCCCGTCGGCTGGTCCCGGACCCGACGGACGCCCAGGACCTCCTGCAGACCGCGCTGGTACGGACGTACGGCCGCTGGGAGGGCATCGCGGACAAACGGCTCGCGGACGCCTACCTGCGCCGGGTGATGATCAACACCCGTACCGAGTGGTGGCGGGCCCGCAAGCTGGAGGAGGTGCCCACGGAGCAGCTGCCGGACGCCTCCGTGGAGGACGCCACCGAGCAGCACGCGGACCGCGCGCTCCTCATGGACATCATGAAGGTTCTGGCGCCCAAGCAGCGCAGTGTGGTCGTCCTGCGCCACTGGGAGCAGATGTCCACCGAGGAGACGGCCGCCGCCCTCGGTATGTCGGCCGGAACGGTCAAGAGCACGCTGCACCGGGCGCTGGCCCGGCTCCGCGAGGAGCTGGAGAGCCGTGACCTGGACGCACACGCGCTCGAGCGTGGGGAGCGGGAGCGTTGCACGGCGGCCTGACCGGTACGGGGCAGACCACCCAGGACCGGGGGAACCTGCAGGCGGCGTTCACGGCGGTGGCCGTGCTCGCCGCTCTCGGCCTTTGCGCCTCCGGCTGCGCCACCGGCGGCACGGGCGCGCGTGACGAGGGCCCGGCGCACGCCGACTCGGTGGCCGGCGCCGCCGCCGCGCCCACGCCCAGCCCCGCGCAGACCGCGCGGGTGAACGCGATCAAGCTGGTCAAGGACGACCCCGCGGTCTCGGCGGAGGTCAAGCGCGAGCTGAAGCCGTGCGTCGCCGACGAGTTCCCGGTCGACGTGTCCTACGGAGAGCTCACCGGCGGCACGGCGGACGACATCGTCGTGAACGTGCTGACCTGCGGGGACGCGGTGGGTGTCGGCAGTTACGTGTATCGCCGGCAGGGCGGTCGGTACGAGAATGTCTTCCAGGCGGAGGAACCCCCCGTCTATGCGGAGATCGACCGAGGCGACCTGGTGGTGACCAAGCAGGTGTACGAGAAGGGTGATCCGGTGTCCAGCCCGTCCGGCGAGAACGTGATCACGTATCGCTGGTCAGCGGGCCGCTTCACCGAGGAGTACCGCACGCACAACGACTACAGCAACGCCGTCGGGGGCGGCTCCTCGCCGTCGAAGTGATGCGCGTGAACCGTTCGGCCCGCTGGGAACGATTCACCAGGGGTACGCGCTCCCCTTACGTACACCACGACCGACACGAGAACTGAGAGCACCGGGATGGCAGACCAGACCCACGTCCTGTTCGTCGAGGACGACGATGTCATCCGCGAGGCCACCCAGCTCGCCCTGGAGCGGGACGGCTTCGCGGTGACCGCGATGCCCGACGGGCTGTCCGGCCTGGAGGCGTTCCGGGCGAACCGCCCCGACATCGCGCTGCTCGACGTCATGGTGCCCGGCCTCGACGGCGTGAGCCTCTGCCGCCGGATACGGGACGAGTCGACCGTGCCGGTGATCATGCTGTCGGCGCGGGCCGACTCCATCGACGTGGTGCTCGGCCTCGAGGCCGGCGCCGACGACTACGTGACCAAGCCCTTCGACGGCGCCGTCCTGGTCGCGCGGATCCGCGCGGTGCTGCGGCGCTTCGGGCACGCCGGCGGCGCGGACAAGGGCGAGGACCAGGACCCCGAGGTCACCGGCGGGGTGCTGACCTTCGGCGACCTGGAGATCGACACCGACGGCATGGAGGTGCACCGGGCCGGGCAGCCGGTGGCGCTGACACCGACCGAGATGCGGCTGCTGCTCGAGTTCTCCTCCGCGCCGGGCACGGTCCTCTCGCGCGACAAGCTGCTGGAACGCGTGTGGGACTACGGGTGGGGCGGGGACACGCGGGTGGTGGACGTCCATGTGCAGCGGCTGCGGACGAAGATCGGCCAGGACCGGATCGAGACGGTCCGCGGCTTCGGTTACAAGTTGAAGGCCTGAGCGGGGACGTCGACGACATGCGGGGGATCTTCCGGAACCAGGGGACGCGCGGCGACGCCGGCGGCATCCGCACGGGGCTGCGCTGGAAGCTGAGCGCGGCCATCGCGCTGGTCGGCGCGCTGGTGGCGATAGCGCTGAGCCTCGTCGTGCACAACGCGGCCCGGGTCTCGATGCTGGACAACGCGCGCGACCTGGCCGACGAACGGCTGCAGATCGCGCAGCGCAACTACGAGCTGACCGGCCGGCCCAACTTCCCCGGCGTCAAGATCGACGATCCTCTGCTGCCGCCGGCGCTGCGCAAGAAGCTCGAGGAAAGCCGCCGGTGGACGTACGTCACCGACCGGCCGAACGGTGTGCCGGACATCTGGGCGGCGGTACCCGTCAAGGACGGACATGTGCTGTCGCTGCACACCGGATGGACCGACCGCAGCACCAACATCCTCAATGACCTCGACCAGGCCCTGGTCATCGGCTCCATCGCGGTGGTCGTCGGCGGCAGCGCGCTCGGCGTGCTGATCGGCGGGCAGCTCTCGCGCCGGCTGCGCAAGGCGGCGGCCGCGGCGAACCAGGTCGCGAGGGGCGAGTCGGACGTACGGGTGCGGGCCGCGATCGGCGGGGTCGTACGGGACGAGACCGACGACCTGGCCAGCGCGGTGGACGCCATGGCGGACGCGCTCCAGCAGCGCCTGGAGGCGGAGCGCCGGGTCACCGCCGACATCGCGCACGAGTTGCGCACCCCGGTGACGGGCCTGCTGACGGCGGCGGAGCTGCTTCCGCCCGGGCGGCCCACCGAGTTGGTCCTGGACCGCGCGAAGGCGATGCGCACGCTCGTCGAGGACGTGCTGGAGGTGGCCCGGCTCGACGGGGCCTCCGAGCGGGCCGAACTGCAGGACCTCATGCTCGGCGAGTTCGTCGCCCGGCGGGTGCTGGCGAAGGACCCGGACGTCGAGGTGCGGGTGGTGCACGAGTCGATGGTCACGACCGACCCGCGCCGCCTGGAACGCGTGCTGTTCAACCTGCTGGCGAACGCCGCCCGGCACGGCAAGCCGCCGATCGAGGTCACCGTCGAGGGCCGCGTCATCCGGGTCCGCGACCACGGCCCCGGTTTCCCCTCCGACCTGCTCGCCGACGGTCCGAGCCGCTTCCGCACGGGCAGCGCCGACCGCGCCGGCCACGGCCACGGCCTGGGTCTGACCATCGCCGCAGGGCAGGCGCGGGTGCTGGGCGCCCGGCTGACCTTCCGCAACGTCCGCCCGGCGGGCGCGCCCGAGCACGTCCCGGCGGAGGGCGCGGTGGCGGTGCTGTGGCTGCCGGAGCACGCGCCGACGAACACCGGCAGCTACCCGATGATGCCGTAGCCCGGTCCGCGGGGCCGCCCGCTCAGGTCCCGGCCACCAGCACTCCCCGCGCGAGAGCCGCACCCACCGGGGCGAGGATCCGCCCGGGTCGTGATCGCGTCCTCGCTGATGCAGCCGGTCCCCACCGCCGGCCTGGGGACATGAGGAAGGCCCCCGGGGCGGACACCCACCGGGGGCCTTCGGCTCACTGTTTGATCAGACGGTCCAGATCAGACGGCCTCGACGACCGGGGGCTGCGCCACCGCGTCCTCGGCCGGTACCTCCGGCTTCGGTCCCGCTCCGCGCAGCGCGACCTCCTTGACGAACACCGCCGCCACCAGCGCGACCACGGCGACCACCGAGCCGAGCAGGAACGCCGAGTGGACGCCCGCGGAGAGCGCGTGCTGGTAGGCCTCGCGGGCCACCGCCGGCAGCTTCGCCAGGCTCTTGGCGTCCAGCGACGCCGACTTCTCGGTGATCTTCGATCCGAGCGCCCCGGCCCGCTCCGCCATCACGTGCTGGACGCGGTTGTTGAACAGAGCGCCCATGATCGCGACACCGAAGGAGGAGCCGAGCGTACGGAACAGGGTGGTCGAGGAGGACGCGACGCCCATGTCCTTCATCTCGACGCTGTTCTGCGCGACCAGCATGGTGATCTGCATCAGGCAGCCCATGCCCAGACCCACGACCGCCATGAACACGCCGGACGTGAACCGGGAGGTGCCGGTGTCCATGGTGGACAGCAGGTACAGCCCGACGGTCATGAGGACGCTGCCGACGACCGGGAAGACCTTGTAGCGACCGGTGTTGGTGGTCACCCGGCCGGCCACCATCGAGGTGACCAGCATGGCGCCGAGCATCGGCAGCAGCAGCAGACCGGAGTTGGTCGCGGAGGCCCCCTGCACCGCCTGCTGGTACAGCGGCAGGTACAGCGTGGCGCCGAACATCACGAAACCGGTGATGAAGCCGATGACGGACATCAGCGTGAAGTTGCGGCTGCGGAAGATGTGCAGCGGTACGACCGGCTCGACCGCCTTGGTCTGCCAGAACACGAACCCGATCAGCGCGGCCACACCGATGCCGATCAGCTCCATGATCCGCGCGGAGGTCCAGGCGTACTGCGAACCGCCCCAGGTGGTGACCAGCACGATCGAGGTGATGCCGACGGTCAGCAGGATCACGCCGAGGTAGTCGATGCCGGCCTTGGCGCGCTTCTTCGGCAGGTGCAGCACCACGCTGATCAGGCCGAGCGCGACCACGCCGAGCGGCAGGTTGATGTAGAAGGCCCAGCGCCAGCCCCAGTTGTCGGTGATGGTGCCGCCGACCAGCGGTCCACCGATCATGGCGATGGCCATGACACCGGCCATCATGCCCTGGTACTTGCCCCGCTCCCGGGGCGGGATCAGGTCACCGATGATCGCCATCACGCCGACCATCAGACCGCCGGCACCCAGACCCTGCACGGCCCGGAAGCCGATCAGCTCGCTCATGTTCTGGGCCATGCCGCTGAGCGCGGAGCCGGCCAGGAAGATCACGATCGAGGTCATGAAGGTGGTCTTGCGGCCGAACATGTCGCCGAGCTTGCCCCACACCGGGGTGGCGGCGGCGGTGGCCAGCGTGTACGCCGTCACCACCCAGGACAGGTGCTCGAGCCCGCCGAGCTCGCCGACGATCGTCGGCATCGCGGTGCCGACGATCATGTTGTCGAGCATCGCGAGCATCATGGTGATCATGAGCGCGAGGAGCACCACCCGCACGCTCTTCGGCTGTTTGTCCGGCCTGGTCTCGACCGTCTGTGTGTCCGCCATCGTGCCCACTCCCCTACAAGTCCTGCGCCACTTCCCCCCGGCCGACTACTTACTTGCCGACCGGCTAGTTGACTACACTGAGGAAGGTAGACCCGTAACTAGCCGGGCGTCAAGTAAGTTTACTAGTCGGGCGGCAAGTAAGTCAGCAGGGGGCGTGAGGAGCGCGAGAATGGGCGGCACGATGGACGGCACCAAGCGGCAGCGCCGCGGAAACACTCGCCAGCGCATCCAGGACGTGGCGCTCGAACTCTTCGCCGAACAGGGCTACGAGAAGACCTCGCTGCGCGAGATCGCCGAGCGTCTGGACGTCACCAAGGCGGCGCTGTACTACCACTTCAAGACGAAGGAAGAGATCCTCGTCAGCATCTTCGAGGACCTCTCCCAACCCATCGAGGAACTCATCGAGTGGGGCAAGGGCCAGCCGCACACCCTGGAGACGAAGGAAGAGATCCTCGTCCGCTACAACGAGGCGCTCACCGAGGCACTCCCGCTCTTCCGCTTCATGCAGGAGAACCAGGCGACGGTGAAGGAACTGCGGATCGGCGAGATGTTCCGCCACCGCATGCTCGGCATGCGCGACATCCTCATCGACCCGCAGGCCGCCCTGGTCGACCAGGTCCGCTGCGTGAGCGCCGTCTTCACCATGCACGCCGGCATGTTCGCCCTCAACGACCTGCCGGGCACCGACGAGGAGAAGCGCGCGGCGGTCATGGAGGTCGCCCGGGGCCTGGTGACCCAGGCCCACGAGGGCAGTCAGACGCCGACGGGTGCCTCCTAGAGGCTGAGACCCTTCGACCGCAGGAACGCGACCGGGTCGATCGCCGAGCCGAAGTTCGGAGTGGTCCGTATCTCGAAGTGCAGGTGCGGGCCGCTGGTGTTGCCGGTGTTGCCGGACAGCGCGATGTGCTGACCGGTGGCGACGACCTGGCCGACCCTGACGTCGATGCGGGACAGGTGGGCGTACTGCGAGTAGGTGCCGTTGCCGTGCTTGATCACGATGGCGTTGCCGTACGCGGGCCCGTCACCGGCGCCGTTGCCGCCCGCCTTGACGACGGTGCCACCGTGCACGGCGACGACATTGGTGCCGCTGGGCACGGCGAAGTCCTGCCCGCTGTGGGTGGACTGCCACATGCTGCCGGCCTGGGCGAACTTCGCGGTGAGCGTGTACTTCTCCACCGGGTGGACCCAGGCGGCCGCCTTCTTCGCGGCGGCCTGCGCCTGGACGGCGCTCGCGGCACTGGAGGCGGTGGCGGCGGTCGGGGCGGCGGCCGCGACCCCGGCCCCCAGGACGACCGACGCTCCGAGGCCGGCGGCCAGGACCGCCGCGCGGGTGCGCAGCGCGGACGTACGGGAAGAACGGGACGTGACACGCGTGAACATGGAAACCTCGGGGGATCGGCGACAGAGAAAACCACCCGGCGCACGACGTCCGCCGGATGGACCACCCCTTGGTAACCCGAGCCCCCATAAAGCCCCAAACAGGGCATCTACGGCGTTCCCTAGTAATAACTATCGAAATTCGCTGTTCCCTCATGGAGAAAGCCGACGACATCCCACTATCCGACCTAGTAAGGGACAAATCGCCTGTGCGCCATGTCACCGAGTACTGACGTGCCGTGTGACGCGCGTCTCTGGTGTATTACCGCCGGTAACCCTACGGTTCCCCTCGCGCCACTTTCGCCCACGAACATGCATCCGACACCGGCAGCATCACGGACGTGAGAGGAACCCCACCGATGACAGGACGACGCCTTCTGGTGCGCCGTATGACCGTCGCCGCCGTCTCGGCGACCGCCCTCGTGGCCATGGCCGGCCCGGCCGACGCCGCCACGACCGACAGCACCAAGGTCGACTACGCCACCTGGCAGAAGGACTGCCAGGCCGTGATGGACCAGGCACTGCCCTACATCCAGCAGCGCATCGCCTCGGTCAAGCCCGGCGAGAAGCAGGCGATCGTCCTCGACATCGACAACACCGCGCTGGAGACCGACTTCGGCTTCAGCTACCCCCAGCCGGCCAACAAGCCGGTCCTGAACGTCGCGAAGTACGCCCAGGAGCACGGCGTCTCGCTCTTCTTCGTCACGGCCCGCCCCGACATCATCGAGTCGGCCACCGAGTACAACCTGCAGTACGACGGCTACCAGGTCTCAGGGCTCTACGTCCGCGGCTTCCTCGACCTCTTCAAGGACGTCGCCGCCTACAAGACCGCCCAGCGCGTCGACATCGAGAACAAGGGCTACGACATCATCGCCAACATCGGCAACACCGCCTCCGACCTCTCGGGCGGCCACGCCGACCAGACGTTCAAACTCCCGGACTACAACGGCCAGTTGTCGTAGTCCGCGGTCCGCGCATGCGAAAGGGGCCGGTGCCCGAAGGCACCGGCCCCTTTCGTCGGCCGGGAAGCCGTGAGGCTTACGCCTCCTTGCTCAGGTTCGGACCCGCTCCGCCGGCGGCCTGCTCGATCGGCGGGACGTCCGGCAGGGCCGACTTCTCCTCACCCCGGAAGGTGAAGGTCTTGGTGTCGCCCTCGCCCTCGGTGTCCACGACCACGATGTGACCGGGGCGCAGCTCGCCGAAGAGGATCTTCTCCGACAGGGAGTCCTCGATCTCGCGCTGGATCGTGCGGCGCAGCGGCCGCGCGCCCAGCACCGGGTCGTAACCCTTCTGGGACAGCAGCTCCTTGGCGGACTGGGAGAGCTCGATGCCCATGTCCCGGTCCTTGAGGCGCTCGTCCACCTTGCCGATCATCAGGTCGACGATCGCGAGGATGTCGGTCTGGGTCAGCTGCGGGAAGACGACCACGTCGTCGACGCGGTTCAGGAACTCGGGGCGGAAGTGCTGCTTGAGCTCGTCCGACACCTTGTTCTTCATGCGCTCGTAGTTGGTCTTCGTGTCACCCGAGGCCGCGAAGCCCAGGTTGAAGCCCTTGGAGATGTCCCGGGTGCCGAGGTTGGTCGTCATGATGATGACCGTGTTCTTGAAGTCCACGACCCGGCCCTGGGAGTCGGTCAGGCGACCGTCCTCCAGGATCTGCAGCAGCGAGTTGAAGATGTCCGGGTGGGCCTTCTCCACCTCGTCGAACAGGACGACGGAGAACGGCTTGCGGCGGACCTTCTCGGTCAGCTGGCCGCCCTCTTCGTAGCCCACGTATCCGGGCGGGGAACCGAACAGACGCGACACCGTGTGCTTCTCGCTGAACTCGGACATGTCGAGGGAGATCAGCGCGTCCTCGTCGCCGAAGAGGAACTCGGCGAGCGCCTTGGACAGCTCGGTCTTACCGACACCGGACGGGCCGGCGAAGATGAACGAACCACCGGGACGCTTGGGGTCCTTCAGGCCCGCGCGCGTACGGCGGATCGCCTTCGACAGCGCCTTGACGGCGTCGACCTGGCCGATGACCCGCTTGTGGAGCTCGTCCTCCATCCGCAGCAGGCGGCTGGACTCCTCCTCCGTCAGCTTGAAGACCGGGATGCCGGTGGCGGTCGCGAGGACCTCGGCGATCAGCTCGCCGTCGACCTCGGCGACGACGTCCATGTCGCCGGCCTTCCACTCCTTCTCCCGCTTGGCCTTGGCGGCCAGGAGCTGCTTCTCCTTGTCGCGCAGGGAGGCGGCCTTCTCGAAGTCCTGCGAGTCGATCGCGGACTCCTTGTCGCGGCGCACGCCCGCGATCTTCTCGTCGAACTCGCGCAGGTCCGGCGGCGCGGTCATCCGGCGGATACGCATCCGGGAGCCGGCCTCGTCGATCAGGTCGATCGCCTTGTCCGGCAGGAAGCGGTCCGAGATGTACCGGTCGGCCAGGGTGGCGGCCTGGACCAGCGCCTCGTCGGTGATGGAGACGCGGTGGTGGGCCTCGTACCGGTCGCGCAGACCCTTGAGGATCTCGATCGTGTGCGGCAGGGACGGTTCGGCGACCTGGATGGGCTGGAAGCGGCGCTCGAGGGCCGCGTCCTTCTCCAGGTGCTTGCGGTACTCGTCCAGCGTGGTCGCACCGATGGTCTGCAGCTCACCGCGGGCCAGCATCGGCTTCAGGATCGAAGCGGCGTCGATGGCGCCCTCGGCGGCACCCGCACCGACCAGCGTGTGCAGCTCGTCGATGAACAGGATGATGTCGCCGCGGGTGCGGATCTCCTTGAGCACCTTCTTCAGGCGCTCCTCGAAGTCACCGCGGTAGCGGGAGCCGGCGACCAGCGCACCGAGGTCCAGGGTGTAGAGGTGCTTGTCCTTGAGGGTCTCGGGCACCTCGCCCTTGACGATGGCCTGGGCGAGGCCCTCGACGACGGCGGTCTTGCCGACGCCGGGCTCACCGATCAGGACCGGGTTGTTCTTCGTACGGCGGGACAGCACCTGCATGACCCGCTCGATCTCCTTCTCGCGCCCGATGACCGGGTCGAGCTTGGACTCACGAGCGGCCTGGGTGAGGTTCCGGCCGAACTGGTCGAGGACCAGGGACGTCGAGGGCGTGCCCTCGGCAGGCCCGCCGGCGGTGGCGGTCTCCTTGCCCTGGTAGCCGGAGAGCAGCTGGATGACCTGCTGCCGCACCCGGTTGAGATCTGCGCCCAGCTTGACCAGGACCTGGGCGGCGACGCCCTCGCCCTCACGGATCAGGCCGAGCAGGATGTGCTCCGTGCCGATGTAGTTGTGGCCCAGCTGAAGGGCCTCGCGGAGCGACAGCTCCAGGACCTTCTTGGCACGGGGGGTGAAGGGGATGTGCCCGGACGGGGCCTGCTGGCCCTGGCCGATGATCTCCTCCACCTGCTGGCGGACCGCCTCGAGCGAAATCCCGAGGCTCTCAAGGGCCTTGGCGGCGACACCCTCACCCTCGTGGATCAGGCCCAGGAGGATGTGCTCGGTGCCGATGTAGTTGTGGTTGAGCATCCGGGCTTCTTCCTGAGCCAGGACGACAACCCGCCGCGCGCGGTCGGTGAACCTCTCGAACATCGTTAATCGCTCCTCAGAGCGGTCAGGCAGTGGGGGGAACTTCCCCTCCCTGTCCTTCCGCAGCTTAGTCCCGCAAGCGGGGACCGCTCATTCCAACTGCCGACACCGTCGATGGCCTCCTGACCCCGCTAACGCCGACATCTGCTCCAACCCGATGGTGCGAGACGATGTTCCCGCAGGCCAGGCAGTTACCCTCACCATCAGTACGCCGATGGCGAACGTGAGACGTCCTGTTCTGCGTGTCGCCCCCTCCCACTAGGGATTGTCCTACCCGCTCGCACTGACACTCCATGCCGTACGCCCCCCGTCCCTCCGCTACGGGCGAACAACCTTGTGCCCCGCCGCACCCCCGCACGCCCCGTTTTCGGAACTCTGCGCATTCGCTGGACCACCCAGCGTAACCAGTGGGGTCTTTCGGCGGTTGCAATGGGCATGGTCGGCAGCCACTCACCGGTACCCCTCCCCGCACTCTCCGGGGACCGGACCACGGTCCCGCGTCCGCGCCGGCCGCTCGATCCGGCCGAGGCGCCCGGCGACCACGTCCGCCGGTGGTACGAGAACGAACTGGGCTGGCCGACGGTGCCCGCGGATCGGGCGGGCCCGACAGCTCCGGTACGGCTTCGGGTGGGCGAGCGCTTCGACGTCCTGGACGTCCCGGCCGAGGCGGGCCGCGCGGGCCTGCGCCACCTCGCGCCGGGCTCTCCGGTGGCCGTACGGGGCGACCGGATGCGGCTGCTGGTGGCGGCGGGCAGCGCCGAGGAACTGCCCGGTCTGCTGGAGTGGCTGGAGTGGGGCGGCCTGCCGCCCGGTCTGACGGTCATCGGCGAGGGCGGCGCCATGGACGCGCCCGCACCCCCGGAAGGGGCCCTACGGGTCCCCCCGAACCGCACGCGGGCCTCGCAGGGGGCCGCCGTGTGGCTGCGGCCCCCCGGGCCGGGGGGCGAGGCCGAGGCCTCGCTGCCGACGTTGTCGGCCGTGGGGGGCGTGGGTGGTGCCCCCGATCTCGTACGACTCGTGAACACGCTGGCGACGTGGTGTCACCGGTTGCGGCTGCGGCACGCGTACGTGCGGCAGCCGGCCCGCTGAGCGGACCGGCGATCAGGCGTTGGCCTTCTCGTAGGCCTCGCGGATGGCCGCCGGGACCCGGCCGCGGTCGTTGACCTCGAGACCGTTCTCCTTCGCCCACGCGCGGATCTGCGCCGTGTCCTGGCTCCCACCGGAAGCGACGCGCGCCTTTCCGCGCCCGCCCGCGGCGCGGCCCCCGGTACGACGACCACCCTTCACGTAAGGCTCGAGAAGGCCGCGAAGCTTGTCCGCATTGGCGGTCGTGAGATCGATCTCGTACGTCTTGCCGTCCAACGCGAACGTGACGGTCTCGTCCGCCTCGCCGCCGTCGAGGTCATCGACAAGAAGGACCTGAACCTTCTGTGCCACCGGATTTCCTTTCATCCAATACTTGAGGGCCGGGGGTCTGCGGCGTCCGCCGTTTCGCCGTCCCCTGTTATATGCAGTACTGCAGTACGTCGGAAAGCAAACCGCTTTTGCCGGAAAAACACAAACCCCTGGACAGCGGGACCGGCAGTCCGACCCGGCCGGGGAACGTGCGCGTTTCGGACATAGGGAACGCGGGGAAGGGAGGCGGCCGAATACACCCCGGTGATCGGTGATCACAGATGCAGAAGCATCCGGCTGTTGCCCAAGGTGTTCGGTTTCACCCGTTCGAGACCGAGGAACTCCGCGACGCCCTCGTCATAGGAACGCAACAGCTCCGCGTAGACATCGGTGTCGACGGGCGTCTCGCCGATCTCGACGAAGCCGTGCTTCCCGAAGAAGTCCACTTCGAAGGTGAGGCAGAAAACGCGACGAACACCCAGCCAACGCGCGGTGTGCAGCAACTTCTCCAGCAGGCGGTGTCCCACTCCGGAGCCCTTCAGACCGGGCTTCACCGCCAGAGTGCGCACTTCCGCGAGGTCTTCCCACATCACGTGCAACGCACCGCAGCCGACCACCTCGGCGTTGTCGTCGCGTTCGGCGACCCAGAACTCCTGGATGTCCTCGTAAAGCGTGACCGTCGCTTTGTCGAGCAGGATGCCGCCGCGGACGTACGCGTCAAGCAGACGGCGCACGGCCGGGACATCGCTGGTACGGGCCCGCCGGACGGTGATGGCTTTAGCGCTGACTTCGGGGCCTTCGGGGCTTGCTGCTGACATGAGCGGACGCTATCGCCCGCCGCCGTCCGGTGCCGAGCCGGGGTTCTGCCCGCCCTCGGCGGGCCCGGGTGTTTCCGCTGTCTCTTCCGGTCCCTGGACGATGCGTACGGCGTCCCGCAGGGCCTGGCGCTGTTCCTCGCTCATCATCCCGAAGAAGGCGACGAGAGCTGCCGCGGGGTTGTCGCTCTGGGACCAGGCCTCGTTCATCAGGGCGGCGGCGTACGCGGCCCTGGTGGAGACCGCCTCATATCGATAGGCCCGGCCTTCCGCCTCGCGGCGCACCCAGCCCTTCTGATGGAGATTGTCCAAAACGGTCATCACCGTGGTGTACGCGATGGACCGTTCCTGCTGAAGGTCTTCCAGGACTTCCCGAACGGTCACCGGGCGGTTCCACTTCCACACCCGCGTCATGACCGCGTCTTCGAGTTCTCCCAATGGGCGAGGCACACCTCAGCACAATAGTGGGAGAACTCCCCATTCGCGTGCGGGACGGGCACTTTCACCGGCAAACGGGAACAAAAAGGGCGACGGCGCCGGTCAGCCCTCGGTCTTGACGGAGCCCTGCTGGGCGGCCTCGGCGCGGGCGATGGCGGCGTCGACGGCCGCGTCCTCCTTGGCCTTGTTGGCCCCGCCCTGGGTCTTCACGATCACCCTGATCAGACCGATGAAGAACACGGCCATGACGACCGGCGGCACGAGCGCGGAGACGTAGTCCATGGATCCAGAGTAGCCAGGTGCCGCCAGGGCGGACGGGTCGGGGTTCGGGAAGGTTCGGGCGATTCGGGCGGCTCAGCCCGCGGCGAGCTGCCGGGGCTGGTCGGCGGCCGGCGGCGGGGTCGGTTTGCGGCGGGGAAAGACCTCGCCGGGGGTGGGGATGGGGCGGGCCGGCTTCGGGGCGGCCGGGGCGGGGGCAGGGGCGGGCTTGGGGGCCGCCGGCTTCTCCGCGGGCTTCTTCTCCGGCCTCTTGGCGGGGTCCCGGTCGGCGGCCGCGAGCGGCGGCGCCCCGGAACCCAGGGGGCCCGAGAGGCCGCCCGGGAGGGCCGTGAGGCGCGTACGGGAGGCGGGGACGGCCGGGGCCGTGCCGCACGCCGGACGGCCCCGTACGTCATGCTCCGCGAGGAGCTGGCAGTGGTCCAGGAGGGCGGCGCCGACCGGATTGCCGCGCAGGGCCCGCAGGGCGGCCAGGTCGTCCGGTTCGGGCCGGTACCCGGCACCCAGCGCCTCCTCGAGCAGCGTGAGGTACCCGGCGGCGGTTCCGGGCAGAGCGGCGCGGTAGCGGCCCAGGTCGGCCACGAGGAAGGCGCGTAGCCTGGCCCCCTCCCTGATCGCCTCGTCGAGGGACTCGGCGAGCCGGAGACAGTCCTGGACGTCGTCGGCCGAGGCGGGGCTGGGGTGCAGGGCGAGGGCGAGAGCGCGGCGGAGCACACGCAGCTCCTCCGCGCCGAACGCCATGCCGCCGCGGGATCCGTAGGGCGTGGGCATGCTGCGACGATACGCGCTAATCAGACAAACTCGACATAAGAGGCGGGTGTGGCGTGGCCGGTCCACCCGCCCGGCCGCGCCGCCCGCGTCCTCACATGCGCGACACGTTCCGTTCGTAGACCAGGCGCAGTCCGACCAGCGTCAGCCAGGGCTCGTGCTCGTCGATCACCGACGACTCCCCGAGCACCATCGGCGCCAGCCCTCCGGTCGCGATCACCGTCACGTCGTCCGGGTCCTCGGCGAGCTCGCGGGCCATGCGGCCCACGACCCCGTCGACCTGCCCGGCGAACCCGTAGATGATGCCGGACTGCATCGCCTCGACGGTGTTCTTGCCGATGACGCTGCGGGGTCTGGCCACCTCGATCTTCCGCAGCTGCGCGCCGCGCACGCCGAGCGCCTCGACGGAGATCTCGATACCGGGGGCGATGACGCCGCCGACGTACTCGCCCCGCGCGGAGACCGCGTCGAAGGTCGTGGCCGTGCCGAAGTCGACGACGATCGCCGGACCGCCGTACAACTCCACGGCCGCCACCGCGTTGATGATGCGGTCGGCGCCGACCTCCTTGGGGTTGTCCGTGAGGATCGGTACGCCGGTCTTCACGCCCGGCTCCACGAGAACGGCGGGTACGTCGCCGTAGTAGCGCCGGGTCACCTCGCGCAGTTCGTGCAGCACGGAGGGGACGGTCGCGCAGATGGCGATGCCGTCGATGCCGTCGCCCAGTTCGTCGCCGAGCAGCGGGTGCATCCCCATGAGGCCCTGCAGCAGCACCGCCAGTTCGTCCGCCGTGCGGCGGGCGTCCGTGGAGATGCGCCAGTGCTCGACGATGTCGTCGCCGTCGAAGAGGCCCAGGACGGTGTGGGTGTTGCCCACGTCGATCGTCAGCAGCATGGCCGGTACCTACTCCGCCGCTCGCAGGTCGAGGCCGATGTCGAGGATCGGCGAGGAGTGGGTGAGGGCGCCGACGGCGAGGTAGTCGACGCCGGTGTCGGCGTAGGCCTTGGCGTTGTCCAGGGTGAGACGTCCGGAGGCCTCCAGGGCGGCCCGGCCGTGCACGATGGCGACGGCCTCCTCGCACTCGCCGGGCGTGAAGTTGTCCAGCAGGATCAGGTCGGCGCCGGCGTCGACGACCTCGCGCAGCTGGTGCAGGGTGTCGACCTCGACCTCGATCGGCACCTCCGGGAAGGCCTCCCGCACCGCCTTGAAGGCCTGCGCGACCCCGCCGGCGGCGACGACGTGGTTGTCCTTGACGAGGGCCGCGTCCGACAGCGACATGCGGTGGTTGACGCCGCCGCCGCAGCGCACGGCGTACTTCTCCAGCGACCGCAGTCCCGGGGTGGTCTTGCGGGTGTCGCGGACCTTGGCCCGCGTGCCCTCCAGGGTGTCCGCCCACGCGCGCGTGGCGGTCGCGATGCCGGAGAGCCGGCACAGCAGGTTCAGCGCGCTGCGCTCGCCGGTGAGCAGGTCACGCGTGCGCGTGGTGACCGACAGCAGCTTCTGCCCGGCCTGCACGCGGTCGCCGTCCTCGACGTGCCGCTCGACCTCGAACTCGTCCGTGCACACCACGGAAAGCACCGCCTCGGCGACCCTGAGGCCCGCCACGACGCCCGCCTCGCGCGCGGTGAAGTCACCGGTGGCGACGGCGTCCTCGGGGATGGTCGCGACCGTGGTCACGTCCACGCCGTGGTCGAGGTCCTCCTGGATGGCGACGTTGGCGATGTCCTCGACCTCCACGGGGTCGAGTCCGGCGCCGGCCAGGAGTTCGGCGAGCGCGGGGTCGAGCCCGCACTCCAGGTATTCGGCGTCGGCGTCGGCGCCGCAGGCACAGCCGTCGCCGCAGCCGCCGTTCGACGCGAGGGGAAGGTCGGGGGTACTCACTTCTGTCACTGCTCCTGGAGGCGCTGCTGTGGCTGCTGGGTCGGGGGGAAGTCTGCGGTATCGGTGGTGTGCACGGCGAGTGTGCGGTCCGGATTGAGCCGTACGACGATGTGGCGGCGCCAGGCGGTGTCGTCGCGCTCGGCGTGGTCCTCCCGCCAGTGGCAGCCCCGGGTCTCCTCGCGCATGCCTGCGGCGGCGACCAGGACGCGGGCCACGCACAGGAGGTTGGTGGCCTCCCAGGTGTCGACGCCGGGCTCGGCCGTCTTGCCGTTCTCGTCGAGGGCGTCACGGGCGTCGGTGTGCAGCTGACGCAGCTGTTCGGCCGCCTTGGCGAGGGAGTCGGCGGAGCGCAGGACGCCCGCGCCGTCGGTCATGATCCGCTGGATCGCGAACCGGTCCTCGGGGGCGAGGAGCGGGTGCGCGGGCGTCTCGGGGTGCTCCACGGGCTCGGGCACGCGCGCGTGGAGTCCGTTGTCCGCCTGGCTCGCGGCGATGTCGGCGGCGATGCGCTCGGCGTAGACCAGGCCCTCCAGGAGGGAGTTGGAGGCAAGCCGGTTGGCGCCGTGCACGCCGGTGCAGGCGACCTCGCCGCACGCGTACAGGCCGGGGACGGTCGTCCGGCCCCGGGAGTCGGTGCGCACGCCGCCGGAGGCGTGGTGGGCGGCCGGGGCGATCGGGATGGGCTCGGTGACCGGGTCGATGCCGTGGGCGCGGCAGGCGGCGAGGATGGTCGGGAAGCGGTGCTCCCACATGGCGGCGCCGAAGTGCCGGGCGTCGAGGAACATGTGCTCGGCGTCCTGCTCCAGCATGCGGCGCAGGATGCCCTTGGCGACGATGTCCCGGGGCGCGAGTTCGGCCAGTTCGTGCTGCCCGACCATGAAGCGCACGCCGTCGGCGTCGACCAGGTGGGCGCCCTCACCACGGACGGCCTCGGAGACCAGGGGCTGCTGGCCCTCGGCGTCCGGGCCGAGGAACAGCACGGTCGGGTGGAACTGCACGAACTCCAGGTCGGAGACCTCGGCGCCCGCGCGCAGGGCGAGCGCCACACCGTCGCCGGTCGACACCGAGGGGTTGGTGGTGGCGGAGAACACCTGGCCCATGCCGCCGGTGGCGAGAACGACCGCCGGGGCGTGCACGGCGCCCACGCCGTCGTGCTGGCCCTCGCCCATGACGTGCAGGCTCACGCCCGCCGTACGGCCGTCGGCGTCCGTCAGCAGGTCCAGCACGAGCGCGTTCTCGATGGTGCGCAGCCCACGCGCGCGTACCGCCTCGACGAGCGCCCGGGAGATCTCCGCGCCGGTCGCGTCGCCGCCCGCGTGCGCGATGCGGCGGCGGTGGTGACCGCCCTCGCGGGTGAGTTCGAGGTCGCCGGCCTCGGACTCGTCGAAGTGCGCGCCGGTCGCGATGAGCCGCCGTACGGCGTCCGGTCCCTCGGTGACGAGGAGCCGCACGGCGTCCTCGTCGCACAGGCCCGCGCCGGCCACCAGGGTGTCGTCCAGGTGCTGTTCGGGGGTGTCGCCCTCGCCCAGGGCCGCGGCGACGCCGCCCTGCGCCCAGCGGGTGGAACCGTCGTCCAGGCGGGCCTTGGTGACGACGACCGTCGTCAGCCCCGCGGCCTCGCAGCGCAGCGCGGCGGTCAGGCCGGCGACCCCGGAGCCGACGACCACCACGTCGGCGGAGATGGCCCACCCGGGTGCGGGCGCGTGCAGTCGTATGCCTGTGCTGGTCACGAGGCGGCTCCGAGGGTTCCGAAGGTGAGAGGGAGGTTGTCGATCAGCCGGGTCGTCCCGACCCGGGCGGCCACGGCGAGGACGGCCTCGCCGGTGAAGTCGTCCTCGACCTCGGTGAAGTCGGACGGGTCGACGAGGGCGAGGTAGTCCAGTTCGAGCGGCGGCGACAGGCGTGCGGCGTCGTCGAGGACCAGGCGGGCGGCGGCGCGGACCGCGGAGGGGGCGCCGGGGATCGCCTTGGCGACGGCGTGCGCGTCGGCCGCGGCCCGCGACTCCCCGAGGGCGCTGAGCGCTTCGGCACGCGCGTGCGTGGCGGGCACCTCACGCGCCCGCGCGCGCAGCGCCTCCTGAGCCGCGTGCCGGTCGCGGCCCGCGAACAGCGCGCGGGACAGCGCCAGCGCCGTGCGCCGCTCGGCGGCCGACAGGTAGCGGTTGCGGCTGGAGAGGGCGAGGCCGTCCTCCTCGCGCACGGTGGGCACACCGACGATCTCGACACCGAAGTTCAGGTCCCGCACCATGCGGCGGATCAGGGCGAGCTGCTGCGCGTCCTTCTGGCCGTACAGGGCGATGTCGGGGCGGGTGAGGTGCAGCAGCTTGGCGACGACGGTGAGCATGCCGTCGAAGTGGCCGGGGCGCGAGGCGCCCTCCAGGCGCTCGCCCATGGGGCCCGCGCTGATGCGGACCTGGGGTGCGCCGCCGGGGTAGACCTCGTCCACGGACGGCGCGAACACGACGTCGGCGCCCGCCTGTTCGGCGAGTTTGAGGTCGGCGTCCAGGGTGCGCGGGTAGCGGTCGAGGTCCTCGCCCGCCCCGAACTGGAGGGGGTTGACGAAGACGGTGACGACGACCTCGCCGTCCGCCGTGGCGATCTCGCGCGCGGTGCGGATCAGCGTGGCGTGGCCCTCGTGCAGGGCGCCCATGGTCATCACGACGGCTCGGCGGCCGGTACGCGTGCGTGCGTGCAGTTCGTCGGCGGTGCGCAGCAGGGTGGTGGTCATCGGGCCTCTCCCTCGGCACCGTGGGTCCCGTCGGTCCCGTCGGCGAGTACCCCGAGGAGGTCCTCGGCGAGTTCCGGCTTCAGCAGGCCGTGGGCGAGCGCCCGGTCGGCGGTCGCGCGGGCCATCGCCAGGTAGCCGGCGACGGCCTGCGGGGCGTGCCGGCGCAGTTCGTCGACGTGCGCGGCGACCGTGCCGGCGTCCCCGCGCGCGACCGGGCCGGTCAGGGCCGCGTCACCGGAGCGCAGGGCGTTGTCCAGGGCGGCACCGAGCAGCGGGCCGAGCATCCGGTCGGGCGCCTCGACGCCGGCCGCGCGCAGCAGCTCCATGGACTGCGCGACCAGCGTCACGAGGTGGTTGGCGCCCAGCGCGAGGGCCGCGTGGTAGAGCGGCCGCATCTGCTCGGCGATCCACTCCGGCTCGCCGCCCATCTCGATCACCAGCGCCTCGGCGGCCAGCCGCAGCTCGTCGGGCGCGGTGACCCCGAAGGAGCAGCCGGCCAGCCGCTGGACGTCCACGGGCGTGCCCGTGAAGGTCATCGCCGGGTGCAGCGCCAGCGGCAGCGCGCCCGCGCGCAGAGCGGGGTCGAGCACCTTCGCGCCGTAGCGCCCGGAGGTGTGCACGAGCAGCTGCCCCGGCCGGACGGCCCCGGTCTCGGCGAGGCCCTCGACCAGCCCGGGCAGGGTGTCGTCGGGGACGGTGAGCAGGACCAGCTCGGCGCGCGCCAGCACCTCGGCGGGCGGGACGACCGGCACGTCCGGGAGAAGTTGCGCGGCGCGCCTTCTGGAGGCGTCGGAGACCCCGGAGACGGCGACCGGGCGGTGTCCGGCGAGCTGGAGGGACGCGGCCAGCGCGGGGCCGACGCGACCGGCGCCGACGACGCCGACGGTGAGCCGCGCGGGGCGGTCCCTGAGGTCTGGCTGTTGGCTTGTACTCACGCGACGGTGGCCTTCCCGTTCCAGTCCGCTCCGGGTACCGGACGATTTCTCGTCATGTTAACGCTATCCGTTCCACGGGCGTCCGGTTGTCCACAGGCTGTGGGTTTCCGCACACGGCGGCCGCGTCCGCGGGCCTGTGGAAAACCGGGTGCCCCGGGTGGCCGGGCCGGGCATGATCCGCACCATGAGCGACGCGGCGGAGCAGACCGAGCGGACAGACGAGCAGATATCCGACGAGGAGCGCCTCAAGCGCCGCCGCCAACGGCGCATCAGCGCGTTCCGGGGCGCGGAACGGGTGCTCGCGCGCCCCGGCTTCCTGGGCACGCTCCGCGAGCGCCTGGCACTGCTGGACGACCTTCATGACGTGTACGACCTGGACGAACCCTCGGACATCTACGGCAACGGCGTCGTCGAGGCCCTGGAGCAGAAGGTCGCCGGGCTGCTCGGCAAGGACGCCGCCGTGTTCTTCCCGACCGGGACGATGGCCCAGCAGGTGGCGCTGCGGTGCTGGGCGGGCCGCACGGGCAGCCCGACGGTCGCCCTGCACGGACTCGCCCACCCGGAGGTGCACGAACGGAACGCGTTCAGTCAGGTCAGCGGCCTGCGTCCGGTCCGCGTGACGAGCGAGCCGCGGCTGGCGACCGCCGACGAGGTGCGCGAGTTCGCGGAACCCTTCGGGGCGCTGATGCTCGAACTGCCGCTCAGGGACGCCGGATTCGTGCTGCCCTCCTGGGAGGAGCTCACCGACGTCGTGGAGGCGGCGCGCGAGCGCGACGCGGTGGTGCACTTCGACGGCGCGCGCCTGTGGGAGTCCACCGTCCACTTCGGCCGTCCCCTGGACGAGATCGCGGGGCTGGCGGACAGCGTCTACGTGTCGTTCTACAAGTCCCTCGAGGGCTTCGGGGGCGCCGCGCTCGCCGGACCCAGGGCACTCGTCGAGGAGGCGCGCGCCTGGCGGCACCGGTACGGCGGCCAGATCTTCCAGCAGTTCCCGACGGCCCTGTCGGCCCTCGCGGGCCTGGAGCGGGAACTGCCCCGGCTGCCCGAGTACGTGGTCCACGCGCGCGTGGTGGCCGCCGCGCTGCGCGAGGGGTTCGCGGCGGCCGGGGTGCCGTGGGCGCTCGTCCACCCGGAGCTGCCGCACTCCCACGACTTCCAGGTCTGGCTGCCGTACGGCGTCGACGTCCTCTCGGAGGCGGCGATCCGGCAGGGCGAGGAGACGAAGACGCTCCTGTTCGGCAACCCCTGGGAGGAGAAGGGCCCCGGTCTGGCCTTCACCGAGGTGTACGTCCGGGCCGCGGGCCTGGAGTGGACCGCCGAGGATGTGAAGGCGGCCGTCGCGGAGTTCGTCTCCCGCCTCACCGAGGAGGCCGGAAAGCAGGGAGCGGCCGGAGCCGTCGGTCCGTAGCGCGCGACCGCCGCGTGGCGTCACGTCGATTGACGGCCGCCGTCAATCGGGACCGGCGTTGTCAGTGGCCGGGTGCACCATGTGGTCATGAGCGTGCGCATCGACATCGCGGGGCTGCGGCCGGAGAGGGTCGCCGTCGTCCCCTCCCCCCTGGCCGAGCTCGGCATGGCCCTGCACGCGCTGTCCGAGCCCGGCCACCACCCGGGCCTGCAGGCCTGGGTGACGGGGGTGACGGCCCGGCTCGACTCCCACCTCGCCGACCGGATGTGCGAGGCGGACTTCCTGTGGCGGACGACGTTCTCCGACCTGTTCCTGCCCTGCGCGGGCATTCCGGGCGGCGCCACGCTCCCCGGGGCGACGCTCGCCGAGGAGCTGGACCTGCTGGACAAACTGACGGACGATCAGTTCGTCGACGCCGCCCTGGAGTTCAGCTGCGCGATGCCCTACGGCGTCGGCCCCAGCCCGCTCGTCGACGCCGGGCTGCGTCGGCGCGCACTGGAACTGGCCGCCGCGCGCGGACCGCGGCAGGAGCGCTTCAGTGAGCTGCTGCTGACCGACCCGCCCCGGATCCGGGCGTGGCTGCGGCAGTTCCTGCAGGACTGCGACGAGGCGTTCTTCGCCGAGACCTGGTCCCGGCTGCGCCACCAACTCGCGGCGGACGCCCGGCACAAGACCGACCTCCTGCGCCGCCGGGGCCTGGCGGAGGCGCTGGCCGCCGTGTCCCCGGCGGTCGCCCTCGACGAGGACGCCGCACAGATCACGGTCGACAAGCTGAGCGTGGGCTCCGCGGCCGCCGAGGACGGCACCCTGCTGCTGGTACCGACCAGCCTCGGCTGGCCCCACCTGTCGGTCCTCTACCGGCACGGCTGGCAGCCGGTGCTGCACTACCCGGTCGGCTCCCCGGAGCTCGCCGCCCCGCCCTCCGTCGACCAGCTCGCCCTGCGCATGACCGCCCTGTCCCACCCGGTCCGGATGCGGATCTGCCGCCACCTGGCCCGCAGCGCCTACACCACGAGCGAGCTGGCGCAGGTGCACGGCATGACGGCCCCGGAGATATCCCGGCACCTGGGCGTCCTGAAGAAGGCGGGCCTGATCACCACGCGCCGCCGCGGCCGGTACGTCCAGCACCAGCTGGACATAGCCGTCGTGGCCCGCCTGGGCAGCGACTTCCTGGAGGGCATCCTGCGCTGAGCGGGTCCCGGGGCGCCCGCCGCGCTCAGTCGAAGCGGATGTGGCGTATCCCCACCCGCGCCTGCCTCAGCCGGGTCCGCAGCACGCCCTCGTCGTTCGGCCGCAGCGTCAGTCCGACGAGCACGGCGATGCGGTCGGCCGTCTTCGGCACGGTCGAGTGGTCGGTCCACAGGTGCTCCGCGAACTCCGGCTCCCGCAGCCGCTCCAGGCAGTGGTCGAGCTGCCGCACTGCCCAGGTCTCCCTGCCCAGGCCGGCGTTCTTGCCCACGGCGAAGGGAAGGAGGTGCCCGAAGCCGCGTCCCCGCAGCCGCTCGAGCACGGTCTCCCGCTCGGCCAGGAGGGTGAAGTGCCGTACGTCATGGCCGAGTTCGCGCAGCCGGCCGACGGTCTGGGCGAAGCAGTCGGAGTCGGTGACGGTCATGGGCGCGATCACGACCCCGTCGTGTTTGCCGAGCGTCAGATCGAGCACCTCGACCACGCCCTGCCGCCAGGACGCCAACTCCTGCAAGTCACCGCGCAGTTCGGGCGGCAGCATCCGGCGCAGACCGAACCCGGCGTGCTCGGGGTCGCAGACCACGCTGCCCCGCAGCCGCCGGTGAATCTCGTACGCGGTCTGTGTCTTGCCGCCCCCGAACGGGCCGTTGATCCACAGGAGCATGCGCAGACCCTAGTGGACGGCGGTTACGCGGATATCACGCGCGCGTGGATCAACCGTGCCCACCCGCGCGCACCAGCCCCGTCTCGTACGCGAGGACCACCACCTGCACCCGGTCGCGCAGCCCCAGTTTGGTCAGGATGCGACCGACGTGGGTCTTGACCGTCGCCTCGGACAGCACCAGACGGGCGGCGATCTCGCCGTTCGACAGACCCTGCGCGACCAGCACCATGACCTCGCGCTCCCGGTCGGTGAGCCGCTCCAGTTCCTTGTGCTGGGGCTCCTTGCCGCCGCTGGGCAGCATCGGCGCGAACCGGTCGAGCAGCCGGCGCGTGGTCGACGGCGCCACCACCGCGTCACCGCTGTGCACGGCGCGGATGGCGGCGAGGAGTTCGCCGGGCGGCACGTCCTTGAGCATGAAGCCGGACGCACCGGCCTTCAGCCCGGAGAACGCGTACTCGTCGAGGTCGAAGGTGGTAAGGATCAGCACCTTCGGCGGGTCCGGCTCGGAGCATATGCGGCGGGTCGCCTCCACGCCGTCCAACTTCGGCATGCGGACGTCCATCAGGACGACGTCGACGGCCGTGGAGCGCAGCACCTGAAGGGCCTCGACGCCGTCCCCCGCCTCCGCGACGACCTCCATGTCCGGCTGGGCGGCGAGCACCATCCGGAACCCGGTGCGCAGCAGCACCTGGTCGTCGACGAGCATCACGCGGATCGTCATCGAAGCCTCTTCCGTGTCCGTCTTCAGGGTGTTACAGGTGTCAACAGGGGGCGCGCGAAAAGCGTCAATGCGCCGGTTTGAGCGGCAGCAGGGCGCTGATGCGGAATCCTCCGCCCGGGCGCGGGCCCGCGTCCAGGGTGCCGCCGACCATGCCGACCCGTTCGCGCATCCCGATCAGGCCATGTCCCTGGCCGTCGGCGCCGCCCTCCTCGTACAGCTCGTGCGGGGCGCCCTTGCCGTCGTCCTCGACGAGCAGCCCGAGCCCGTCGTCGAAGTAGACCAGCCGCACGCTCGCGCCCGCGTTGGGCCCGCCGTGCTTGCGGGTGTTCGTCAGCGCCTCCTGCACGATGCGGTACGCGGTCAGCTCGACGCCGCTGGGCAGCGGGCGCGGGGTGCCCTCGACCTTGAAGTCGACGGGCAGCCCGGAGGTGCGGCACTGCTCGACCAGCTCGTCGATCTGCTCCACGTCCGGCTGCGGGACGTACTCGCCGACCTCCTTGTGCTCGCCGGTGCGCAGCACGCCCAGCAGGCGGCGCATCTCGGCGAGGGCCTGGCGGCCGGTCGAGGAGATGGTCTCCAGCGCCTTCTTCGCCTGGTCGGGGGCGGCGTCGAGGACGTAGGCGGCGCCGTCGGCCTGCACCACCATCACCGACACGTTGTGCGCGACCACGTCGTGCAGCTCGCGCGCGATCCGGGCGCGCTCGGCCGCGACGGCGACCTTGGCCTGCGCCTCGCGCTCCTTCTCCAGCCGGGCGGCGCGCTCCTCCAGCTGCGCGAAGTAGGCACGCCGCGTGCGGATGGAGTCGCCGAGCACCCAGGCCAGCGCGAACGGCACCGTCTGGAAGATCACCACCGCCAGATGGCCCAGCGTGCTGGAGTGCTCCTGCGGCCAGCGGACCTCCGCCGCGGTCGCCGCGAACAGGCCGACCGCCAGCGCGACCCGGGACGCCCAGCGGGCGCCCATCACGGCCACCGTGTACACGATCACCAGCATCGCGAAGTCGGCGACCATCGTCGCCACGTCCAGCGCGAGCTGCACCACCCCGAGACCGATCGCCAGCAGCAGCATCTTCTCGGGCATGCGCCGGCGCAGGGCGATCACCAGGCACAACATCAGTGCGATCGGGACGACCCGGGCCGGCGACGTGCTGCCGCGGGTGTCCTGGTGGCCGGCTCCACTCGCCAGCGTGATCCCGAACAGGAAGACGGCCCAGAAGGCGTCCACCCAGATCGGGTGCCTGCGGATGAAGTCATAGAGGCGCTGCACGTAACCCAGCGTAGGGAAGCGAGATGCGTGCAGGGGTCAACCGGAGGGCCGATCCGCATCCGGTGCGCGTACTCCGCAAGGTGGAGGCTGTCTTCCCCTGTGCGCTTAGCCTGACCCGGTGACGGAAGAGACGAGGGACGACTGGCATGGCTGGCGGACGGCCATGCGAGCGGCCCTCTACGGGCCCGACGGCTTCTACCGCCGTCCCGAGGGACCCGCCGGGCACTTCCGTACGTCCGTGCACGCCTCGCCGCTGTTCGCGGGCGCCGTGGCGCGGCTGCTGTGCCGAGTCGACGAGGCCCTGGGCCGGCCCCCGCGACTCGACTTCGTGGACATGGCGGCCGGGCGCGGCGAACTGGTCACCGCCGTGCTGGCGGCGCTGCCCGCCGACGTGGCTCCACGCGCGCGTGCGTACGCCGTCGAGCTCGCCGACCGCCCCTCCGGCGTGGACGACCGGATCGAGTGGCTCCCTCGGCCCCCGCGCGGCGTCACCGGGCTGCTCTTCGCCAACGAGTGGCTCGACAACGTACCGGTGGACGTCGCCGAGGTGGACGCGGACGGAGTGGCGCGCCGGGTCCTCGTGCGACGGGACGGCACCGAGCGCCTGGGCGAACCGGTCGGCGGCGTCGACGCCGACTGGCTGGCGCGCTGGTGGCCGCTGCCGCCCGAGGAGGGCCTGCGGGCCGAGATCGGGCTGCCGCGTGACGAGGCCTGGGCGGACGCGGTCGCCTCCCTCGACCGGGGCCTCGCGGTCGCCGTGGACTACGCCCACACCAGGGACGCCCGCCCCTTGTTCGGCACCCTCGCAGCCTTCCGTGAGGGCCGGGAGACGGCACCCGTGCCCGACGGGTCCTGCGACATCACGGCCCACGTGTCCCTGGACGCGTGCGCGGCGCGCTCGGGGCGCCGCGCACGGCTTGTCCGGCAGCGGGACGCTCTGCGGGCCTTGGGCGTCGCGGGCGTACGCCCCCCGCTCGCGCTCGCCTCCTCGCAACCCGCCGCCTACCTCCGCGCCCTCGCGAGCGCCGGGGAAGCCGCGGAGCTCACCGCTCCGGGGGGCCTCGGGGACTTCGTGTGGCTGCTCCAGCCGGTGGGGATCGCGAACCCGCTCGACGGCACGGAGCCGTCCGACTCGGCCACCTGACCTACTTGTCGATGTCCCCCACCACGAAGAACAACGACCCGAGAATCGCCACCATGTCCGCGACCAGCGTCCCGGGCAGCAGCTCGACGAGTGCCTGGATGTTGTTGTAGGACGCCGAGCGCAGCTTCAGACGGTACGGGGTCTTCTCGCCCTTGCTCACGAGGTAGTAGCCGTTGATGCCGAGCGGGTTCTCGGTCCAGGCGTAGGTGTGCCCCTCCGGTGCCTTGAGGACCTTGGGCAGCCGCTGGTTGATCGGCCCCGGCGGCAGCTCGGCGAGCCGGTCGAGGCAGGCGTCGGCGAGGTCGAGGGCGTCGTGGGTCTGCTCCAGCAGCACCTCGAAGCGGGCGAGGCAGTCGCCCTCCTGCCGGGTGACGACCTTCAGGACGTCCCGCAACTCGCCATAGGCGAGGTACGGCTCGTCGCGCCGCAGGTCGAAGTCGACGCCGGAGGCACGCGCGATCGGCCCGCTGACGCCGTAGGCGTGCACGGTCCCCGGTGCCAGCGTGCCCACGCCGCGTGTGCGCCCGCGGAAGATCTCGTTGCCGAGCACCAGGTCGTCGAACCGGTCCATGCGCGAGCGCACGGCGGCGACGGCGGCACGCGCGCGCGTGGCCCAGCCCGCCGGCAGGTCCTCCTTGAGGCCTCCGACGCGGTTGAACATGTAGTGCATCCGCCCGCCGGAGACCTCCTCCATGACGTTCTGGAGGACCTCGCGCTCCCGGAACGCGTAGAAGACGGGCGTGATGCCGCCGAGCTCCAGCGGATAGGAGCCCAGGAACATCAGGTGGTTGAGCACCCGGTTCAGCTCCGCGAGCAGCGTCCGCGTCCACACCGCGCGCGGGGGCACCTCCATGCCCAGCATGCGCTCCACCGCGAGGACCACGCCCAGCTCGTTCGAGAAGGCCGACAGCCAGTCGTGGCGGTTGGCGAGCATGATGATCTGGCGGTAGTCACGCGCCTCGAAGAGCTTCTCCGCGCCGCGGTGCATGTACCCGATCACCGGCTCCGCGTGCACGATGCGCTCACCGTCCAGCACCAGCCGCAGCCGCAGCACACCGTGCGTGGACGGGTGCTGCGGACCGATGTTGAGCACCATGTCGGTGCTCTCCGCGGCGCCGCCGATCCCGACCATGGTCTCCGTCGTGGGAGTCATGAACACAGTCTCTCCTACGTACGCTGGCCGTATGGAGACGGGGAGCCCGCGGAGCACGGGCACGGTGGGGGACGAGAAGGCGGAGCCCGAGTGGACGGGGCTGCCGCCTGGGCTGCTGCGGATGCGGCGGCTGTTGCTGGTGGTGTGGTCGGGCCTGATCGCCGTCGCGGTCGGCCTGCTGCTCGGTCTGCTCGCCGGACCGGCCTGGGCGGCCTTCGCGCTGCTGCCCCTCGCGTTCCTCACCTGGGGCTGGGTGCTGCTGGGCCGCAACTGGCGCTCCTGGCGGTACGCCGAGCGTGCCGACGACCTGCTGATCAGCCGGGGCGTGCTGTGGCGCGAGGAGACCGTGGTGCCGTACGGGCGCATGCAGCTGGTGGAGGTGACCAGCGGGCCGGTGGAGCGGCACTTCGGGCTGGCCAGCGTGCAGCTGCACACGGCGGCCGCGGCGACCGACGCCACCATCCCGGGCCTCGACCCGGCCGAGGCGGAACGGCTGCGCGACCGGCTCACCGAGCTCGGCGAGGCCCGATCGGCCGGCCTGTGACCGCGCAGGGCGTCGACGCCGCCCTCCGCGCCGAGGAACCGGTGACCGAGCGCCGGCTGCACCCCGTGACGCCGCTCAGGCGGGCGTGGGCGCCGGTTGCCGTGCTCATCGGCTGGGCCGTGCACGACCCGGACCAGGCGCAGCGCCAGCTGGCCAGGCTGACCACCACGGCCCTGCTGGTCGCGCTCGCCGTGCTCGTCCCGGCGGCCGCCCTCTACGGCTTCCTCAGCTGGTGGTTCACCCACTACGCGGTGACGGACACCGAACTGCGCATCCGTACCGGCCTGTTCTTCCGGCGCACCGCGCACATCCGGCTCGAACGCATCCAGGCCGTCGACGTCACTCAGCCGCTCCTCGCGCGCGTGGCGGGAGTCGCCAAGCTCAAACTCGACGTCGTGGGCACCGAGAAGAAGGACGAACTCGCCTTCCTCGGGGAGCGCGAGGCGCGTGCACTGCGCGCGGAACTGCTCGCGCGCGCCGCCGGGTTCGCGCCGGAGACGGCGCACGAAGTCGGGGAAGCACCGGCGCGCGAGATCCTGCGCACGCCTCCTGCCCACCTCGCGCTCTCCCTCGTGCTGACGGGCGCAACCTGGGCCACCCTCGCCGCCGCCCTCGTCGTACCGCCCCTGCTGTGGCTGGCCACCCACAGCGTGTGGTCGGTCCTCGCGACCGCTCTCCCCCTGCTGGGCGGGGCCGGCGCGAGGAGTGTGGGCCGGTTCGTGAGCGAGTACGACTGGACGGTGGGCGAGTCCCCGGACGGACTGCGCATCGACCACGGCCTGCTCGACCGCACGCACGAGACGGTGCCGCCCGGGCGGGTGCAGACCGTGCGGATCGTCGAACCGCTGCTGTGGCGGCGGTTGGGCTGGGTGCGGGTGGAGCTGGACGTGGCCGGTTCGTCCAACTCCGTGCTGGTGCCGGTCGCTCCGCGCGAGCTCGCCGAGTCCGTCGTCGCGCACGTGCTGCCCGGCGTGACCGTGCCGGCCGCGCTGTCGCGGCCGCCGCGCCGGGCCGGGCGGTGCCTGCCGCTGTGGTGGCGCGGCTACGGACTCGCCGCCGCCGACGGTGTGTTCGCCGCCCGGCACGGGCTGCTGCGGCGGCACCTGGCACTCGTCCCGCACGCGAAGGTGCAGAGCGTCCGGCTCACCCAGGGGCCCTGGAAGCGCCTGTGGCGCCTCGCCGACGTCCATGTGGACACGGGAGCCAACAAGACCGTCACGGCCCGCCTGAGGGACACCACAGAAGCCACGGCCCTGCTCCACGCCCAAGCGGAACGCTCCCGCACAGGCCGCCGCGACGCACTCCCGGACCGCTGGATGGCGTCGTAGAACGACCCCTCCGCCCCGACAGGCAGAGCAGGCCCGGGGCCGCAACCGAAGGCCGCCGAACAACTGCCCACGCAGGCAAGCGCCGGGGGTCGGAACGCCAGGACGCGGTGCCGAACCGCCGGACGGCGTCGTAGGACGACCACTCCGGCCCTGCAGACGAGCAGAGCCGGGGCCGCATCAGGAGGCCGCAGAGCAGGCCCGGGTTGTCTCAGGACGCCGCGCTGCGGAGGCCCCGGAGGTTGATCTGTTCCGTTTCGTCGTGGGCCGTCAGGTCGATCACCTGGCCCCCGGCGCGTGCTTCCTCGTCGGCCGGCTTGAAGCCGGACTCGGCCTCGGCCTTGTGCACGGCGAGCGCCTCCTGGCCGACGACGTCGGCGAGGTCCTCGTTCTGCACGGCGTCCAGGGCGGCCGGCGTGGCCTCCGCCTTGGTGCCGAAGAAGTCGAACCCGCCCTCGACCGCCGGGCGCCGCACGGGCGCGGCCGGTACGACGGCCACCGCGGTCGGCGCGACGAAGTGCCCGGCGGGCTGCTGCACGGGCTGGGCGGAGTGGGCGGGACCCGCCGGGGTGGTGGCGGCCGCGCGCTCATGCCCGTCGACCGCCTCGGGCTGCCCCTGCGCCTCGTCCTCCTGGGCCGCCGCCTCGGTGCCGTCGGCGGGGGTGGCCTCGGTCGTGGCCGGCGCGGGAACGGCGGTGTCCGCGGTCCCGCTGCGCACCTTCACGGGCTCGCCCTTCGGGGAACTGTCGCCCTTCGAGGGGCCGTCGCCCTTGGGGGACCCGCCGCCCTCCGGGGAGCCGTCGTCCTCGGGAGCCGGCTCCTCCGTGGCGACGTCCGCGTCCTCGGCAGCGTTGTCGTCCTGCGCGGAGCTCTCGGCGTCGTCGTCGAACTTCTGCAGCGCGGCCTTGGCCCGCAGGAACAGCTGGGACCCCTCGGGCGAGAAGATCGCGGGAGTGGGCGCGACCTGGTCCTGCTCCGCCACGGCCTCCGCCGGGGCAGCCACAGCCCCGGTCTCCTGAGCCGGTACGGGCGGCAGCGCGCGCGAGTCGGGTGCCGCGGCCTCGATCTCGAGCAGCCGGCGGCCCTCCAGGGCGCTCGCCCGCTCGGTCTCGGCGGTGGCGTACCGCCGCAGCAGGGCCGCGTGTTCGTTGCGCAGGCCCGCCAGCTCCGCGCGCTTGGCCCGCAGCCGCTGCTCCAGCTTGGCGCGCAGCTCGCGCGACTCCTCGAGGTCCGTCTCCAGCTCGGCGACCCGCTCCTCGTGCCGCCACTCGTCGCTCGCACGCGCGCGCGTGAGGTCGGCGACCTGCTTGCCGGCCTGTGCGTCCCAGCGGCGCATGACGGCCGCCCCGACGATCGCCGTCGCCGCGGCGAAGGCGGCTATGACGCGCAGTACGGACATCTGCGAGAACAACCAGGGACCGAAGGCGCAGACGAGGGACACGCCCGCGATCGCCGACGGAGGCAGCAGCCTGTGCAGAGGAGGGGAATGGCGGTGACGTCCACGTGGCATGGCCAGAAACTTACCGCGAGTAGGGGAGCGTTGGCGCCCCGCCCCGCAAAAACACAGCCATAACGAAACGTTCACAGCGCATCAGGAATTGGCGCCCTTCGAATTCGCAAGATCATTCCCCGTCCGGCACCGGTCACCGGTCCCGGTCACTGGTCACTCAGCCGCCCGCTGATCCACTGCAGCGTCGGCGGAATCTCCCGCCGCCAGGTGTTGAAGTTGTGGCCGCCGCTGTCGAGGATGATCGACGAGATCCGGGTCAGCCGCGTGGCCTGGGCGAGCTTTATGAACTTCAGCGTGGACTTGTAGTTGTATTCCCCCACCTTGCTGCTGGTGACGAGCAGCGAGGTGTCCGGCGCCGGCAGGTGCTTGAGGCTCCACGACAGGTCGGCCCGGCTGCGCAGCCCCTTGTCGCCGTGGAAGAGGTCACCGGTGGTGGGGTCGATCGGCGCCTTGTAGTACGGCGACAGGCCTGCGGCGGCCGCATAGGAACCGGGGTGGTGGATGGCCAGTTTCAGCGCACAGTAGCCGCCCGTGGAGTCACCGACGATGCCCCAGCTCGACGCCTTCTTGCCCACCCGGTAGTGCTCCGTCACCGCGTCCGGCAGGTCCTTGGCGAAGAACGTCTCCGTCTGCGGCCCGCCCGGGATGTCCACGCACTCGGTGTCCCGCGGCGGCGCGACCGTGGGCCGCAGCATCACGAGGACCATCGGCTGCATACGGCCCTGCTTCGCGAGCTGCTGGGCCGTGAGCGGGTACTGCAGCTTGTTCACGAGCGCCAGCGCGGTGCCCGGATATCCGGTCAGCACCACGGCCGCGGGGAACGTCCGGGTGCGGTACTTCGGCTGGAAGTACTCCGGCGGCAGATAAACGTACGCGGGCGTGGCGATGTGCGACCGCCGGCCCACGATGTCGACCTTCTGGACCTGCCCACCGCTCTGCGGCGGGGAACCGCCCGCTCCCCGCACGCCGGTCGTCTCGACCACCTGAAGCGGGCTGCCCGCAGCGCCGAGCGCCGTGTGGTCGACGACCACCCCCTGCGCTTTCTCCTGGCCGAACAGGTCCGCCCAGCTTGCGTAGAACCCGAAGGACTGGTTGGCGGCGAGGCCCACGCACACGAAGAGCGCCACCTGGGTGACGAGCAGCAGCCCCACTCGACCGCTGACGGCACGCCAGTTCCGTCCCGCCAGACGTGGCCACAGCCACACCGTGCCGACGAACAGCAGCACGGCGAACACGACCGCGAGCGCCAGCACCTTCTTGCTCGTAAGACCCATGACCTATCTTTCTGCCTGCGGATTCGTCCCGGTCCCCCGCTCCCGCGCGAGGGTCGTCCGGGACTTTTCCCGTCCTTTGGACCGGCTTTGAGGGAAGTGACGGAACCTCCTCCCTCGAGACACCGTCCTAGAGGGCGCAATGTCGCCGGTAAGCCCGAGTCGGTACCGGATCCAAGGTCTCTCGCAGAACTACGGGATGCGATGTCTGTCAGGACAGATGAGGAAATGTCGGACGGGGTTCCCTCCCGTTCCCACAAGGCGTGGCGCGTACTGCGTGGTCCACGGCCCGAGGTCGTGCCCGTCCTCGTCGGCAGAGCGTGCGCGCTCGTGGGTGTGCTGGACGTCGCCGCGGGCGTCTTCCCGCGCTTCCGGCACAGCCGTATGCACTCGATCGCCGAGGTGCTGCCGGGGTCCTTCGGTCCGTTCGCGGCCGCTCTCTCGCTGAGCGCCGGCATCCTCCTCCTGCTGCTCGCCCATGGTCTCAGGCGCGGCAAGCGGCGTGCCTGGCGGGCCGCGGTGGCGCTGCTGCCGGCGGGCGCCGTGGCGCAGTACATGTACCGCCACTCCGTGATCGGCGTGCTCATCTCGCTGGCCCTGCTCGCGCCGCTGCTGATCCACCGCGACCAGTTCGCCGCGCTGCCCGACCCCCGCAGCCGGTGGCGCGCGCTCGCCAACTTCGTCCTCATGAGCGCCGGTTCCCTCGCCCTCGGCCTGGTCATCGTCAGCGTCCATCCGCACCGCATGGTCGGCGACCCGAGTCTGGCCGACCGCCTCACCCACGTGGTGTACGGCCTGTTCGGCTTCGAGGGCCCGGTCAATTACTCGGGCAACACCTCCTGGACCGTGGGCTTCTCCCTCGGCGCCCTCGGCCTGCTGACCGCGGTCACCACCATTTACCTGGCCTTCCGCCCCGAGCACCCGGCGGCACGCCTGACCGAGGAGGACGAGACCCGGCTGCGTGAGCTGCTGGACAGGCACGGCCGCCGCGACTCCCTCGGCCACTTCGCCCTGCGCCGCGACAAGGCCGTCGTCTTCTCGCCCAGCGGCAAGGCGGCCGTGACCTACCGCGTCGTGTCCGGCGTGATGCTCGCCAGCGGCGACCCCATCGGCGACGTCGAGGCCTGGCCGGGCGCCATCGAGCGCTTCATGGACGAGGCCAAGGCGCACTCCTGGACCCCCGCCGTCATGGGCTGCTCGGAGACGGGCGGCGAGGTGTGGACCCGCGAGACCGGCCTGGACGCCCTGGAACTGGGCGACGAGGCGGTGGTGGACGTGGCGGATTTCTCCCTGGCCGGCCGCGCGATGCGCAACGTGCGCCAGATGGTCAAGCGCATCGAACGGGCCGGTTACGAGACCCGGGTACGACGCGTACGTGACCTCGGCGACACCGAGCTGGCGCGGATCCGGCAGGCCGCCGAGGACTGGCGCGGCACCGACACCGAGCGCGGCTTCTCCATGGCCCTGGGCCGCATCGGCGACCCCGCCGACGGCGACTGCTTCATCGCGACCGCGCACAAGCAGGACGAGGAGCCGGGCGAGTACGGCGACCTCAAGGCGATCCTGCACTTCGTGCCGTGGGGCACGGACGGCATGTCGCTGGACCTGATGCGCCGCGACCGCTCGGCCGACCCCGGCATGAACGAACTCCTGATCGTCGCGGCCCTGCAGGCGGCCCCGAAACTCGGCATCACGCGCGTCTCGCTCAACTTCGCGATGTTCCGCTCCGCCCTCGCCCGCGGCGAGAAGATCGGCGCGGGGCCCGTGCTGCGCGCCTGGCGCGGACTGCTGGTGTTCCTCTCCCGCTGGTTCCAGATCGAGTCGCTGTACAAGTTCAACGCCAAGTTCCAGCCCCGCTGGGAGCCGCGCTTCGTGGTCTACCGGGCCTCCGCCGACCTGCCGCGCATCGGTTTCGCCGCCATGCAGGCCGAGGGCTTCGTCACCCTGGCCCTTCCGCTGCCGCGCTTCCTGCGCCGCCGCCAGAAGCCCGCACCCGCGTGCGCCCACACGGTGAACGAGAGCGAAGCCCGGGCCCGGGTCGCCTGACGCCCGCCGCTCGCGGCCCGGTGCGGACCCGGACGGAACGACGCCGTCACCCGGGCTTCCGCCCGGGCCGCGGAGACTTCCGGACGGGTCCGGGGCCTACGCTGAACGTATGAGCAAGCAGAGCGGACGCGGGCGCGTCGCGGGTCTTCCGGAGTGGGACCGCTGCGCGGTCATGGGAGTCGTGAACGTCACCCCCGATTCCTTCTCCGACGGCGGCCGCTTCTTCGACACCACGGCCGCCGTGAAACACGGCCTGGAACTCGTCGCCGAGGGCGCGGACCTGGTGGACGTGGGCGGCGAGTCCACCCGCCCCGGCGCCACCCGGGTCGACGAGGCCGAGGAACTCAGGCGCGTCGTCCCCGTCGTCCGCGGCCTCGCCTCCGAGGGCGTCACGGTCTCCGTCGACACCATGCGCGCCTCGGTCGCCGAACAGGCCCTCGCCGCCGGCGCCGCCCTCGTCAACGACGTCAGCGGCGGCCTCGCGGACCCCGCGATGATCCCCGTCGTCGCCGCCTCGGGCGCCCCCTTCGTCGTCATGCACTGGCGCGGCTTCCTGGCGGGCGGCAACGTCAAGGGCGTGTACGACGACGTCGTCGCCGAGGTCGTCGACGAACTGCACCGGCGCGTGGAGGCCGTCCTCGCCGGCGGCATCGCACCCGATCGCGTGGTCGTCGACCCCGGGCTCGGCTTCTCCAAGGACGCCGAACACGACCTCGTCCTGCTCGCCCACCTCGACCGGGTGCTGGCCCTCGGCCACCCGCTGCTCGTCGCCGCCTCCCGCAAACGCTTCCTGGGCCGTGTGCTCGCCGGTCCGGCGGGCGCGCCGCCGCCCGCGCGCGAGCGTGACGCCGCCACGGCCGCCGTCTCCGCGCTCGCGGCGCACGCCGGCGCGTGGGCGGTGCGGGTGCACGAGGTGCGCGCCACCGCGGACGCTGTTCGCGTCGCGCGCGCCATAGAAGGGGCGCGCGGCACGGAGAACGCGCAGCGCACGGAGGGCCCCCACGGCGCAGAGGGAGCCCGGTGAGCGCCCCCCACACCGACGTCGAGCAGGTGGAGGCCGCGAACGCCGCCTTCTACGAGGCCTTGGAGAGCGGCGACTTCGAGCACCTGTCCTCGCTCTGGCTCACCCCCTCCGACCTGGGCGTCGACGAGCAGTACCACGACCCAGCGGACGCCGGAGTGATCTCCTGTGTGCACCCCGGCTGGCCCGTACTGACCGGACGCGGCGAGGTCCTTCGCTCGTACGCGCTGATCATGGCGAACACCGACTACATCCAGTTCTTCCTCACCGACGTGCACGTGTCCGTCACCGGAGACACCGCCCTGGTCACCTGCACCGAGAACATCCTCAGCGGCGGTCCCGCCCCCGAGGGCGGCGAGGAACTCGGCCCGCTGGTCGGCCAGCTCGTGGTCGCCACGAACGTGTTCCGGCGCACCCCCGGCGGCTGGCGGCTGTGGTCCCACCACGCCTCCCCGGTTCTGGCCGAAAACGACGAGGCCGAGGACGAGGACACCCCGTCCTGACGGGGTAGGCGTCCATCCGGGATCACCCGCCGGCACCAAGAAGTGGTTGGAATCACGACGGCCCGGGTAGGGGCGGCTACCAGCCCGTGAGCCGGCGGGTTCCCCAGGGGAAACAGACGGTGAAACCTGCCGGCCCCGGCACGGGCCCCCGGGCCCGTGGCCCGGCCCTGTCAGTGCCCGCGGGTAGATTCGTTCATGGCCGGTGTGCCGCCCGCACACGGCAGTGACCGGCCGTCACCGACGATTGCAGGAGTGATTCGCGTGGATCGTGTCGCGCTGCGCGGCCTGAGGGCCCGTGGGCACCACGGTGTGTTCCCCGAGGAGCGCGAGGAGGGCCAGACCTTCGTCGTGGACCTCGTCCTCGGCCTCGACACCCGTCCGGCCGCGGCCGACGACGACCTGGCGAAGACCGTGCACTACGGCATCGTGGCGGAGGAGGTCGTGGCCGTCGTCGAGGGCGAGCCCGTCAACCTCATCGAGACGCTCGCCGAGCGCATCGCCCAGGCCTGTCTGAAGCACGAGGGGGTCCAGGAGGTCGAGGTCCGCGTCCACAAGCCGGCCGCGCCGATCACCGTCCCCTTCGACGACGTGACCGTCACCATCACCCGGAGCCGAGCATGACCGCGTTCTTCACCGAGGGTCCCAGCGACCCGACCGTACAGCCGGTACCCGCCTCCGTGGTGCGGCAGGTGGACGCCGCCGACACGACCCTGCACAACCCCAAACGGGCCGTGATCTCCCTGGGCGCCAACCTCGGCAACCGCCTGGAGACCCTCCAGGGCGCCATCGACGCCCTCGAGGACACCCCCGGCGTCCGCGTGAAGGCCGTGTCGCCGGTGTACGAGACGGAGCCGTGGGGCGTGGAGCCCGGCAGCCAGCCGGCGTACTTCAACGCGGTGATCCTGCTGAAGACCACCCTGCCCCCGTCCTCCCTCCTTGAGCGGGCGCACGCGGTCGAGGAGGCCTTCCACCGGATCCGGGACGAGCGCTGGGGCGCCCGCACCCTCGACGTCGACATCGTCGCGTACGCCGACGTCGTCGACGACGACCCGCAGCTCACCCTCCCCCACCCGCGCGCCCACGAACGGGCCTTCGTCCTCGCTCCCTGGCACGACCTGGAGCCCGAGGCGCAGTTGCCGGGCCGGGGCGCGGTCGCCGACCTCCTCGACGCCGTCACCCGCGACGGGGTGACGCCCCGCAAGGACCTGGAACTCCACCTGCCCGCGTAGTCGTTAAGGTCAGGGCGAGAGGTCACCACGACCACCGTCGGCGGGACCATCCCGCGACCCGGGGGAGCTGAAGGGACACCGTGAGAGAGCTGCGCATCAGGGTGCTGGCCGGAGTGTTTTTCGTGGCCGGAGTCCTGTCCTGGGCGGGCGCCCGCCTGTGGAACTCGATCGGTACCCTGCCGAGCGTCCCGCTGGCCGCCCCCATCGTGCTCGCGCTGATCGCCGTGGTTCTCACGGCCACGGCGCTCTCGATCCGCGGCCGGCTCAAGGCCCAGCGCGAGCGTGATCCCGACGCGAAGGGCGTGGACCCCCTGATGGCGGCCCGCGCGGTCGTCTTCGGCCAGTCCAGCGCCCTGGTCGCCGCACTGGTCGCCGGGATGTACGGCGGCGCGGGCGTCTTCCTGCTGGAGCTCCTCGACATTCCGGCCCGCCGCGACCAGGCGATCTACGCCGGCTTCTCGGTGGTGGCGGGCATCGCGGTCATAGCGGCGGCCATCTTCCTGGAGCGGGTCTGCAAGCTCCCGGACGACGACGAGCACGACAACGGCGCGGCCTCGACGGCCTGAAGCGGGCGCGTCCGGGCCCTACTTGGCCATGATCAGGCTCATGGCCTCGTTGCGGGTGGCTGGATCGCGCAGCTGCCCGCGCACCGCCGACGTTATGGTCTTCGCCCCCGGCTTACGCACCCCCCGCATGGACATGCACATGTGCTCGCACTCCACGACGACGATCACCCCGCGCGGCTCCAGGATCTTCATCAACGAGTCCGCGACCTGCGTGGTGAGTCGTTCCTGCACCTGCGGACGGCGGGCGTAGACGTCCACGAGGCGGGCAAGCTTCGACAGTCCCGTGATCTTGCCGTCGGTCGACGGGATGTAGCCGACGTGGGCGACCCCGACGAACGGCACCAGATGGTGCTCGCACGAGCTCAGCACCTCGATGTCCTTCACCAGGACCATCTCGTCGTGCCCCAGGTCGAACGTCGTCGTCAGCACGTCCTCGGGCTTCTGCCACAGCCCCGCGAAGATCTCCTTGTACGCCCGCGCCACCCGGGCGGGCGTCTCCCGGAGCCCCTCCCGGTCCGGGTCCTCGCCGACCGCGATCAGGAGTTCGCGCACGGCGTTCTCGGCCCGCTTCTCGTCGAACTCGCCGATCCTGCCCTCGCCGTCCAGCGTCACCGGGTCGGTCATGTGGAGCCTCGTTCCTGTGCGGGTCTCGCGTGGGGACCACGCGCCTCATCCGCGGCATGGCTGAAAATGCCGCGCCCCCCAGGCTAGAACCTGGGGGGCGCGGCAATCCATTCCGGCCTGGTGGGGCCGCCGGGGAGCGTCAGCTCTCGGGGCGGTCCTCAGGGGCCGTCTCGGTGACCGGAGAGTGCTCCGTCGCCGTCGACTTGACGGTGCTGATCGCCGGGGTCGCGCCGTTGGCGCCGTTCGTCAGGGCGAGCTCCTTCGGGGAGAGCACCGGCGGACGGGTGGACGGCGTGCGGCGGGAGGAGCCGGTCCAGGCGGGCCTGGCCGGGCGCTTGACGATCGCGGAGAAGATCTCGGCGATCTCCTCCTTGCCCAGCGTCTCCTTCTCCAGCAGCTTCAGAACGAGGTTGTCGAGCACGTCGCGGTTCTCGACCAGGATCTCCCAGGCTTCGTTGTGCGCGTTCTCGATGAGCTTCTTGACTTCCTCGTCCACCAGCGCGGCGACCTCTTCCGAGTAGTCGCGCTGGTGAGCCATCTCACGTCCGAGGAACGGCTCGGTGTTGTCGCCGCCGAACTTGATGGCGCCGAGCCGCTCGGTCATGCCGTACTGGGTGACCATCGCACGGGCCGTGGCGGTGGCCTTCTCGATGTCGTTCGCGGCGCCCGTGGTCGGGTCGTGGAAGACCAGTTCCTCGGCCGCGCGGCCGCCCAGCATGTAGGCGAGCTGGTCGAGCATCTCGTTGCGGGTGGTCGAGTACTTGTCCTCGTCCGGGAGCACCATCGTGTAGCCCAGCGCACGGCCGCGACTCAGGATCGTGATCTTGTGGACCGGGTCGGAGTTCGGGGAAGCCGCCGCGACCAGGGCGTGACCGCCCTCGTGGTACGCGGTGATCTTCTTCTCCTTGTCCGACATGATCCGGGTCCGCTTCTGCGGGCCCGCCACCACGCGGTCGATCGCCTCGTCCAGCATGGAGTTGTCGATCAGCTTGCGGTCGCTGCGGGCCGTGAGCAGGGCGGCCTCGTTGAGCACGTTGCTCAGGTCGGCGCCGGTGAAGCCGGGGGTACGGCGGGCGACGGCCGCGAGGTCGACGTCCGGGGCGACCGGCTTGCCCTTCTGGTGGACCTTGAGGATCTCCAGGCGGCCCTGCAGGTCCGGCGGATCGACCGCGATCTGGCGGTCGAAGCGGCCCGGGCGCAGCAGTGCCGGGTCGAGGATGTCGGGACGGTTGGTGGCTGCGATGAGAATCACACCACCCTTGACGTCGAACCCGTCCATCTCGACGAGCAGCTGGTTCAGTGTCTGCTCGCGCTCGTCGTGTCCACCGCCGAGGCCGGCGCCGCGGTGGCGGCCGACCGCGTCGATCTCGTCGACGAAGACGATCGCCGGGGCGTTCGCCTTGGCCTGCTCGAACAGGTCACGGACCCGGGAGGCACCGACACCGACGAACATCTCGACGAAGTCGGACCCGGAGATCGAGTAGAACGGGACCCCCGCCTCACCGGCGACGGCACGCGCGAGCAGCGTCTTGCCGGTACCGGGGCGGCCGTAGAGCAGCACGCCCTTGGGGATCTTGGCGCCGACGGCCTGGAACTTGGCCGGCTCCTGCAGGAACTCCTTGATCTCGTGGAGCTCCTCGACGGCCTCGTCACAGCCCGCGACGTCGGCGAACGTCGTCTTCGGGGTGTCCTTGGTGATGAGCTTGGCCTTGGACTTCCCGAAGTTCATGACCCGGGAGCCGCCGCCCTGCATCTGGTTCATCAGGAACAGGAAGACGACCACGATCAGGACGAAGGGGAGCAGGGAGAGCAGGATGCCGAGGAACGGGTTCTGCTTGGACGGCGACACGGTGTAGCCGTCCGGGATCTGCTTGTCCTGGTACTTGGTCTGCAGGGTGTTGGCCAGGGTCACCCCCTGGTCGCCGATGTAGCTCGCCTGGATCTTCGAGCTGCCGTCTACCTTGAAACCATCTTTGAGCTGGGCCTTGACGGTCTGTTCATCGCCGGTGGTCAGCTTGACCTGCTGCACCTTGTTGTCGTTGATCGCCGCCACGACCTGGCCGGTGTCCACCGTCTTGTAGCCGCCGGACGAGCCGACGACCTGCATCAAAACGACCACGGCAAGGACGGCCAGCACGATCCACATGACCGGCCCACGGAAGTATCGCTTCACGTCCATCCATACGGAGCGGTGTCGCCCCGTCCCTCCTGCCATAGTGAGTTTGATAAGACAGTTCTTCTGACGGTACCCCAGCATTGTGGCCCGAAGCCGCACTCGGCTGCTCCGGCGGCCGGCAATCCCGCCTCTGCATGCTCCAACGGCGCGAAACCCGCCGGGGTTCCCGATCGTCCTACAAAGACGGCTCGCTTGGCCCCAAGGCCGGCTCAGCCGCCGTAGACGTGGGGGGCGAGCGTACCCACGAACGGGAGATTCCGGTACTTCTCGGCATAGTCGAGACCGTAACCCACGACGAACTCGTTCGGGATGTCGAAGCCGACCCACTCCACGTCGATGGCCACCTTGGCGGCGTCCGGCTTGCGCAGCAGGGTGCACACCTTGAGCGACTCCGGCTCGCGCGAGCCCAGGTTGGACAGCAGCCAGGACAGCGTCAGGCCGGAGTCGATGATGTCCTCGACGATCAGGACGTGCCGGCCCTTGATGTCGGTGTCGAGGTCCTTGAGGATCCGCACCACACCGGAGGACTGGGTGCCCGCGCCGTACGAGGACACGGCCATCCAGTCCATGGTGACGGGGGTGGACAGCGCCCGGGCCAGGTCGGCCATGACCATCACCGCGCCCTTGAGGACACCGACGATGAGCAGGTCCTTGCCCGTGTACTCCGCGTCGATCTTCGCGGCCAGCTCCACGAGCTTCGCGTCGATCTCTTCCTTGGTGATGAGCACCTGCTTGAGGTCGGCACCCATGTCTTTCGCGTCCACCCGCATCACTTTCGGTCGTCCCACCGGCTGCCCGGACCTTCGGGAAGGTCCGGGTCCCCGCACCGGGGATGAGATTCAGCCTTGCCGAATCACCAGTCTGCCACCCTGGCGCTGGGCGACGACCTTGCCCGGGAGATTGATGACCCCCTGGCCGCGCCAGCCGGTGATCAGCCGGTCGACTTCCTCGATGTGGCGGGCGAACAGCGAGCCCGCGGGGGCACCGGCCTCGATGGCGGCCCGGCGCAGGACGCGGCGGCGTACCGCGGGCGGCAGGGCGTAGAGCTTGGCGCACTCCAGGAGGCCGGCGGCGTCGCGCACGGAGGCCTCGGCCTGGCGGGCCCAGGCGTCGAGGGCGTCGGCGTCGTCACGGGAGAGCTGCGCCGTACGCGCGAGTGCCTCCACGACGCCCTTGCCGAGCGCCTTCTCCAGGGCGGGCAGGCCCTCGTGGCGCAGCCGGGAGCGGGTGTACGCGGGGTCGGCGTTGTGCGGGTCGTCCCAGACGGGCAGGGACTGCACCATGCAGGCCTTGCGGGCGGTCTGCCGGTCGAGCTGGAGGAAGGGGCGGCGGTAACGGCCGTCGGCCCCCGAGACCGCGGCCATTCCGGACAGGGAACGGATGCCGGAGCCTCGGGCGAGGCCCAGCAGGACGGTCTCGGCCTGGTCGTCGCGGGTGTGGCCGAGCAGGATCGCGGTGGCGCCGTGCCGGGCGGAGGCTTCGTCGAGGGCGGCGTACCGGGCGTCGCGGGCGGCGGCTTCGGGACCGCCCTCGCGGCCCACGGTCACGGCGACGGAGTCGACGGGGTCGAGGCCCATCGCGCGCAGGCGCAGGGCGACCTCCTCGGCGCGCACGCCGGAACCGGGCTGCAGGCCGTGGTCGACGGTGACACCGCCGGCCCGGATGCCGAGCTTGGGGGCCTCGAAGGCGAGGGCGGAGGCGAGGGCCATGGAGTCGGCGCCGCCGGAGCACGCCACGAGCACGACCGGCGCGGACGGGGGCTCGTGCACGGTCTGCCGGGCGGGGGGCTCGTGGTCGTTGAGGATGTCGTTAAGGACGCGGCGGACCGCCAGGCGTATCGCCGCGACCGCAGGATGGGGACCCATGTCCGGTTCCCTTCATGAAGTTTCGGGGGGTGAGCCCGAGTTCGGTCACTCAGAGTGTGTAGATGGTGACAGAACCGAGCCGTTCCCCGAGCATTGCACGCCTACCCATGCACCACGGTCCCTCGGACGGGTGATTGAAGGGGCGTTCGCCTGCCGTCGGCCGGATTCGGTTCACGACCCCGCGACGGCGTTCACGACTCGCTCTTGCGGTGCACCCGCGTGACCCAGTCCGCCGGTTTGGCGATCTCCGACTTGGTCGGCAGGGTGTTCGGGGACGTCCACACCCGGTTGAAGCCGTCCATGCCGACCTGGTCGACGACGGCCCGCACAAACCGCTCGCCGTCCCGGTACTGCCTCAGCTTGGCGTCCAGACCGAGCAGCTTGCGCAGCGCCATGTCCAGCCGGGAGGCGCCCTTGGCGCGCCGCTGCTGAAACTTCTCGCGGATCTCGGCGACCGTCGGCACGACCTCGGGGCCCACCCCGTCCATCACGAAGTCGGCGTGGCCCTCCAGAAGCGACATCACGGCGGTGAGCCGGCCGAGGATCTCGCGCTGGGCCGGGGTCTGCACGAGCTCCACGAGGGAGCGCCCGCCGTCGTCCTCCTCGCCCTCGGGACGCCCGCCCGCGAGGGACTGGGCGGCCTCCCGGATGCGCTCCAGCACGGTCATGGGGTCGACGTCGGTCTCCCCCAGGAACGACTGGATTTCGCCCTCCAGGTGGTCGCGCAACCACGGCACCGCGCTGAACTGGGTGCGGTGCGTCTCCTCGTGCAGACAGACCCAGAGACGGAAGTCGTGGGGCTGGACGTCGAGTTCGCGCTCCACGTGCACGATGTTGGGGGCGACGAGCAGCAGCCGTCCGCCGCCGTTCTCTCCTGCCGGCAGGTCGCGCGTGGCCGGGGCGAAGGTCTCGTACTGGCCCAGGACGCGGGAGGACAGGAAGGACAGCAGCATGCCCAGTTCGACGCCGGTGACCTTGCCGCCGACCGCGCCGAGGACCGCGCCGCCGGGGGTGTTGCCGCGCCGCTCCTGCATCTTGTCGAGCAGCGGCTTGAGGATCTCCCGGAAGCCCGCCACGTTCGCCCGCACCCAGCCGGGGCGGTCGACCACGAGGATCGGGGTGTCGTGGGTCTCCTCGGTACCCATCCGGGTGAAGCCGCGGACGTGTTCCTCCGAGGCCTTGGCATGCCGGCGCAGTTCCGCGACGACCGCTCGGGCCTCGTCGCGGCTCACGTCGGGGCCCGGCCGTACGAGCCGCGTCGCGGTCGCGACCGCGAGATTCCAGTCGACCATCTCGGCACCACCGATGCTCGTCATGCGTCAACGGTACGTGAGCGCTGCCGCTTGGGGCAGGGCGCGGGTTGGCGAGGTGGGCCTGTGCTTGTCGGGCGACCTTCGCTGCTGCGGGCGTGCGGCGGCTGGGGTCGGTTCGCGCCGCACCCGGCACTGCAGGCCGTGCCCACCCGTTCCGCCCCAGCGGAACGACTGCCCACGGCGGAACGGGGACGAGACGGGCGGCCCCGGCAGCTGCAGCGGAAGCGCGGGTCGGGTCAGCGGCAGCCGCAGGCTGCCAAGGCTGTGGCTGTGCGGTCCAGGGCCGCCTGGGCGGACATCGGGTTCGACGTCTGCGATGCCAGGAACGCGAAGGCCAGGAGGCGGCCGTCCTGGTCCACCACCGTGCCTGCCAGGGTGTTCACGCCGGTCAGGGTGCCGGTCTTGGCGCGTACGACTCCGGCCGCGCCATCGGTGTAGCGGCTGGTCAGGGTGCCGGTGAAGCCGGCCACGGGGAGACCGGTGAGGACCGGGCGGAGTTCGGGGTGCGCGGGGGCGCCGGCCTTCACCAGGAGGGCCGTGAGCAGGTCCGCAGTCAGTCTGTCGTCCCGGTTCAGGCCGCTTCCGTCGGTGAACCGGGCGCCCTGCACGGGCAGTTGCAGCTTCTTCAGCTGGGCGGCGATCGCGCTCGCACCGCCGGCGAAGCCGGCCGGGGCACCCGTCGCGAGGGCGGTCTGTCGGGCCAGGGCCTCCGCGATGTCGTTGTCGGAGTTGGTCAGCATGCGTTCGACCAGTGCCGACAGCGGGGGCGAGGAGACGGAGGCCAACGCCTGCGCGCGGGTCGTCCCCCTGGACGGGCCGGGGGACGTCGTCTTGATGCCGTCCGCTGCAAGGAAGCGGGCGAACCTGGTGGCCGCGTCCGCCGCGGGGTCGGCCACGCGCGGGGCCGGGCCGCTGCTGGAGTCGTCGGTGCGCCCCTCGTCGGCCATCAGGGCGCTGACCGGCGCGAGGTTGTCGTTGACGCCGATGGGGTGCAGCGCGGGGCCGGTGTAGAGGGTGGTGTCGTAGGAGAGCGTGACCTCGTGGACGGAGCGCTTCTTCAGAGCGGCCGCCGTCCGGTCGGCGAGGTCGCGCAGGCTCGCCCAGCCGTCGGACTCCTGGTGCGCGGTGAGTGTGGGGTCGCCGCCGCCGACCAGGACGACTTCCTTGGTGTCGGCCTCCAGCACCGTCCGCGTGGTGAGGCGGTGCTCGGCGCCCAAGGCAGAGAGGGCGGCCACGGCGGTGGCGATCTTCGTGGTCGAGGCGGGGGTCAGCGGGTCGTCGGCCCCGGTGCCGTACAGGCGCCTGCCGGTGGCCACGTCCACGACCACGGCGGTGTGCTGGGTGCCGAGCGCCGGGACGCCCAGGAGGGGCCCCAGGACGTCGGCGAGGGCCGGTCCGGTGGGGGCCGACTTCACCGCGTTCGTGGAGCCGCCGAGGCCGACGAGGACCGACGGGGCACTCGGGGCAGGCCGGGGCGAGCCGGCCTTGTCGGACGTATCGGCACGGGGACCGTGATCTGCGCCACCCGTGCGGTCCCGGGCGACCGCCCGCTCCACCTCGGCCGTACGCTGACCCGTGGAGTCCCAGGGGCCGGCGGCGGCCGCCACGGTGACGGCCAGCGCCACGCCGGCGGTGGCGGCGCCCGCGGTGTACTGCCAGGTCCCGGAGGTCTTCGGCCTCGCCGACAGGACCCGCGCGAGCTGCGGCCTCGCGGCGGCCACGGCCTGTTCCAGGCGCGGACGCGCGGCGTTCGCGACTCGTTCGAGCTGCGGCTTCGCGGCCCGGGCGGCCCGTGCCAGCCGGGGTCGCACGGCGTTCGCGGCCCGCACCACGTGCGGTCCCGCGGCACGCCAAGGCCTCAGTTCAGGCACGACCACCAGCCCCTTTCGCGATCACACACCTGCGTGAGGGACACTTAACCACCAGAACTATGTGTTGATCATGGAGGAGCCACCGGTGGAGTTCGACGTCACGATCGAGATCCCGAAGGGTTCGCGGAACAAGTACGAGGTGGACCACGAGACCGGTCGGATCCGCCTGGACCGTCGACTCTTCACCTCGACCGCCTACCCGACCGACTACGGCTTCGTCGAGAACACCCTCGGCGAGGACGGCGACCCGCTGGACGCGCTCGTCATCCTGGACGAGCCGACCTTCCCGGGCTGCCTGATCCGCTGCCGCGCCATCGGCATGTTCCGGATGACGGACGAGGCCGGCGGCGACGACAAGCTGCTGTGCGTCCCGTCGACGGACCCGCGCGTCGAGCACCTGCGCGACATCCACCACGTCTCCGAGTTCGACCGCCTGGAGATCCAGCACTTCTTCGAGGTCTACAAGGACCTGGAGCCCGGCAAGTCCGTCGAGGGCGCCAACTGGGTCGGCCGCACGGACGCCGAGGCCGAGATCGAGCGCTCCTACAAGCGGTTCAAGGAGCAGGGCGGCCACTGAGAGCCGAACGCCTGTGAAGGGGCCGTACGCGTGCGCGTGCGGCCCCTTCTTGTGCCTGTGCGCATACTGAGGGCGGCAGGAGGTGTCGTACAGGGAGCGTTGCGCACGTGACGGAAGCGGAGTACCGCAAACCGCAGTCGGACGAGGCGAGGGGCTCGTTCGATCCCGAGATCACATCGGAGTTCGCCATTCCGGCCGGACTCGCCGCTCCCAGAGCGGTCGTCGAATCGGAGACGACGTCCGAGTTCGCCGTCCCGGACGGGCTGGACGTCCCGCAGTCGCCGGCCGCCGAGCCGGAGGGGTCGGCGTTCAGCACGCCGAGCACCTACAGCGCGCGGCAGGCCCCGGCCGCCTTCACGCCGGCCGCCGGTGTGCCCGTGGTCAGCCTCACCAAGGACGCGCCCTGGCAGGACCGGATGCGCACGATGCTGCGGATGCCGGTGGCCGAACGGCCCGCGCCGGAGCCGGGGCCGAAGGCGGAGGAGGGCGGCCCCGCCGTCCCGCGCGTGCTCGACCTGACCCTGCGCATCGGCGAGCTGCTGCTGGCCGGCGGTGAGGGCGCGGAGGACGTGGAGGCCGCGATGTTCGCGGTGTGCCGCTCCTACGGCCTGGACCGCTGCGAGCCGAACGTCACCTTCACCCTGCTGTCGATCTCGTACCAGCCCTCCCTCGTGGACGACCCGGTGACGGCCTCGCGGACCGTGCGGCGGCGGGCCACCGACTACACGCGCCTGGCGGCGGTCTACCGGCTCGTGGACGACCTCAGCGACCCGGAGACCACCATCTCCCTGGAGGAGTCCTACGGGCGGCTCGCGGAGATACGGCGCAACCGGCACCCGTACCCCACCTGGGTGCTGACCGGGGCGAGCGGGCTGCTGGCCGGGGCGGCCTCCGTACTCGTCGGCGGTGACGTGGTGGTGTTCCTCGCGGCGATGGTGGGCGCGATGCTCGGCGACCGGCTGGCGTGGCTGTGCGCGGGGCGCGGGCTGCCGGAGTTCTACCAGTTCACGGTGGCCGCGATGCCGCCGGCCGCGATCGGGGTGGCGCTGACCGTCGCCCACGTCGACGTGAACGCGTCCGCCGTCATCACCGGTGGCCTGTTCGCGCTGCTGCCGGGGCGGGCGCTGGTGGCGGGCGTGCAGGACGGACTGACCGGGTTCTACATCACCGCGTCGGCGCGCCTTCTGGAGGTCATCTACCTGTTCGTCGGGATCGTCGTGGGCGTGCTCGTGGTCCTGTACTTCGGCGTGACCCTGGGTGCCAAGCTCAACCCGGACGCGGCCCTGCAGATCGCCGAGCGGCCGCTGTGGCAGATCGCCGCCTCCATGCTGCTGTCGCTGACGTTCGCCGTGCTGCTGCAACAGGAGCGGTCGACCGTGCTGTGGGTGACGCTGAACGGCGGCGTCGCGTGGTGCGTGTACGGCGCGCTGCACTACCCCGGCAAGTTGTCGCCGGTCGCCTCCACGGCCGTCGCGGCCGGCCTGGTGGGGCTGTTCGGGCAGTTGCTGTCGCGGTACCGGTTCGCCTCCGCGCTGCCGTACACGACGGCGGCGATCGGGCCGCTGCTGCCGGGTTCCTCGACCTACTTCGGGCTGCTGTCGATCGCGCAGAACAACGTCGACAAGGGGCTGGTGTCGCTGGCCACGGCGGCCTCGCTCGCCATGGCCATCGCCATCGGGGTCAACCTGGGCTCGGAGATCTCGCGCCTGTTCCTGCGGATCGGCTCCGCCGACAAGCGCCGGGCCGCCAAGCGGACCAGGGGTTTCTAGTAGCCCTGGTTGTAGGGGTACTGCTCGTTGTGCCGACCGTCGTAGTGCTGCTGCGGGTACGGCTGCTGGGCGTACTGCTGGTTGGGGTCGTACGGCTGCTGGTTCGGGTCGTACGGCTGCTGGTAGTGCTGGTTGGGGTCGTAGGACTGCTGGTACTGCTGCTGGTACCCGCCGTAGTCCTGGTCGTCGGCCGCCTGCGGGACGCGGCGGAGCTGGGTGGTGGAGTCGTCCATGATGACCGGGAACGGCTGCGTCTGCTCCTGGGCCGGGGTCGGGTCGGCGGCCGGTTCGGGGTTCTTCCTCGACTTCGACCGGGCGCGCAGGAACTCGATGATGATCGGGACGACCGAGACGAGGACGATCAGGATGAGGATCGCCTCGATGTTGTTCTTGACGAAGTCGATCTTGCCGAGCCAGGAGCCCAGGAGGGTGACCCCGGCCCCCCACAGGACGCCGCCGATGACGTTGAAGACCAGGAACGAGCGGTACTTCATGCCGCTGACGCCCGCGATGATCGGCGTGAACGTGCGCACGACGGGCACGAAACGGGCCAGGACCAGCGACTTCGGGCCGTACTTCTCGAAGAACTCGTGCGCCTTGACCACGTTCTCCTGCTTGAAGAGGCGGGAGTCGGGGCGGTTGAAGAGCGACGGGCCGACCTTCTTACCGAACATGTAACCCGCCTGGTCGCCCAGGACCGCTGCGACGCAGATCAGGGCGATCGCGCCCCACAGCGGGAAGCTCATCTTGTGGGACGTGATCAGCAGGCCGGTGGTGAACAGGAGCGAGTCGCCCGGCAGGAAGAAGCCGATGAGCAGCCCCGACTCCGCGAAGACGATCAGGAGCAGGCCCCAGATGCCGAACGAGTTGAGCAGGTGGTTCGGATCGAGCCAGCTCGGGCCGAGGGCAAGCGTCGTCACGGTTCCGGGCTCCCTGATGGAGTGGGGGAAGGAGCGGCGTCCTTCCGTGGGCGCACAAAGCTATCAACGCAAGGTGTCCGCCCCAGGTTCCACCGGTGTCTCCGGGATGCACTGTGGGTCGACTCGGACGAAGCTGTGGGGTTATGGGCATCGATGAGTACGGCGGCGGCCAGGAGCCCCGCCCGGACGTGCTGGTGGTCACCACGAACGACGTTCCCGGACACCGGGTTCAGGAGGTCCTCGGAGAGGTGTTCGGGCTGACCGTGCGCTCCCGTCATCTGGGCAGCCAGATCGGCGCGGGACTGAAGTCGATGATCGGCGGTGAGCTCAGGGGCCTGACCAAGACGCTCGTGCAGACCCGGAACCAGGCCATGGAGCGGCTCGTCGAGCAGGCACGCGCGCGTGGCGCCAACGCGGTGCTGATGTTCCGGTTCGACGTGACCGAGGCGGCCGACGTCGGCACCGAGGTGTGCGCGTACGGGACCGCCGTGGTCCTGGCCCGGGAGTGAATCCCGTGCACTCCCGGGCCGGGACCGGTCAGGAGGTGTGCCGGTCGGCGTTGGCGAGGATCGCCTCGCGCAGGTGCTCGGCGAGACCGGGGCGCATGGCGTCGTAGTAGGCCTTGAAGCGCTCGTCGGCGATGTACATCTCCGCGAAGCATCGGTGCATCTCGTACGACACCTCGAAGAACCACCTGCTGACGTGCTGCCGGTGTTCCTCGGCCAGGTCCATCGCCGCCTCGCCGGACGGCTCCTGGCCGGCGGCCACCAGGGCGGTGTACCGCTCCTGCCAGTCGTCGACCTCTGCCTGGATGCGCTTCCAGTCCTCCTTGCCGTAGGTGGCGGCGCGGCGCTGCGACTCGGCGTACGCCTCCGTGTTGCCCCAGCGCGCGTGAGTCTCCTCGGCGTACTGGTCGGGGTCCTTGTCCCCGAAGACCTCGAACCGCTCCTCGGGGGTGAGGTTGATTCCCATTTTGCGTGCCTCCATGGCGTGCTCCACGGCCTCGGCCATCTTCTGCAGCTTCTCGATCCGGGCGGTCAGCAGCTCGTGCTGGCGGCGCAGGTGCACGCGCGGGTCCGTGTCCGGGTCGTCGAGCAGGGCCGCGACCTCGTCGAGCGGGAAGCCGAGCTCCCGGTAGAACAGGATCTGCTGCAGCCGGTCGAGGTCGCCGTCGCCGTAGCGCCGGTGGCCCGCGTGGCTGCGCTCGCTCGGGACGAGCAGGCCGATGGCGTCGTAGTGGTGCAGGGTGCGCACCGTGACGCCGGCGAAGCCCGCGACCTGTCCCACGGAGTAGCCGACCTGTCCTGCGGATGGGCTCACTTCTCCGCTCCTTTCTCGGGTACGTGGTCCAAGTCCACGGTGCGTCCTCACGTCGCGTGAGGTGCAAGCCGGTTCACTCAGGAAGGTGTCCTCGGAACCCCCCTCCGGCGACACCCGTTCTTCAGAAGACACGAGGAGACATCCATGCCGCTCCACAAAGGTTCCGACCAGTCCGACGAGAGCCCGCTCTCGGTCAACCCGTTCTTCGGGGAGGCCAACCCGGTCGGCGGCATGACCGAGGCGCCGCCCAAGCACCGGCTGCCGGACACTCCGCTGCCGCCGTCGACGGCGTACCAGGTGGTGCACGACGAGCTGATGCTGGACGGCAACTCCCGGCTGAACCTGGCCACGTTCGTCACCACCTGGATGGAGCCGCAGGCCGGTGTCCTGATGGCGGAGTGCCGTGACAAGAACATGATCGACAAGGACGAGTACCCGCGCACCGCCGAGCTGGAGCGGCGCTGCGTGGCGATGCTCGCCGATCTGTGGAACGCGCCGGATCCGGCGACGGCGGTCGGCTGTTCGACGACCGGTTCCAGCGAGGCGTGCATGCTCGCGGGGATGGCGCTGAAGCGGCGCTGGAGCAGGCGGAACCCGGCCCCGGGCGCCCGCCCCAACCTGGTGATGGGTGTCAACGTCCAGGTGTGCTGGGACAAGTTCTGCAACTTCTGGGAGGTGGAGACCCGTCAGGTGCCAATGGAGGGCGACCGGTTCCACCTCGACCCGCAGGCCGCAGCCGAGCTGTGCGACGAGAACACCATCGGCGTCGTCGGCATCCTCGGCTCCACCTTCGACGGCTCCTACGAGCCCATCGCTGACCTGTGCGCGGCCCTGGACGCCCTCCAGGAGCGCACGGGATGGGACATCCCGGTGCACGTGGACGGCGCGTCCGGCGGGATGATCGCGCCGTTCCTCGACGAGGACCTGGTGTGGGACTTCCGCCTCCCGCGCGTGGCGTCCATCAACACCTCGGGGCACAAGTACGGGCTGGTCTACCCGGGCGTCGGCTGGGCGCTGTGGCGGGACAAGGAGGCCCTCCCGGAGGAACTCGTCTTCCGCGTCAACTACCTGGGCGGCGACATGCCGACCTTCGCGCTCAACTTCTCCCGCCCCGGCGCGCAGGTCGTCGCGCAGTACTACACCTTCCTGCGGCTGGGCCGCGAGGGCTACCGGGCGGTGCAGCAGGCGACGCGGGACGTGGCCCGGTCCATCGCCGACCGGGTCGAGCAGCTCGACGACTTCCGGCTGCTGACCCGGGGCGACGAACTGCCGGTCTTCGCCTTCACGACGGCGCCGGGCGTCGACGCGTACGACGTCTTCGACGTGTCCCGGCGGCTGCGGGAGCGCGGCTGGCTGGTCCCCGCGTACACCTTCCCGCCGCACCGCGAGGACCTGTCCGTGCTGCGGGTCGTGTGCCGCAACGGCTTCTCGACGGACCTCGCGGACCTGTTCGTGGAGGACCTGACTCGTCTGCTGCCGGAACTGCGCAGGCAGCCGCGTCCCTGGACCAGGGACAAGGAGGCGGCAACCGGCTTCCACCACTAGTCGGCCCCCCGGCGGCTTCAGCGGTCGTCCTCCGGATGCCACTCCCCCGTCGCGTACGGGTTCTCCCGGCCCTCGGCGAGGACGCCGACGACCGGCTCGCCCTCCCCGGCGAACGCGTACGCCCCGCCCGCGATCCGCTCGATCAGCCCCTGGATCCACTCGATGTCGGCGTCGGCCGTGTGGATCCAGAGGTGCATGATCTCGCCGATGTGGCCGAGCTGTTCGAGGCCGTCCTCGGGGACGTAGTGCTCGGTGACGGAGGAGCGCCACGCCTCGATCCGCCGGATCCGCTCCTTCAGGAGGGACACCGCCTCGGCGCGCGGCAGGTCCACCATGAAGCCGATCCCGCTCGACTTGACGTCCATCTTCTGGTCGTAGGAGGTCAGCGCCTCGCGCAGCAGCCGGAAGTACTCCTCCGTGCCCCGGTCGGTGAGTTCGTACTCCGTGCGGGGCGGGCCGCCGGCCGTGGACGGGGCGATCTCGTGCGCGTGCAGGAGCCCTTGCCGGGCCATCTGCTTGAGCGCGTGGTAGATCGACCCCGGCTTGGTGTTGGACCACTCGTGAGCGCCCCAGTACTCGAGGTCGCCCCGCACCTGATAGCCGTGGGCGCGCCCGTGCCGCCGCACCGCACCGAGCACGAGGAGACGGATCGCTGACATGGGGCCAGCGTAGGACCAGGGGAGGTCAGCCCCAGTTCGTGCCCTGCTCCTTGTTCACGAGCTGGAAGGCGGTGGCGCCGTCCAGGGACTCGCGGATGATGTCGGCGTGGCCGGCGTGCCGGGCGAGCTCGCGGATCAGGTGCAGACAGACCCAGCGCACCGAGACGCGGCCCTCCGGCGGGAACCACGGGTCCGGCGGCAGCGGGAAGGTGTCGTCGAGGCTCGGCACCGAGCGGACGTACGCCTCGGTCTCGGCGGCGACCTTGTCCCAGTAGGCGAGCTGGGACTCGACGCTCTCGTCGCCGACGAGCCGGAAGGTCTCGCCCCAGTTGGACTCGTCGCGCTGGACGGCGGGCGGCTCCTGCTTCGCCCGCGCGATCCAGCTCTGCTCGACCTCGACGACGTGCTTGAGCAGGCCGGACAGGGACAGCTCGCTCGCGCTGGGCGTGCTCGCGGCCTGCTCCGCGGTCAGTCCGAGCAGGGCGCGCCGGATGCCGCCGCGCTGCTCCTCGATGAACGCGAGCAGCGCTCCGCGCTCGTCTCCCTGGGCCTCTGCGGGAACGTGGGTGACCATGACCGGCCGCCTTTCGTCGGATCCTGGGGTTTCCCCCTGACACCGACGAAGCTACGGGCCCTTTAGGTCAGATCCTGTCCTCGATGGCGCCCGGCGCGCACATGTCCGTGGAAGACCTCAGAACGCCTAGAACGGGAACCCGCTGCGGCCGTGCTGGACCGAGATCCACTTCAGGGTGGTGAACGTGTCGATGGTCGTCTCGCCGTTCAGGCGGCCCAGACCGGAGCTCTTCTCGCCGCCGAAGGGGACGAGGGGCTCGTCGTGGACCGTGCCGTCGTTCACGTGGAACATGCCGGTGTCGATCTGCTTGGCGAAGTCGACGCCCCGCTCGATGTCGCCCGTGTGGACGGCGCCACTGAGGCCGTAGGGCGTGTCGTTGACGATGCGCACGGCCTCCTCCTCGCCGTCGAAGGGGATGAGGAAGGCGACGGGGCCGAAGACCTCCTGGCGCAACAGGGCCGAGTCGGCGGGGACGCCGGTCAGGACGGAGGGCTCGACCAGGTTGTCCTTGGTGGCGCCGTGCACCAGGGCGGTCGCGCCCTCGCTGATCGCCTGCTGGACCGTGCCCGCGAGCGCCTCGGCCTGCGAGGAGCTGATCACCGGGCCGATGACCGTCTGCGGGTCGCTCGGGTCGCCGACCTTGAGGGTGCGGACCTTGGCGACGAACTTCTCGGTGAACTCCTCGGCGATCGAGCGGTCCACGAGCACCCGGTTCGCGGCCATGCAGACCTGGCCCTGGTGGACGTACCGGCTGAAGACCGCCGCGTCGACCGCGTAGTCGATGTCGGCGTCGTCGAGGACCACGATGGCGCTGTTGCCGCCGAGTTCGAGGACCGAGCGCTTGAAGTTCGCGGCGCAGACGGTGGCCACGTGCCGGCCGACCTTGTCGGAGCCGGTGAAGGAGATGACCTTGGGGATCGGGTGCTCGATGAAGGCGTCACCGATCTCCGCGATGTCGGTGATGACGACGTTCAGGAGGCCGCCCGGCAGGCCCGCGTCCTCGAAGATCTTCGCCACCAGGGAGCCGCCGGTGATCGGCGTGCTCTGGTGGGGCTTCAGGACCACGCCGTTGCCGAGCGCGAGGGCCGGGGCGACCGACTTGACCGACAGGAGGAAGGGGAAGTTGAAGGGGCTGATCACGCCCACGACGCCGACCGGGACACGGTAGAGGCGGTTCTCCTTGCCGTCGACCGGCGAGGGGAGGATCCTGCCCTCGGGACGCAGCGCCCACTGGATCGACTCGCGCAGGAACTCCTTGGCCAGGTGGAGTTCGAAGCCGGCCTTCAGATGCGTGCCGCCGAGCTCGGCGATGATCACCTCGGTGATCTCCTGCTCGCGCTCCTCGATCAGCCGCAGGGCCCTCTCGAAGACGGCGCGGCGGGCGTACGGGTTGGTCTTCGCCCACTGCTTCTGCGCGCGGGCCGCCGCCTTGTACGCCTCGTCGACCTCGTCGACCGTGGCTATGGTGATCGACGCCAGCTTCTCGCCGTCGTACGGGTTGAAGTCGATGATGTCCCAGGAACCGGTGCCCTGGCGCCACTCACCGTCGATGTACTGCTGAGCCAGGTCGGTGAAGTACGACGACATGTGATCCCCAAATCGCTAGCAGACACACGACCAACATCACGGTCTGATCACACGTCATCGTACTTGCGCCCCCGGAGAGTTGGGGACGCAGAGCGAACTTCTGGGGAGAACCCTAGGAGAGCTGGAGGAGACCGCGCAGAAGGTCGCGGCTCTCGTCCGGGCCGGGACTGTCCTGCTGGAGCTCCTTGAGCGCCTTCTCGTACTGGATGACGTCCTCGCGCTTGTCCAGATAGAGGGCGCTGGTGAGCTGTTCCAGGTAGACGACGTCGGTCAGGTCCGACTCCGTGAAGGAGAGGATCGTGAACGCGCCGCTCTCGCCCGAGTGACCGCCGAAGCTGAACGGCATGATCTGCAGCCGCACGTTCGGATGCTCGGAGACCTCGATCAGGTGCTGGAGCTGACCGCGCATCACCTCACGGTCGCCGTACGGGCGGCGCAGCGCGGCCTCGTCCAGGACGATGTGGAAGTCCGGGGCGTTCTCGGCGACGAGGTACTTCTGCCGCTCCAGGCGTACCGCCACCCGCTTCTCGATCTCGGCCGTGCTCGCGCCCTTCATGCCGCGTTTGACGACCGCACGTGCATACGCCTCGGTCTGCAGCAGCCCGTGCACGAACTGCACCTCGTACGCCCGGATCAGGGACGCCGCGCCCTCGAGGCCCACATAGGTGGGGAACCAGGTCGGCAGGACGTCCGAGTAACTGTGCCACCAGCCCGCCACGTTGGCCTCCCGTGCGAGAGAAAGGAGCGAGGTGCGCTCCGCCTCGTCGGTGATGCCGTACAACGTCAACAGGTCTTCCACGTCACGCGTCTTGAAGCTCACCCGGCCCAACTCCATCCGGCTGATCTTCGACTCCGAGGCGCGGATCGAGTAACCCGCCGCCTCGCGCGTGATTCCGCGCGCCTCGCGCAGTCGCCTCAGTTGCGAGCCGAGCAGCATGCGCCGCACCACCGATCCGGGCTCTCCCACGCTCACGTTCGCCAGCCTCCCCAACCGCCTTCAAGGGCCGAAGTCTGCCACTAAAACACTCCGAGCAGTACTCGTCCGATTACAGAGATGGAAAGAAGTCATTGATTCCGCACAGGTTGAGGGAAGGAGTTGGCAAGTAGCGGGAGAGAAGTTGGCGGAAAAAATGACCAAGAAGCGGTACGGGAACGCCCAATTCGGTCGCGTGCACGTGCATCTGCACCTTGCATCTGCACCGCGCATCCGAAAGCATGGTCTCGCGCATCCGCTGCATCGCAACGACCGCGAATCCCGGGAGTGCCTCGCATGGGGACGAATGGATCGACCATGCTCGAGCCGTTACGGCAGGGCCTTCCGCCGCTCGATCCCGCGGCCGTGTCCAACGCCGCCTCCTGTGCGCTGCCCGCCCGGTTCGAGGCGGTGCGCGAGGCGAGACTCTTCACCCGCAGAACGCTGGACCAGTGGGACATAGGCGAGCGCTTCGACGACGTCTGCCTGGTGGTCTCCGAACTCGTCACCAACGCCCTGCGGCACGCGCTGCCGGCCGGCACGGTGCTCGGGGCGCATCAAGTGCCGCCCGTGCGGCTGCACTTGATGCGGTGGACCGAGCGGCTGGTGTGCGCGGTGCGCGACCCCAGCCAGGATTCTCCCGTCGAGCGCGAGACCGAGGACTTCTCGGCGGAGTCGGGCCGCGGCCTGTTCCTGGTCGACTCCTTCGCCGACGGCTGGGGCTGGCACCCGCTGGCGGGCATGCTCGGCGGCAAGGTCGTCTGGGCGCTGTTCCACCTGCCGCAGACGCATCAGCAGCCCACCGAGTGAGCCACCGCGGCGTCTTGTGACGCCGCGGTTCTACGCGCGTTACGGCATCGATGTCAGAGCGCGTGCGCGGGCGCGGATATTCAGCTCGCGACCAGGTGGTCGAACTCGCCGTCCTTGACGCCCAGCAGCATCGCCTCGATCTCCGCGCGCGTGTAGACGAGCGCGGGACCGTCGGGGAAGCGGGAGTTGCGTACCGCCACGTCACCGCCGGGCAGCCGGGCGAACTCCACGCAGGAGCCCTGCGAGTTGCTGTGCCGGCTCTTCTGCCAGGCCACGCCGTCCAGCTCCGTGGCCGCCATGCCGTTGTACACGTCGTTGTACACGTCGTGGTCCACAGGTCGCTCCCGGTGTGGTGCGGTGGCCTTGGGGCCAGTGATGCAGTGGTCAACTGACCCGGATCATAACTCTGTTCATGTGCAGATGCATGAGCAGATGCACGTGCACGCGGGGTGGTCCCCCGGTTACAGCTTTGACGCCCCTTTTACGGAGCCGTCCCAGGAAGAGACGCAGACCGCGGCTCTCCTGTTCCAGCGACTTCGCATCGGTCAGTGCACCGGACCGACGCCCGCGCCGTGGGATGTCCGCCAGAGGTACGCAAGTCCTCCCGGCAAGTCTCACAGGCGCTGCCCACGGGGCGGACGGGCAGGGCTGGTAGCTTGCTGCGGTCGCCCGGTCAGTCGGCCCGCGCGACCGCCCACGGCCTGCTACAGCTTGGGAGCTACCAGTGACTACGGCGACCTTCCCGCGTCCCTCTCGTACGGTGGCGCGCCGGCCGGTGCGGATCGCCGCGGCCGCCGCGGTTCTGGCCGGCGCGCTCGCGCTGACCGCGTGCAGCGGCGGCGGCTCGCAGCATGCGGCCTCCCCCACCCCGTCCCTCGCGGCATCGTCCTCCGGTGCGGCCACCGGCGGCCCCACCGGCGCCTCGGCCGCCCCGTCCGACCGTCTGCAGGGCAACTGGCTGGCCACGACCGGCGGCAAGGCCGTGGCGCTGGTGATCACCGGCAGGCAGGCCGGGCTCTTCTCGACCGGCGGAACCGTGTGCAGCGGGCGGGCCGGCAAGGAGGCGGGCATGGAGATGATCCATCTGACCTGCACCAACGGCAACAAGGACCGGGTGTCCGGCATGGTCGACTCGGCCTCCGGGAGTGCCCTGAAGATCACCTGGTCGGGACACATCGGCGAGGAGACGTACAGGAAGGCGGAGGGTGGCAAGCTGCCGTCCGGGCTGCCGACCACCGGCCTCGGGCAGTAGGTTCAGCGGCGTCACGCTCCTGAGCAGCAGAGGATCCACATGCGCACCACCCCGCTCGCCGTCGCCGCCCTCGCCTCGGCCCTGCTTCTGACCGCCTGCTCCAGCAACAGCGGCGGCGGGGGCGGTGCCGACGGCAAGCACCAGACCGCGACCGAGACCCCGACTGCGAGCGCGCCCGCGAACACGTCGGCGTCCGGGTGCAAGATCGGCGTGGCCGTCGCCGCCAGCGCGGCCCCCTCGACCGGGGACACGGGCAACGTCACCGTCACGGTCACCAACCACGACGCCCCGTGCGTCCTGAGCGGCTTCCCGGGCGTCGAGCTCGTCGCCGGTGCCACCTCGAAGTCGGTTCCCGCCGACAAGACCGCGAAGCCCCAGAAGCTGACGCTGGCGAAGGACGCCACGGCCTCCTTCACGATCACGTACACCCGCGGCGCGGCGGGCGCCAAGACCAGCCTGCCGGTGAAGAGTGTGAAGTTCACCCTGCCCGGCTCGACCTCGGCCCACAGCTTCTCCTGGTCCTACGGCGAGGTCGCCCTCCAGGGTGCCGGTGGCGGGCCGAACGCCTCCGTCACGGCCCTCACTCAGGCGGGTGACTGACCGACCCGCTCACGGCAGCCGCGGCCGGGCCCCCACCTGCGCCCGGTCAGCGGCCCGCGCCCCCTCCGACCAGCCCGCCTCGTCGCTCACCCCGCGCAGCCGGGTCGTGGTCGTGCGCGGGAACATGCGGTCCGTCTCGCTGGTGACGGCGACCTCCCGGGAGGCCAGCACAGGGAGCAGCTCGTCGGTGACCTGGGTCTCGGCGGCCGTGGCCAGGCGGGTGCCTATGCGGTGCGCGTAGGCGGCGAGGAAGGACTGGCGGAAGGTCTTGGTGCGCTTGCGGCCGCCGGCCCGCTGGGCCGTCTCGGCCTGCGTCATCGCGTGCGTGGCCTGCACGAGCAGCGAGGTGTAGAGCAGTTCGACCACCTCCAGGTCGGCCGCGAAGCCGACGACGGTGGAGAACCCGAACGGTTCGTTCCACACCGCCCGGCAGTGGTTGGCGGTCGCCACCGCGTCCAGCAGGACCGCCTTCGCCTGCTCGTACGGCGGCTCGACCCCGATCCGCCAGGCGCCCGGCGCGTCCTTCGCGGGCGCCTCGGCCGCCAGCAGCGCCTCGTCGATGCTGTAACGGGCGGTGAGCTCCTGCGCCTTGGCGGTGAGCGCCTCCGCCTCCTCCGGGAAGTTCGTCGCCTCCGCCTTGGCGAGCAGCGCGCGGATGCGGCCGAGGGTGCGGGGTTGGTGACCTCCGGACGTCCGGGCGGTGGGCTCGTGCTCGTCGAGGAGTTCGAGGGACGGCAGGCGCAGCAGCAGGCGGTACAGCTCCAGGACGCAGGTGGCGTAGGAGAAGCGGTCGGTCCGGGCGGGGTCGTCCTGGGTGAGTTCGTCGAGCTGCGCGGTCCAGCGGGGGCCGCGCGGGCGGTCGTAGGGCACCTGGGAGCGGATCAGCGCCGACACCAGGCGGGTGTGCGCCTCGTCCAGCTCGCGCCGCACGATCCGGACGAGGTCCGCCGGCTGCCAGCCGCGCCGCCATGCCGACGCGACGAACTCCCGCCCCCGCTCGGCCAGTTCCCCGTCCGTCGCCGGATCGGCGGCCAGCATCGAGGCGCCGGCGTCGAGGGCGGTGTCCGTCTCGGCGTAGAGGGCGGCCCGGAAGGCTCGCTCGACGGTGCTGCTGGACGCGGTGCTCATTCTTCGATCGTGACACGGGGCGCTGACAGCGCGGCCCGCCGGGCGGAGACAGAGCCCCCGTGACTGTCAACTCAAGGTTGACACCCTCCTCCTGTCAACCTATGGTTGACACATGTCGACGAAACCGACCATCACGTCATCCGTACGTCTCGACGACCTCATCGCGGCGATCAAGAAGGTGCACTCGGAGCCCCTGGAGCAGCTCCAGGACGCGGTGATCGCCGCCGATCACCTCGGCGAGGTGGCCGACCACCTGATCGGCCACTTCGTGGACCAGGCCCGCCGCTCGGGCGCGTCCTGGACCGACATCGGGCAGAGCATGGGGGTCACCCGGCAGGCCGCGCAGAAGCGGTTCGTGCCCAAGGAGTCGGCCGGTCCGGACCCCAACCAGGGGTTCGAGCGCTACACGTTGCGCGCGCGCAACGTGGTGATCACCTCGCACAACGAGGCCAAGGCGGGGCCCTACACCGAGGTGGCGCCCGCCCATCTGGTCCTCGGGCTGCTCGCCGAGCCGGAGGGGCTGGCCGCCAAGGCGATCGTCGCGCAGGGCGTCTCCCTCGATGCCGTACAGCAGGCCGCGTCCGCTGCGCTCCCGCCCGCCGCCGAGTCCGGCCCCGAGCTCGTGCCGTACAACCCGGAGGCCAAGAAGGTCCTGGAACTCACCTTTCGCGAGGCTCTGCGCCTCGGCCACAACTACATCGGCACCGAACACATCCTGCTGGCGCTGCTGGAGTTCGAGCACGGCACGGGGATCCTGGCAGGCCTCGGCATCGAGAAGGAACCCGTGGAGGCCGAGCTGGCCAAGGCGCTGGAGGGCTATCTGAAAATGCAAGGGAAGGCGGGGCAGCAGGACTGAGCCGGGCTGCCGTGCCGGTCGGGGCGGGCCGGTGCCGGGACGTTGTCAGTGGTGGGTGCCACACTCGCACCCATGACCGACCGCTGGGCACTCGCTCCGGCCGAGGACGGTGGCGCCGAGCTCGCCCCCCTCGGTCCGGACGGGCTGCTCGCCGGGCCGGCGCGGCGGGAGCCGGATCTCGCCGCGGCCGTGCGGGAGCGCCCGGAGGTCGCGCGGTGGGTGTGGCGGTCCACGGCCGAGGTGTATCCGCGCCTGCTCGCCGCGGGGGTGCGAGCGGAGCGGTGCTACGACATCGAGGACGCCGAGACCCTGCTGCTCGGCCACGAGGGCCGGTACGGCGAACCCCGCTCGGCGGCCGCAGCCCTGGCCCGGCTGCGTGGCCGCCCCGTACCCCCCGACCCGCCCCAGCGGTCCGCCGAACCGGGCGCGCAGTCCTCCCTCTTCGAACCCCGCGCCGAGCACGTGCCGCTCGCCGACCTGGCCGAGGTGTACGCCGAGCAGCAGCGCCGGCACGACGCGACCGCCCACCCGGAGCGGATGCGGCTGCTCACGGCGGCCGAGTCGGCGGGGATGCTGGTCGCCGCCGAGATGAACCGCGCGGGGCTGCCGTGGAGCGCGGACGTGCACCGCCGGGTGCTGCACGAACTGCTCGGCGAGCGGTACGCGGGCGGGGGCCAGCCCCGGCGCCTGGCCGAACTCGCCGACGGGGTCTCGGCGGCCTTCGGGCGCCGGGTGCGGCCCGATCTGCCGGCCGACGTCGTCAAGGCCTTCGCACAGGCCGGCATCAAGGTGCGCTCCACACGCCGCTGGGAGATCGAGTCGGTCGACCATCCGGCGGTGAAGCCGCTGATCGAGTACAAGAAGCTGTACCGGATCTGGGTCGCCCACGGCTGGTCCTGGCTGCAGGACTGGGTGCGGGAGGGCCGCTTCCGGCCGGAGTTCCTGGCGGGCGGGACGGTCACCGGACGGTGGGTCACCAACGGGGGCGGCGCCCTGCAGATCCCCAAGGTGATCCGGCGGGCCGTCGTCGCCGACCCCGGCTGGCGGCTGGTGGTCGCCGACGCCGACCAGATGGAGCCGCGGGTCCTGGCGGCCATATCCCGCGACCCCGGCCTGATGGAGGTGGCCGGGCGGGACACCGACCTGTACCAGTCCGTCTCCGACCGGGCCTTCTCCGGCGACCGCGCACAGGCCAAACTCGCCGTGCTCGGCGCGGTGTACGGGCAGACCTCCGGCGACGGGCTGAAGAACCTCGCCGCGCTCAGACGCCGCTTCCCCAAGGCGGTGGCGTACGTCGACGACGCGGCGCGCGCGGGCGAGGAGGGACGCCTGGTGCGCACCTGGCTGGGGCGGACCTGCCCGCCCGCGGCCGGCGCGGGTGAGGGCGCGGAGGAGGCGGGCATCCCGCAGGACGAACCGGCCGAGGCGGGCGCCGGGGCGGGCGAGTGGGTGCCGGGCCACGCCTCCACCAACGCCCGTGCGCGCGGCCGGTTCGCCCGCAACTTCGTCGTCCAGGGCAGCGCGGCGGACTGGGCGCTGCTGTTACTCGCCGCTCTGCGGCAGTCCTGCGCGGGGATGGCGGCCGAGCTGGTCTTCTTCCAGCACGACGAGGTGATCGTGCACTGTCCCGAGGAGGAGGCCGAGGCGGTCGTCGCAGCGATCCGGGAGGCGTCGGGGCTGGCGGGACGACTGACGTTCGGCCGGACGCCGGTACGGTTTCCGTTCACCACGGCGGTGGTGGAGTGCTATGCGGACGCGAAATAGGGCTGGCCGTGCGCGGGTCGGTCGACTGCCGCCGCGTCAGATGACCGGCGGGCGGCCCAGGCGGGTCAGTCGCCACACCGTCCGCCAGCTCATGGGACGCCGTTCGCCCGCCGGCTCCCGCAGGCCTTCGACGAAACCGCCGAACCAGGCGCGCAGGGCGGCGGGACGGGAGCGGTTGCGCAGGACCGTCAGCAGCGTCCACACGCCCAGGTGGAGCGGGATGAGCGGCAGCGGCAGACGGCGGCGGACCAGCCAGACGCGGTTACGGGCGTTGACGCGGTAGTAGATGGCGTGCCGGGCCGGTGAGGTCTTCGGGTGCTGGAGCAGCAGTTGGGGCGCGTAGAGGATGCGCCAGCCCGCGTCGGCGGCCCGCCAGGCCAGGTCGATCTCCTCGTGCGCGAAGAAGAACTCCGCGGGCCAGTCGCCGATCTCGTCCAGCATGACCGTACGGAAGGCGTGCCCGCCGCCGAGGAAACCGGTGACGTATCCGCCGCGCAGCGGGTCGGCGCCGCCGATCCTCGGCACGTGCCGCTGCTGGGTCTCGCCGTGCTCGTCCGCGATGCGGAACCCGACGATGCCGAGCCGGGCGTCGGCGGCGAACAGGTCGGCGACGCGGCTCAGCACGTCGGCGTCCACCAGGAGGCCGTCGTCGTCCAGTTCGACCACGAGGTCCACGTCGCCGAACTCCCGCAGCCGGGCCAGCGCCACGTTGCGACCGCCGGGGCAGCCGAGGTTCTCGTCGAGTTCGAGGAGGGTGATCTCGCCGGGCAGGGCGAGCCGGGCGGCGTAGTCGGGCAGCGGGCAGCCGTTGCCGACGATCACGATCCGGGTCGGGGCGAGGTCCTGCTTGGCCACGGACTCCAGCAGCGCGTCCATCTCGGCGGGGCGGTTCCCCATGGTCACCACGGCGACGGCGACCCTCGGCGCGTCCCTGTCCCCCATGCGCTCACTCCATCATGCCGTCGGCAACGTCGGCCGCGATGCTAGCCGTTCATGGTGCGGACTTCCTGAGTACGCCGTTTCGTATGCCAACTCTTGGACCACCGGCGGGCCCGGACGGCCATTTCACACGATCAGGTGAAGACAGCTGGTAAGTGACAACCGCACACCGCCTCCCCTGGTCCCACACCTGCAGAGCACGACACGTCTCTCAGGGGGAACCATGAGCAACCAGTACCCACAGCAGCCTCCGCCCGGCTGGGGCCAGCAGCCCTACGGGCAGCCCCCGTTCCCGCAGCCCCCGAAGAAGTCCGGCGCCGGGAAGATCATCGGTATCGGTTGCCTCGGGATCATCGGCCTCTTCGTGCTCATCGCCATCGCCGGTGCCCTCGTCAGCAGCGGCTCCGGCTCGAAGAAGCCCAGCAGTTCGAACGCCGTCCGGCCCGCCGCCTCCCCGTCGACGAGCCCCACCAAGCAGGCGGCGCAGAAGACCGTCGTCTTCAAGGTGTGGGGAACCGCCCCCGCCGGCGCGCTCGGTCCCCTGGACATCACGTACGGCTCGGACACCGACAACCGCAAGGGCACCTTCGACAACGGCACGTTCGAAGCGACGCTGCCCCTGAACAAGAACGCGATGTACTACACCGTGTCGGCGCAGCTGCAGGGGTCCGGCGACATCGACTGCTCGGTCACCATCGACGGCAAGACGAAGAAGGGTCACGCATCGGGCGGCTACAACATCTGCGACGCACAACTGAGTTCCGGGCTGCTCGGCGGCTGGGGCTGACCGCGGCGTGCCCGGCACATCACGGTCCTCAAGACCCGGGGGTGTTCTGACATGATCAGGTGAAGGACAGCAGCGGGTGCCCCAGGCCGGTCGATCCTGGGAATCCCGGACGGAGTACGGCGACCGCGGGCGGACACATTCCCCGTGCCGCGGACCGGCGCCGATCGCGTGACCGACCAGGGGACGGATATCTCATGGCTGACCGGCCTTTGACGTTGATGGCAGTGCACGCCCACCCGGACGACGAGGCCACGGGCACGGGGGGTGTCCTGGCGCGTTGTGCGGCGGAGGGCATCCGCACGGTGCTCGTCACCTGTACGGACGGCAGCTGCGGTGACGGTCCGGGGGGCGTCAAGCCGGGCGACCCCGAGCACGATCCGGCAGCTGTTGCCGCGATGCGTCGGGGCGAGCTCGAAGCGAGCTGTGACGTCCTGGGGGTCGGTCATCTCGAGCTGCTCGGGTACGCCGACTCCGGGATGATGGGCTGGCCGGCGAACACGGCGCCCGGATCGTTCTGGAGTACGCCCGTAAAGGAGGCGGCCGCCCGGCTGGCCGAGCTGATGCTGCGTCACCGGCCCGATGTCGTAGTTACCTATGACGAGAACGGTTTCTACGGCCACCCCGACCACATCCAGGCCAACCGGATCACGATGGCGGCGCTGGCCCTGACGGGGGTGGCGTCGAAGGTGTACTGGACGACGGCGCCGCGCTCGATGATGGAGGAGTTCGGGAAGGTCATGCGGGAGTTCGGCGCGGACTGGGAGGAGCCGGATCCGTCCGAGGCCGCGGCGGTGCCCGACATCGGTCTGCCCGACGAGGAGATCACCACGTGGGTGGACACCACCGGGTTCGGCGGCCAGAAGTTCGACGCGCTCGCCGCGCACGCCAGCCAGGCCGAGAACATCTTCTTCCTGCGGATGGGCAAGGAGAGGTTCACCCAGCTCATGGGCGTGGAGACGTTCGTCCGCGTCCACGACACCACCGGCGCGCCCCTGCCCGAGGACGACCTCTTCGCGGGCCTGCGCTGAGCTCCGCAGTGCAACAGGTGGAACAGATGGGGTTGCGCGTACCGGTGGGTGAGGACGCGGAGCGGTGGGTCACACGGGTGGGCTGTCGTCGTGTCCTGCTCATCGTGCACAACGTGACGTCCGCGACCCGCCTGCTGGACGTCCTTCCGCTGTTCAACAGCGATGTGCGCGTGCAGATGTTCGCCACCTGCACGGGTTCCTCTCCCTTCCTTGCCGGAGTACCCGAGTTGCTGGCCCGGGCGGGGCTGCCCGTCCTGCCTTGGGACCAGGCCCAGGACACGGCGTTCGACCTGGCGGTGGCCGCGAGCTACGGCGGCGAACTCGCCTCGATACGGGGCAAGTTGGCCATCCTGTCCCATGGGACGGGCTACAACAAGAGGCTGGCGACCGGACACCGGACGTCAAGGACACCGGCGCCGGCACCGGTCTTCGGCATGGCGCCGGACTGGCTCCTGGAGGACGGGCGTCCGCTCGCGTCCGCCACGGTGCTGTCCCACCCCGAACAGCTGGAGAGGCTTCGCTCGTCCTGTCCCGAGGCCGTGCCCACCGCGGTCCTGGCCGGGGATCCTTGCTAGACCGCATCCTCGCCGCACTCCCCCAACGCGACCGTTTCCGCCGTGCCCTGGGAGTGGGGCCCGGCCGGCGGCTGATCGTCGTCAGCTCGACCTGGGCACCACGCTCACTGTTCGGACCCGGCGAGCCGGGTGCGGATGATCTGCTGCCCTGGCTGCTGTCACGTCTGGCGGCGGACCTGCCGACCGACGAGTACCGGACGACCGCCGTGCTGCATCCGAACATCTGGTACGGCCATGGTCCCGGCCAGGTCCGTGCGTGGCTGGACAACGCGCGGCGAGCCGGCCTCGAGGCGATACCGCCGCTCGACGGGTGGAGACAGGCCCTGATCGCCGCCGACTGCGTCCTCGGGGACCACTCCAGCGTCACCTACTACGCGGCGTCCATAGGCGTCCCCGTCCTCCTCGGAGCGTTCCCGGAGGAGGACCTCGACCCCGACTCCCCGGTGGCCGCCCTCGGCCGCACGGCTCCCCGCCTCAGCCGCCGCGGCAGCCTCCGCACCCAGATCGACCGGGCCATCACCTCGCACGATCCCGGCCGCTACAAGGAACTGGCGGAGCAGACCAGTTCGGCACCCGGCGAGTCGGCCGCCCTGCTGCGCCGCCTCTTCTACGGCCTCATGGACCTCCCCGAACCCGAAGGGCACCCGGCGCTGCTCGACCCGCTGCCCCTGCCGCCGTACACCCCCGCCCGCGTCACCACGCCGATCCGCGTCCTCGTACGGCAGATCAGCACCGATCCGCCGGAACTCGCCCTCGTCCGGCACGCCGTCATCGGCGACGAGCCCGACCCGTCACCGGACCCGGCGGCGCAGGTGGACACCGTGCACTCGGTGGTCGACGAGGAGACCCGGGAATCCGGCCGACTGAGCGTCGCCGACATCGTCGTACGGCATGCCGCCACGGCCGATCCTCGGCTCGGTCCACCGGCCGTCTGGGCGGCGGAGGCGCTCGAGCGCCATCCGTACTGCGGGTTGGCCGCCTATGTCGACGGCCCGGACCGCTGTGTCCTACGCACCCGCGCGGGAGACCTCGTACGACTGTCCGCGGCGACGCAACCCGACGGGCGGCCCGACCTGTGCGATCCCGCCGTCTACGCCTCGGCGCTCTACGCCTGGCTCGCGAACGGGCAGCCGCTGGGCGAAGCAGTCCCCGCGATCACCGTGCGCACCGGCGCCGCGGCACATCACGTCACCGTCGAACCACTCCCGCAGTCCGGGTCTCACGCCTCCAGTTCGGCGAGCGCCGTCCGGATTCGCTCGGCACCGACCCGGCCACCGTTCTCCTCGTAGTACGCGGCGGCGGTGCGGAGATCCTCCGCCGCCCGATCCGGACGGTCCGCGAGACGATGGCAGCGCGCCGCGACTCGAAGGCGTCGGCGAGTTGCAGCCCAGCGCCCGCTCTTTCCATGGACGCGACGGCCTTGTCCAGGCACACCTGCGCGAGGTCCGTGTTCCCCGCGTCCAGGTGCGCCTCGCCCAGGCTCATGTAGACGCGGCCCTCGTCGTAGGCGTCGCCGCCACCGGACAGCGAACGGAACCGCACCAGCGCGTCGTTGAGACGGGCGCGAGCCTCCCCAAAATGAATACGACTCATTTCAGGAACGTGCGGGCCCGGCAGGGTTGCTGAGGTTGCCGTAAGACGAATGGCGAGCGAGCCCGTCTCAGCCGAGTGAACTCGTTTTCGCTGTACCTAAACAGCAGTTACAGGCGATTGATGACAAAGATCCCGGTGTTCAGCGTCTTGACGCCGTCGTCCTTCCACCCGGATAAATGCAACTCATGGAACAGCGGGGGCTCCAGGAAGGGACGCCACATATGAGACCCCTACGCAGCGGTGCGGGGCTGAGCAAAGCGTTCGCGGCGCTGGTCGTCGTCTGGGCGACCGTGCTGCCCGCCCAGACCGCCCAAGCGGCAACGATGAACTTCTACGTCGACCCCGTCAACGGCAGCGACAGCAACGCGGGCACCAGCACCGCTGCGGCTTTCAAGACGATCCAGGCGGCCCAGTCCGCGGTCCGCGCCATCGACTCGAACATGTCCGACGACATCGTCGTGAACCTACGTGGAGGCACCTACCCCCTGACCAGCCCGGTCACGTTCGGCACCAGCGACTCCGGTACCAACGGCCACACCGTGGTCTACCAGGCGTACAACGGTGAGACCCCCGTCGTGACCAGCGCCAAGACCATCAGCGGGTGGACCGCGGTCGGCAACGGCGAGTACCAGGCGCCGGTGGGCACCTTCACCTTCCGGCAGATGTACGTCAACGGGGTCCGCGCCACCCGTGCCCGCTATCCCGACCTCGGGTCGGACTTCCAGTTGCAGGGCAGTGACAAGACCAACCAGTTGCTCAAGGTCCTCAGCTCCCAGGTCTCCAACTGGGGCAACCTCAGCCAGGTGGAGATGAAGCTGGAACTGCAGTGGGCGGAGAACTATCTGCGGCTGAAGTCGTTCACGACCGGCAACGGCTTGGCGAACGTCTCGCTCCAGGACCATGAGGCGGGGATCCTCTTCCCGCGCCCCTACCCGCTGCTGTCCAACGGTTCCCCGCTGCACTTCGAGAACGCCCACGAGTTCCTCAACGAGCCCGGCGAGTTCTACGTCGACACCACCGCGCAGAAGGTCTACTACAAGCCCCGCTCCGGCGAGGACATGTCGACGGCCACCGTGCAGGCACCGACCCTCCAGACGCTCTTCGACGTTCACGGCAGCAGTCTGGGCAGCCCGGCCCACAACCTGCGGTTCTCCGGGATCACCTTCGCCCAGACCACCTGGATGGAGGGCACCGACAACGGCGTGCTCAATGGCCAGGGCGGCAACTACAACATCTCCGCCGACGCCGCCAACAACCAGTACGTCGGCCGCCCTCCGGCCGGAGTCCAGGTCGCCGACACCGACAGCGTCTCCTTCACCGGCGACACGTTCACCCAGATGGGTGCCACCGCCCTCGACCTGCACCACGGCGTGCACAACAGCACCGTGACCGGCAACATCATCCACGACGTGTCCGGCAACGGGATCATGGTGGGCAAGTTCTCCGACCCCACCGTGGAGATGCACACCATCTACAACCCGCCGACCTCGCCGGCCGGTGAGGACGCGCGCGAGGTCGTCAAGAACATCACCGTCACCGACAACCTGATCACCCACACCGGTGAGGACTACCTCGGCACGGCCGGCATCAACGCGGGCTTCGTCAACAGCACCACGATCAACCACAACGACATCTCCGACTCACCGTGGGCCGGCATCTCGCTCGGCTGGGGCTGGCAGTCCGCGGCCAACGCGGAGGGCAACAACTCGATCAGCTACAACCGGATCGGCGACGTGGTGAACCGGCTGTGCGACACCGCCGGCATCTACCACCTGTCCAACGACCCCGGCACGGTGATCAACAACAACTACATCCACGAAGCGGTGCGCTCGCCCGCGGCGTGCAACTCGGCGGTCGCCGGAATCTACCTGGACGAGGGGTCGAACAACATGACCGTCTCCAACAACGTCCTGTCGAACACCGCCAACTACATCAACCAGAACCGCAACGGCACCAACGTCACGCTGTCCGGCAACTCCACCACCGGCACCTCGATCATGGAAGCATCGGGCCTGGAGCCCGCCTACCAGGCGCTCCTGGCGAAGATCAACCTCGCCTACAACCAGCCCGCCTCCGCCTCCTCCGTCGCCAGCTCCAGCTGGACACCGGACAAGGCCGACGACAACAACGCCTCGACCGGCTGGTCGCCCACCGGCACCGACACCTCCGCCTGGTGGCAGGTCGACCTGGGCCAGGCCTACCAGCTCGGGCAGTACTCGTTCACCACCCGCCAGGACATCGACCAGCCCGCGACCCGCGACAACTTCGAGATCCGGGCCTCGAACGACCCGACCTTCGCCACCTACACCGTGGTGGGACGCCAGGGCGCCACCACGCTGCCGTTCGGCTCGACGCTCACCGGCACCATCGACGTACGCCAGAAGTTCCGCTACGTGCGGGTCGCCAAGACCGACGGCGGCTACTTCTTCATCGCCGACTTCAGCGTCCAGCAGGGCGACGGCGCGCTGGAGGACGCCACCTCCGTACCGAACGTCAGCCCGTCGACGTACTACACGATCAAGAACGTCAACAGCGGGTTGGTGGCCGACGTGTCCGGTGCCTCCACCTCCGACGGCGCGAGCGTCATCCAGTGGCAGAGCAACACCGGCACCAACCAGCAGTGGAACATCGTGCCGGTCACCGGCCAGCTCTACAAGATCGTCAACCGAAACAGCGGCAAGGTCCTCGACATCAACAGCGGGTCCCACTCCAGGGGCACGACGCTGGAGCAGCGGACCTGGAACGGCGGCAACAACCAGCTCTGGTACTTCGAACCGCTCAACGGCGGATGGGTGATCCGCAACTTCGAGAGCAAGCAGGCCGTCGAGGTCGGCGGAGGATCGACCACGGCGGGTGCCGGCATCGACCAGTGGATGGCACTGAACCAGACCAACCAGACCTGGACCATCCAGTGACGGGGTGACCCCGGCCGCTCTGCCCGCTCGGCCACCGGCTTCCTGACCAGAACAAGGAACCCCAGGTCAGCCGATACCTGACCTGGGGTGACGAGCTGGGCCACGCGATTGCATCAGATCCAGTCTCCGTAGGCCAGAGCAAATGATCAAGGTCCCTCGCTTGGAGATCACAGCAGATCCGTACCCCGCAGCGGTGGGGCCGCCTACATACTGCTCAGCCCGGTGACATGGCGCTCGCGCCGTATCGTGACGGCACAGGGAGGGAGTACCGCCCATGAGTGTCGACGCGATCGTGCACACCGAGTTCCCCAAGGGTTACACCGTCCTGTTCGGGTCCGACGGAAAGGTGATCATGACCCCGCGGAGCTTCGAGCATTCCAGCACGATCAAGTCGCTGCACCACGACACGATCGTGTCCCTCGGACGCCATGCGAAGACCGCCTCCGACGTCTACATCTACTTCCCCGCCGACGAGAACTCCGCCCCCGACCTGGCCATCCTGCGCGAAGACGCACGCAAGGAAGGCAAGCGATACAGCTTCGAGGACGTCCTGCTGATCTCCGAGGTCGTCTCGACCTTCTCCGCCCGCAAGGACTACGACGACTGCACCGCCAAGTACGGCCGTTACGGCATCCCCGTCTACCTGGTCGTGGACCCCTACGCCCGGGAAGTCGTCCTGCACACCGAACCCACCGCGAGCGGCTGCAGCACCGCCCACACCCGCGCATACGGTACGGGCAAGCTCCCCGTCCCGCTGGCCGACGGCCGCACCTTCACCCTCGATCTCGACGAACTCCCCGTACCGGAGCCGGAAGCGGACGCCCGCTGACAGGTCGAGCTCGACGTGGCCGGTCACGGAGGCTTGCCCAGGCAGGGGGACCTGCGCGCAGCAAGCACGGTGCGAGCCCTTCGGATATCCGGACGCCCTGGACCTGATCGTCGGTCACGATGACCTCCGCGCACCCTCAGCGGACCGGAGTCCCAGTTGTGCGCAGGCCAGCAGGGCCACCTCGATGGCCAGCCGGTTCTCGGCGAGCGAGTGGCCCAGGATCTCCTCGGCCTTGCGGACGCGGTAGTGCACGGTGTTCTTGTGGACGTGCAGGCGTGCGGCGGCGTCGGTGAAGCTGCCTCGCGCGTCCAGGAAGACCCGCACGGTCTCACGCAGGCGGATCGTGGCGTCGTCATCGCCCATGAGGTCGCCCAGGGCGCGTTCGGCCCAGACTCTGACGTCGGGGAGGTGGTCGACGAGGAGACCGGCCAACGCGACGTGGGAGTGGAGGATGAGCGAGCGGTCGGGGTCAGCTCCGGTGACGGCGACATCGCGGGCCCGCTGCGCGTCCCGGAACGTCTGACGGAATCCGTCGAGCCCGGAAGACGGGTCGCCGAGGGCGATACAGAGCTCGGGGTGTCTGGAGAGCTCCTCCTTGAGCCGAGGTACGTCGAGGACCGGTTTGCCTGCGGAGGAGATCCACGCCCAGTGCGTCTGCTCGTCGGCGGAGATCGTCAGCGGGGACTTGCCGGTGGCCGCGGCCAGCATCGCCGCCCCGGCGCGGAGTTCCGCCCCGGCGGGGGCGGACGATCCGGGTCGCGTCCAGATGATCGCGGCGAGGTGCCATCCGCGAAGGGACGTCGAAAGCATCTGCTCGGCCGACGCCAGGTCGAGTCCCTCGGTGTCGAGCACGGCCCGGACCTGGGCGGCGCGGGCCGCGTCGGAGCGGGCGTCCCATCGTCTGCGCTCATCCTCGTAGATGTCGATGATGCCCTCGATGACCTGGTCGATGTAACTGTTCGTCAGGAGCGCGATCCTGCTCGTCGTCGCCAGCGCCTCCTCCGTCGACAGGTCGAGGCGTCCGAGGACGGTCATGGCCCACTGCACGAACATGTGCTCGCCGAGGCGGTAGGCGCGCAGCAGTCCTTCCAGGGACAGGCCGTGCTGGGCGAAGCGACGGGCGTACTCGGCCGCGGCGGGCGGCACGGCGATGTCGTCGAGGGAGATGCCCAGCGCCAGCATGTCGACGATGGCCGTCAGATTCGACGAGGTGCTGGCGACCATGAGCCGCCGCACGGCGTCGTCGTGGCGGAATTCGGGGATGACGTCGATGAACATCGTGGTCATCTCCGCCGTGAGGTTCTCCAGGTCGGCCTGGATGTGCTGGGCGACGTCGTGCACGGCACCGTCGACTTGGACGCTCATACCCGGAAGGTAACGTGACGGCCTGCGCCGGGACAGAGCACGGCGGCGACCCGGTGACCGAGCCTCCCGCTTTGTGACGGCGGCACAAAGGAAAGGGCGCGGGCTGGGACGCAGGCCCATGGTCGGCCACGTGCTCGCTGCCTACCTTTTCCTCACCACCTTCGTCACGGTGCGACTCAATGGTGAGGAATCGAATCGTGCAGCACATCGCTGAATTGCCGGACGTCCGGGCCGCACGGAACCCCGCGGGCCCCTGTATCGCGGATGACCATGAACAGCTGAGAAATCAGGATTTCCTGAAACACGTCCGGGGCGCGGCGGCAGTTCTTCACGCTGCCGGAATACGTGCCGGAGACGTGGTGGCGGTGGTTCTTCCGAATCGTCTGGAACTGGTCGTCATCATGTTCGCGGCATGGCGTCTCGGCGCCGCGGTCACGCCCGTGAACCCCGAGCTCACCGACGCCGAGGTCCGCCATCAGATCGAGGACTCCGCGGCCAGGATCGTGATCACCGACGGCCGCACCGGCACGATCGGGACGCTCGATGTGACCGCGGTGGCGCCCACCTCGATCACGGACCAGGTCACGGCCCCGGACACCGTCGCCCTCGCCCTCGACTCCCTCGCCCTGATCATCTACACGAGCGGGACCACGGGGCGCCCGAAGGGCGTCATGCTCGACCACGCCAATATCGCGGCCATGTGCCGGATGATCATCGACGGCATGGGTCTGGACGAAACCGATCACAGTCTGCTGATCCTGCCGTTGTTCCACGTCAACGGGATCGTTGTGAGCGTACTGTCGCCGCTGCTGGCGGGTGGACATACGACGATCGCCGACCGCTTCCGGCCGTCGACGTTCTTTGCCACGGTCGAACATGTCCGACCGTCCTACTTCTCGGCCGTCCCGGCGATCTACGCGATGCTCGTGTCACTGCCGGACGAGGTCCGTCCGGACACCACGTCGCTGCGCCGGGTGATCTGCGGCGCCGCGCCGATGCCCGCCGAGTTGATCGCCCGGTTCGAGGACAGGTTCGCGGTGCCGGTCGTCGAGGGGTACGGGCTGTCCGAGGGCACCTGCGCCTCGACGCTGAACCCTCCCGCCGGGCCACGCAAGCCCGGCACGGTGGGGCTCCCGCTGCCAGGACAGACCGTCGCCGTGATGGACGCCGAGGGCAATCTCCTCGACGACGGGTCCGCGGGCGAGGTGGTCGTCCGGGGCCCGAACGTCATGCGCGGCTACCTCGGCCTGCCTCGGGAGACGGCCGCCACCGTCGTCGACGGCTGGCTGCACACCGGCGACGTGGGCCGGTTCGACGCGGACGGCTATCTCGTCCTGGTCGACCGGATCAAGGACATGATCATCCGCGGTGGGGAGAACATCTATCCCAAGGAGATCGAGATCGTCCTGCACACCCACCCGGCGGTGCTGGAGGCCGCCGTGGTCGGTGCCCCCGACCCGGTGCTCGGCGAGGTTCCCGTCGCCCACGTCGCGCTGTTTCCCGACGCGGAGGCCACCGCCGCCGAGCTCATCGAGCACTGCCGCGAGTCGCTGGCCCGTATCAAGGTGCCGGTGTCGGTCCACGTCACCGAGTCGTTGCCGAAGAACCCCGTCGGAAAGATCGACAAGCCGCGGCTGCGCAACTCATCCGTCAACGCATAAGAGATCCAGGCGAAGAATTCGCCCGGAGTCCTTTTCCGCGAGACTCCCGGGCGCGGATCGTCACACCCGAAAACACCCACAGAAAAGGCGAGCAGCATGGGGTTCAAAACAGGCGACTTCCCACAGGTCGACCAGGAAACATTCCTGCAGAAACCACTTATGGAACGCACGAAAGCACTGGCCCTGCACTGGGTGGAACACGGTTTCGGTACGCCGAAAATGATCCACACCACCTACGTGCTCAAGGTCTTTTTCCTCTACGTCCTCGCCGGGACGGCGCTGGCGACGTGGACCTCGGACGCCGGCCCGTTCTGGGACGTCACGCACTGGTGGAACCGACCGGTCGTCTACCAGAAGCTGGTGCTGTGGACAGTCTTCCTGGAGACGCTCGGCGTGGGCGGTTCCTGGGGACCGATCGCCGGCAAGTTCAAGCCGATGACCGGCGGGATCCTGTTCTGGGCCCGGCCGGGCACCATCCGGCTGCGCCCCTGGAAGCGAGTCCCGTTCGCCGACGGCGACCGCCGCACCGTGGCCGACGTACTGCTCTACCTGGCCTTCCTGACCTCCCTGCTGGTAGCGGTCGCGGTACCCGCCGACGGTCTCGTGCGCCCGGCCCTGCTGGTCGCGCCCATCGTGCTGTACGTCGTGTGTGGTCTGCGGGACAAGACGATCTTCCTGGCCGCCCGCGGCGAGCAGTACCTGCCCGCGCTGGTGTTCTTCGCGGTCCTGCCGTTCACCGACATGATCATCGCGGCGAAGCTGCTGATCGTGGTGGTGTGGGTGGGTGCCGGGGTGTCCAAGTTCGGGCTGCACTTCACCAACGTGGTCGCGCCCATGGTCTCCAACAGCCCCTGCGTCCCGTCGAAGCGGATCAAGCGGCTGCACTACCGTGACTTCCCCCGGGACATCCGCCCGTCGAAGGTCTCGTCGTTCATGGCCCATGTCGGCGGTACGACCGTCGAGGTCGTCACCCCGTTGGTGCTGCTGTTCTCCACGAGCCACTGGCTCACCCTGGCCGGCGTCCTGCTGATGGTCGTCTTCCACCTGTTCATCACGTCCACGTTCCCGCTGGCGGTGCCGCTGGAGTGGAACATCCTCTTCGCCTACCTGTCGGTCTTCCTCTTCCTCGGCTTCCCGGCCCAGGCCGGCTACGGCGTGGGCGACATGTCGTCACCGTGGCTGACCGCCGGGATCGCCGCAGCGCTGCTGTTCTTCCCGATCCTGGGCAACCTGCGCCCCGACCTGGTGTCGTTCCTGCCCTCGATGCGCCAGTACGCGGGCAACTGGGCCTCCGCGCTGTGGGTCTTCGCACCGGGCGCGGAGGAGAAGCTCAACTCCCTGCCGCACCGGCCGACACAGAACCAGGTGGACCAACTCCAGGCAATGGGCTACCCACCGGCGGTCGCCGAGATCACCATGCAGCAGACCATCGCCTGGCGGTCGATGCACAGCCAGGGCCGCGGCCTGTTCTCGGTCCTGCTGAAGAACCTCCCGGATCTCGGCCAACGCACCGTGCGCGAAGCCGAGTTCGCGTGCAACTCGTTGATCGGGTTCAACTTCGGAGACGGCCACCTGCACAACATCGACCTGATCAACGCCGTACAGTCCCGGATCGGATTCGCCCCCGGGGAGTGGATCGTCGTCTGGGTGGAGTCGCAGCCCATCCACCGCGGGATCCAGCACTACCAGGTGATCGACGCCGCGCTCGGAGTGATCGAGCGCGGAACGTGGAAGGTCGCCGACGCGGTCGAGGAGCAGCCGTGGCTGCCGAACGGCCCGATCCCGCTCGACGTGACCTGGACCCGCGAACCGTCGTCCCCGGCCCCGGCGCGGGTCGCCGTGGAAGACTCGGCGGCGTGAGCACGGCGATCGTGGTCGGCGCGGGCCCCAACGGGCTCGCCGCCGCCGTCGCCCTCGCCCACGAGGGCGTGGCGGTCACCGTGCTGGAGGCGGCCGACGAGATCGGCGGCGGCACACGCTCTAGCGAGGCGATCCTGCCCGGGATGCTGCACGACCACTGCTCGGCCGTCCACCCGATGGCCGTCGGCTCACCGTTCCTGCACTCCCTCGACCTCGGCCGGTACGGGCTGAGGTGGGCACGGCCGGAGATCGACTGCGTGCATCCGCTCGACGGCGGCACGGCCGGAGTGCTGCACCGCTCGGTCGCCGAGACCGCCACCGGTCTCGGCACCGACGGACGGCGCTGGCGGAGGCTGCTCGACGGCCCCTCGGCGGCCTACGACACCTGGAGCGACGACATCCTCGGCCCGCTCATGCGCCTGCCACGGCACCCCGTCCGTCTCGCCCGCTTCGGCGCGCCCGCGCTCGCCCCCGCGTCGCTGCTGGCGAAGCTCTTCGCGACCGAGGAGGCCAGGGCTCTCTTCGGCGGGGTCGCGGCACACGCCTACCGCCCCCTCCACCGACCCCTCAGCGCCAGCATCGGACTCGGCATCCTCACCGCGGGACACCGGCACGGCTGGGCCGTCGCCGAAGGAGGATCACGCCGTATCACCGACGCCATGGCGGCGCTGCTGCTCGACCTCGGCGGGAAAATCGAGACGGGCGTCCGCGTGCGGTCGGCCCGGGAGCTGCCGCCCACGGACGTGACCCTCTGGGACGTGACGCCCACCGCCCTGGCGGACATCATGGGCGAGCTGCTGCCGCCGCGCGTCGCCCGGGCCTACCGCCGGTTCCGCTACGGCCCCGGGGCGTTCAAGGTCGACTTCGCCGTCGAGGGCGGAGTCCCCTGGACCGCCGAAGCGGCGCGCCGGGCCGGCACGGTGCACGTGGGAGGCAACTTCGCCGAGATCGCCGCCACCGAACGCGAGATCCACGCCGGCCGGATGCCGGACCGCCCGTTCGTCCTGGTCGGACAGCAGTACCTCGCCGACCCGCGGCGGTCGGTGGGCAACGTGCACCCGGTGTGGACCTACGCCCACGTCCCGAACGGCTACCCCGGCGACGCCACCGAAGCGATCACCGCTCAGATCGAACGGTTCGCCCCGGGCTTCAGGGACCGGATCGTCGGCACCGCCATCCGCACCACCCCCGGATTCACCGACCACAACCCGAACTACGTCGGCGGCAACATCATGACCGGTGCCAAGGACATCCCCCAACTGCTCTTCGGTCCACGCCCCACCCTGCACCCCTACGACATCGGGCTGCCCGGCCACTACCTGTGCTCCGCCGCCACCCCGCCCGGCCCCGGCGCGCACGGAATGTGCGGAGCCCACGCGGCCGCACGCGCCCTGCGCCACCTCCGCAGAGCGTCGGGCGCATAAACCCTGACGTCGTCACAAACAACACAAAACCCCAGGCCAGGGCCCTGACCTGGGGTTCAAGAAGAGCCGCCTTCGGGATTCGAACCCGAGACCTACGCATTACGAGACCGTGAGCGTTCGTGTTGCGTAGTGTCTGGCCATGCTACCGAGTGACGTTCTGCCTGATCAGAGCACGTGCGGCTGGTTGGTCTGCGCTGCCTCGTGTTACGTCGTCCAAAGGCGTCCGGCCACCGGCTGGCCACCGACGGGGTCACCACTGACGACAAGGTGCGAGGTTGTCCGGGTTGTGGATCTCCCACAGCGCCCGGCTGTCGGCATCCAGGAGATTGGTCAGCAGGCACCACAGCTTCGTGCGCCGTGTGCCGTCGACGAGGACGACGGTGAGCCACGCCTTGACCACTCTCACCTGAACCCGCTGCCCGCTGCCCGCTGCCCGCTGCCCGCTCACCCTGGCACGGTGGCGGCGCGGCAGGCTACCTGCCCCCTGATGCATCGATCTCCGGATCAGTGCCAACAGGTTTCCTTGCCGCCGTCCCGCTCGGTACCGACCGATACCGAGTGGGCGAGGCCCGGGCCAACCTCGGGCTCGGGCGAGAAGCCCTTGGGGGGAGGTCGACGTCGAGCAGCAGATGCCGGCCCTGCTCGATCTTGGTCCAGCAGGCGCCCTCGACGGTGGTCGGCGGTGCCGCGGGGTCGGGGTCCTCCTCGGCCTTGTCGCGACCCGGCAGCCAGACGGCCGTGCGCCGCCCGAGCGGGTGGTAGGTGATATCGGTCTTGCGGTTGTTGGCGTCGACGTTCTCGGTGGGCAGACCGCGCCGTGCGTCGAGGGTGGAAGTGACCTTCCAGCTCTGGCAGTTGGTGGTCGTGATGCTGGTCGGGTTGGTGTTGCCGCCGAGGAGGGACCACGGGGGGCTGAACGCGGTGTGGGTGCTCTGCCCCGTGGCTTCGACGGAGTCGGTGATGCGCCCGGCGCCGTCGTACTTCATCGCCGAGTTGGTCTGCCAGTTCTCGGTGCTGCCGGTGTAGTCGGTGGCGGTGCGCACGGCGCTCACCTGGCCGATGGCAGTACTGCTGTTCTGGTCGAGCTGTCCGAAGGTGCCCAGGTTGGTGACGATGCCGTCGCCGTCGTAGTAGATCTTCTTGTCCGCCAGCAGTGTGCTCGCTGAGGCCGCGGTGCCACACGGCCCGCTGACGGAGGTGACCTGGTCCGGGTGGGACAGGGTCACGGTGTTGCCGGCCGACGGCGCCGCGTAGGTGGTGGTAACGCACTTCTCCTGCGCGGCCACGCTCACGTCACCGTGCGCGTCGTCGGTGGAAACCCGGCCCTGGCTGTCGGAGGCGGTGTCGGTCCGGATGTGGCGCCATGTCCCGTACGCCAGGAGCGCGTAGTTGTGCGACTGGGCGGTCTTGATGCGGTACGCGTTCAGATCGGGCAGGGTCAACAGGGTCGGCTTGCTCTCGCCGGGGTTGTCGTCCTGCGTCCAGTCCGTCCAGGGGGACTGGTTGGCATTGGCCGTAGCGGTGTACGTGAAGGGGCCGTTGACGGCCGGGCGCCAAAGTGGCGTCCAGCGCAGAGACCTTGCGACGCAAAGAGGCCCTACCCCGCTCCTCGGGGGTAGGGGCTCTGACCGTCTACACGCGCCCTGTCCGGGCCGCTGCAGACGTGATTGTCACGGAAAGACGGGCTTACCGTATGCCCCCGGAAGGATGTGGACGGACCTGCCGTACGAGGTGCAATACGCATACGACCATCGGTTGCTGTTGGTCGTGACACCGGTGGCGTGCTTGCCGTTGGAGCACTTCACGCTGGCGTAGTAGGCGGCAGAGGTTTCGCACTTGACGCCGTAGGTGTTCTTGTCCTGCCAGGAAGTGCAGGTGGGGGCCGCGGAGGCGGATCCGGCGGTGGCGACCAGGCCGCCAGCGGCAAGTGAAACCGCTGCCAACCCGCTTACCACAGCACGCTTCAGGTTGATCTTCATCATTACCTCTTCCTAGATCGAGAATCTTCTGGCGCGTTCCAGCCGCAGCCACCGCCATGAACACGGCCCTTTTCCGCGCCCTGGGGAAGTTCGCCCCGTGTGACCACCGTGCTCGGCGGGTTTGCCGTAAACCTGGGACAAACCTTGAATCACCTGTTCAGACCACGTGCCCCGGGAATAGAGTCCGACCTCAGGGGGGTGACGTCGTGTCGGCGGAGTTCACACTGCTCGGCGGTATCGAGGCGCGTGTCGAAGGCCGAATCGTCGGACTGGGCCACGCTCGGCAGCGGTGCGTGCTGGCCGTACTGCTGGTGGAAGCCAACCGCGTGGTGTCGATCGACCAACTCGCCGACCGCGTCTGGTCCGACCGTCTTCCGCAGCGGGCCCGTAACACGCTCTACGGCTACGTCTCCCGTCTCCGCCAGGCGTTGGCCCACGCTGAGGGGGCGGCCATCGTCCGGCGCTCTGGAGGTTACGTACTCGACGTCGAGGCGGCGGCAGTGGACCTGCACCGTTTCCACGACCTTGCGCTACGGGCCCGGACGGCCGGGCAGAGCGGCCGGGAAGAGGCAGCCGCGACCTTGTTCGGTCAGGCACTCGGCCTCTGGCGGGGAGATGCCTTCGCCGGTCTGGACACCCCCTGGATCAACGCCCTGCGCGATGTCGTGAACCAGCAGCGAGCCGCGGTCGAACTCGACCAGACCGACGTCCGGCTTCGCCTCGGTCACCACGCCGAGTTGCTGGCCAACCTGTCGGCCCGGACCGGGGCACATCCGCTGGATGAACGGCTGGCCGGCCAGTTCATCCTCGCCCTGTACCGCTGTGGCCGCCCGGCCGACGCCCTCGGCCACTACCAGCGGACCCGATCGCTGCTGGCCGAGGAACTCGGCTGCGACCCCGGCCTCCCACTGCGGCAGCTGCACCAGCGCATCCTCACCGCCGACCCCTCGCTGAACGCACCCGCCGTCCGTCGCGAGCCGGGACCCACCCTCGTACCGGCCCCGTTACCCGCTGCCTCCGCGCCGAGGCAGCGGCAGGCCCGGACGGGAAGCCGTTTCATCGGGCGGGCGGCCGAGCTGGAGGTCCTGGACCGGGCGATCGAGGACACCATGGCCGGGGCGCCAGGAGTGGTCGAGATCGTCGGGGAACCGGGCATCGGAAAGACGCGGCTGCTCGGCGAACTGGGCGAGCGTGCGCGGCGGCACGGTTTCGTGACCCTGGACGGGCGGAGCCTGGAGTTCGACCGTGCTCCGTACGGCGTGTTCGTGGACGCACTGGACGATCACCTCGGCAATGTGGACACTCTCCGGCCCGGCCAGGAAGGAGCGTCGTCGCCCGGCGTGTTCGACGTGCTGAGTACCGTCTTCCCGGCGCTCGCCGACCGGTTTCCCAACGGTTCGGGACCGGTGGCCGTCGAGCGGTACTGGTTCCACCGGGCCGTACGGGCGCTCCTGGAGGCGCTGAGCGCCGACGGCGGGCTCGTGCTCGGCCTGGACGATCTGCAGTGGGCGGACGACGCTACAGCCGAGCTGATCGACCATCTGGTACGGCACCCGCCGCGCACCCCGTTGCTACTCGCGCTCTCCTACCGTCCGCGGCAGGCGCCGCCGCGGCTTGCCGCGGCGATGGCCCGGGCGGGTGCGAAGGGACGGGTGGCCAGAGTCGAGCTCGGTGCGCTGTCCCCGGCCGAGGGGGCGCAGTTGTGCGATACCAGGATGGATCATTGGGGCTTCCAGTGGCGTTACGAGGCCAGCGGCGGCAACCCGTTCTACCTGGAGGCGCTGGCCCGCAGGGCCGGCCACGAGGGCCCTGCGGCGGTCCCGGCCGACTCGGCCGTCGAGGCCGGCGATCTTCCCCAATCGGTGAGTGCCGCCCTCCTGGAGGAGCTGGGAGGTCTCTCGGCCACCGCGAGGGCCTGTGCGAAGGCGGCCGCGGTGCTCGGCGACTCCTTCGAGGCCGAGATGGTGGCGGTCGTGGCCCAGATCGGTGAGGCGCAGGCACTTGTGGCTCTGGACGAGGTCGCGGAGCGGGACCTCGTACGCCAGATCGGTTCCACACGCCAATTCCGGTTCCGCCACCCGCTGGTGCGGTCGGCGGTGTATCAGGAGGCGGGTGCCGGCTGGCGGATCGAGGCCCATGCCCGGGCAGCGGACGCCCTGGCGCGACGCGGCGCATCGCTGACCGCCCAGGCCCTGCATGTCCAGCGGTCGGCGCGGATGGGAGATGAACATGCCGCCGACATCCTGGTCCGGGCCGCCGGGCAGGTGACGACGATCGCACCCGCGGCCGCCGCCCACTGGACCGGGGAGGCCCTGCGGCTGCTCGGCGAGCGCAGCCGGCAGCGGCCCGAACTGTGGCTCCAGCAGGCCGACGCGCTCGGCATGGCCGGGCGTCTGCGCGAGAGCCGCGACATCCTGCGCACAGCGGCGTCCCTGCTCCATACGCAGGCCCCGGACCAGCGGGCCCGCGTGACGGCCACCTGGGCCACGATGGAATGGATGCTCGGCCGGTACGAAGAGGCCATGGCCCTGCTGCTCCAGGAACTGGCCGGCCACGACGAACGGGCGGAAGGCGAAACCGCGGCCCTGGAGGTGGGGGTCGCCGTCGTGGCGCTTCGTACGAACGACTTCCACACGGCCGTCGAATGGAGCGAACGTGCGCTGCGATCGGTGCGCCATGTCGGTGGCCTGCAGCAGATCACCGCGGTGCGCGCTCTGCTGGCACTGGCCTATACCGGCGGCGGTGACAACATGCGGTCGGCCCACCTCCTCGGCCAGGTGCTCGACGTGCTCGACGATGCCGATGACCGGGAACTGGCCCAGAATATGGATGCCGTTGTCGCGGCCGGTTGGACGGCGATGCTCCACGAACGCTACGACACCGCCCTGCGCCTTCTGGGCCGCGGACTCGAGGTGTCGCGCCGCACCGGCCAGAGCCGCGTACTCGCCGACCTGTTCGCCGCGTCCGCCTACGCCCTCATGTGGCTGGGACGTCTGGACGAGGCATCGACGTTCGCTGACGACGCTCTGGAAGCGGCATCACTCGTCGGCAGCGGCGAGCCGCGATCGCTGGCCGAAGTGGTGAGCGCAGCGGTCTCGATGTGGCGGGGGGACTTCGGCGGGGCACTGAAGATCTGTGAAGAGTCACTCTCTCGGGCCGGTGCGACACCGGGCGCGCGTCGGTCGGCGATGGTCGGGATGCTCGGCAACACGCTCCTGCTCAACGGCGATCCGGCCGGCTGCGTCAACAAGGTACTCGAGGCGGGAGGAGGTCCCGAACTCCTGGGGTTCGAGGCACCGGTGCGCCCGCTGTGGTTCAGGCTGCTTGCTGTCGCGGAGCTGGCCCTGGGCGACGGTGCTGCTGCCCAGACCTGGGCCGATCGCGCGGCCGCCGCCGCGGACCCTGACGGGCCGCCCGGTCGGCGCGGCTTCGCGCTGCTGGCTCGCGCCGAGGTACAACTCGCCCAGCGAGATCCGGCGGCGGGCCCCACTGCGTGCCGGGCCGCCGCCGAGTTCAGCGCGGCCCGAACACCTCTTCACGAGGCGATGGCCCGGCTCACGGCCGGTCTCGCACTGTCCTCCTCCGGGCACCGGGCAGAAGGACTCGCGCAACTGGAGCAGGTCAAATCCCTGTCCATCGGCTGCGGAGCGATCGCCCTGTCCGAACTGGCCGATGACGAACACCGGCGCATCACCACCGGAAACCCGCCAGGCGAAACGGTGTGAGACAGGCCGGGGGCATCCTCACCGCCTCCGCCGGGGTATGCCGACCTGCCGGTCGGCAGGCCCTTGCGCACGGTCTTGCTCGTCGTCCCCACCACGCGCTTGAAGATACGACCAAGTGACGAGGAAGAGCATCACTGACGAGATCCAGGAAGCCCCCACCATCCTTCGATGTCCGACGGGGTGAAGGTGCGGCGACGCGGACCCGTCCGTTGTGTGTCGGGGCGTCTCGGCCGACAGCTCGGCCAGCGTCTCTGACGTGACCACCGGTCGGGACAGAGGGACACCGGCGTCAGGTGCTTCTGAGCAGCGACGAAACGCAGCGCGCCCTCACCCGAGAACGGCTCTGTCCACCCAGCCCCCGTCACTCGCCCAGCCCCACGGCACCACGAACCCGCCCCCGCACCCCGGGACGGCACACCTCGCCATCCACCAACCGCTTCTCGACCCGGGGCGGATCAGCCTCTACCGCGACCACAGCGCCTCCGCGCGCGGCAGCGGCCCTCCCGACCGCTCGCCCAAGAGATCCGGGAGGGCCGTACTCATGACCGGACATGAGCACGCCGGCGCCGCTCACCAAGGACGACAGGCCCGCGCGGACCACAGACCTCAGATCGACACCGCCAACGACGCGGCCGGGTCACACACCAGCGGAACGAAATACGCTCAACACCGGTCCCGACCAGCCGATTCCAGGTCCACTGCAGGTTCGCCGAAGCTTACCTACCGATGCTGACGTCCGTCGGAAGCCGCCGTTTCCATCGGCAGGGCTCCACATCACCGAAGGGACCTTTTCCATGCGACTGACTGCCATGGGCAGGGCGGCGGGAGTCACCGCCGCCACCACACTCCTCGCGATCGGCGCCGTTGCTCAGGCGCAGGCGTCACCGTCCGCCGGTACCATCGGCTACGGCTACGCCAACAACAGCCACGGCGTGTGGTGCGTGCAGCATCTCGTCAACGACGTCGCGCAGGCCAAGGGCCACGGACGCCCGCTGGCGGAGGACGGATCGTTCGGTTCGAACACCTACAGCTGGGTCGAGTGGTATCAGAGCCACTCCGGCCACGGCCTCACCAAGGACGGCATCGTGGGCAAGGGAACGGGAGGCTGGCTGCTGCTCGACGGTGACTCCTACTACGGCGGCACCAACTACTGCTACAAGTACGTTCCGTCGTACTTCTGAACCACCGCGGGCGCCCGCTCCGTGGCCTGGACAGCGATCGACTGGTACTCCGGCGTGACGATCTCTCACTGACCGGACCACGCCCCCTGAATCAGGAGCGACATGGGTCTGTCCAGCCAATGGACAGACCCTCCGCCGGCACGCCCACGTCCGAGAAGATGTCCAGCGCCTGCTGTCTCATGAGTTCAGCGGCAGCGCCGTCGGTCTTCTGGAGGGCGCGAGCGAGTGCCACGAGGGTGCGGGCTTCGCCGAGGCGGTGGCCGGTCTCGCGGTGGATGGCCAGTGCCTTTTGGCCGAGGGTGACGGCTTCGTCGTACGTCGACTCGGCCTCGGCTGTGCCGCACAGGACGGTCAGGGCCTGGCCCTCCGCTACGCGGAAGCCGTGGTCGCGGGCCAGGTTCAGGGCCTGTTCAGCATGTCGCACAACTCGCACAACCGAAGGGGGTCCGAGTGACCGAAGTGGAGTTGGTGGCCATCGCGCCGGCCACGGGGGCGGCGCCCGGACTCACGGATTTCGCCACTCAAGCGAGTGGGGAGCGAGAGCGAGCCCAAGTGGAGCGACGAGTAGCCCAGACCCGAATCCAGAGATCCTATTCAACAGCCGGCCAGTGCCCGGCAATCGCCCAAGCGAGGGGCAGATGGAACGCGCGATTGCCGGGTTGGCACAACAGTCGTTCCCCTGCCTGCCCCCAATTGCGCGGCTGAGTAGGAGCCGGTCTGCACGGTGGCTGCACGCTTGGCCACCAAATGGCCACCACATCATCCCGAACGGGCCAAGGCAGATCGACAGCGGGCGACAAAAGGCCAGTTCACAGCCCTTCAGAGCAGAATCACTACCGAACGTCAACCTTAGACCTACGCATTACGATGCGTTGATCATGAGTGTCCGATTGACCCGAGTCCCAAGGTCAACGAAACAAAGAAACCCCAGGTCAAAGGCTTGACCTGGGGTTCACCACAGAGCCGCCTTCGGGATTCGAACCCGAGACCTACGCATTACGAGTGCGTTGCTCTGGCCATCTGAGCTAAGGCGGCGCGCCGTCCGCACCATGGTGCGATCAGCAACGTCGGTAAGTCTACACAGTTTCCGGGGGTGCTCCGTACACGCCCCGGGAGGTGGGGGCCGGGGGCGGGCGGACGGCCTATGAGCAGCGCTTTCCCTCCGCCGGCGGGGTGCCGTGGAGGAGGTAGGTGTCGATCGCGGAGTCGATGCAGTCGCTGCCGCGGCCGTAGGCGGTGTGGCCGTCGCCGACGTAGGTGAGGAGGCGGGCCGAGGAGAGCTGACGGGAGAGGGACTGGGCCCAGCGGTAGGGGGTCGCCGGGTCGCGGGTGGTGCCGACCACGACGATCGGCGCCGCGCCCTTCGCCTCGATGCGGTGCGGCTCGCCCGTCGACCTGACCGGCCAGTAGGCGCAGTTCAGTGAGGCCCAGGCAAGGCCCTCACCGAAGACCGGCGACGCCTTCTCGAAGGCGGGCAGCGCCTTCTCCACGTGGTCGGGGGAGGAGAAGGCGGGCGGCAGGTCGAGGCAGTTCACGGCCGCGTTGGCGAACATCAGGTTCGAGTAGCGGCCGTCGGTGTCCCGCTCGTAGTAGCTGTCGGAGAGCACCAGCAGGCCCGAGCCGTCGTTCTCCTTCATCGCCGAGGTCAGTGCCTCGCGCAGCTGCCCCCAGGAACTCTCGTCGTACATCGCGGCGATCACGCCGGTGGTGGCGAGGGCCTCGCCGAGCTTGCGGCCGTCGGGGTCGCCGGTGGGGACGGGGTGCGCGTCCAGTTTCCTGAAGAAGGCGCTGAGGTGCTCGCCGACCTGGGCCGGGGTGGTGCCCCGGCCGCCGAGCGGGCAGTCGGACTGCCGTACGCAGTCCTTCGCGAAGGACTGGAACGCCGTCTCGAACCCGGCGGTCTGGTCCAGGTTCATCCGGCGGGCGGGCAGGGAGGGGTCCATCGCGCCGTCGAGGACCAGCCGGCCCACCCGCGCCGGGAACAGCCCGGCGTACGTCGCGCCGAGGAATGTCCCGTACGACGCCCCCACATACGTCAGCTTCCGGTCGCCGAGGACCGCCCGCAGGATGTCCATGTCACGGGCCGCCTCCACCGTGGACACATGCCGCAGCAGCCGCGCCGAGTGCGCGCCGCAGCCCTGAGCGAACTGCTTGTAGGCGGCGACGAGTCGGTCGGTCTCCTTGGGGTCGTCCGGTGTCGTGTCGGTCTCCGTGAAGCTGTCCATCTGGCGCCCGCTCAGGCATTCGACGGGCTCGCTGCGGGCGACCCCGCGCGGGTCGACCGCGACCATGTCGTAGCGGGCACGCACCTGAGCCGGGTAGCCGATCCCCGCGTACTGCTCGAGGTAGCCGACCGCCGAGCCGCCCGGCCCGCCCGGGTTCACCAGCAGCGATCCGAGCGGCCTGCCCTTGCCGGTGGCCTTCTTGCGGGCGACGGCGAGCCGTACGTCCCCGGCGCCAGGCCGGGCGTAATCGAGCGGCGCCTTCATGGTGGCGCACTGGAAGCCGGGGACTCCACAGCTGCGCCAGCTCAGCTTCTGCTCGTAGTACGGCGCCAGCGCGGACGGCGTCGACTGCGGCAGCGCGGCCAGCTCCACGTGGGCCGTACCACCGGCGGAGCTCGTCGGGCCGGTGGCGGAGCAGGCGGACACGAGGAGGGAGGCGGTGGCGAGAAGGGTGGCGGCGGTTCGGGACCGGCGGGTACGGGAGCTGCGCCTGATGTACATCTGGCGAGCGTAACTCTGTGCGGTGGATCGAATGCCGTCCGTCGCCACCGTGGCTCGTACGAGTTACCTGGTCAACCTCCCGTTGATCGTCGCTCAGCCCCCTCTGAGAGCCATCGTCATCGCCTCGACGGCGAGCAGCGGGGCCACGTTCTGGTCGAGGGCGTCGCGGCACGCGGCGATCGCCTCGATACGGCGGAGAGTGGATTCGGGGGAGCTGCCGCGGGCCAGGCGTTCCAGGGCGTCCTCGGCGTCCGCGTTGGCCAAGGCCACCCGGGTACCGAGCTGGAGGGCGAGGACGTCGCGGTAGAAACCGGTGAGGTCGGTCAGCGCGAGGTCGAGGCTGTCGCGCTGCGTTCTCGTCCGGCGCCGCTTCTGCTTGTCCTCCAGGTCCTTCATCACGCCCGCCGTGCCGCGGGGCATCCGGCCGCCCTGGGAGGCGCCCATCGCCGCCTTCAGCTCCTCGGTCTCCTTGCCGTCCATCTCCTCGGCGAGCTGTCTGGCGTCCTCGGCGGCCGCGTCGACGAGTTCCTGGGCGGCTTTCAGCGCGCCGCCGATCTCCTCGACGCGCAGCGGCAGCTTCAGCACGGCGGCGCGGCGCTCCCGGGCCGCCGGGTCGGTGGCCAGCCGGCGGGCCCGGTCGACGTGCCCCTGGGTCGCGCGGGCCGCGGCCGCCGCGACGGCCGGTTCGACGCCCTCCCGTCGTACGAGCATGTCGGCGACGGCGTCGACCGACGGCGTCAGCAGGTTCAGGTGCCGGCAGCGGGAGCGGATGGTGGGCAGGACGTCCTCGATGGAGGGCGCGCACAGCAGCCAGACCGTGCGGGGGGCGGGCTCCTCCACCGCCTTCAGCACGGCGTTGGCCGACTTCTCGTTCAGCCGCTCGGCGTCCTCGACGAGGATGACCTGCCAGCGGCCGTTCGCCGGCGAGGTGTACGACTTCCGTACGGTGTCGCGCATGTCGTCGGCGAGGATCTGCGCGCCGACGGCGGCGACGGTGGTGACGTCGGCGTGCGTACCCACGAGGGCGGTGTGGCAGCCGTCGCAGAACCCGCAGCCGGGCGAGCCGCCGAGCGCGCGGTCCGGCGACACGCACTGCAACGCGGCCGCGAACGCCCGGGCCGCCTGGTTCCGCCCGGCGCCGGGCGGCCCGGTGAACAACCAGGCGTGGGTCATCTTCGACGCCTCGGGCTCAGGTGCGTCGGCGGCGACCGCGGTGACCAGGGCGTCGGCGTCCCGAGCGGCGGCGTCCAGCTGCTCGGCCACCTTCTCCTGCCCGACGAGGTCGTCCCAGACGGTCATGCCTCACCCCCCTTTCACCACGGTTCGTGTCGCGGGTTCCATTGTGCGGGGTGGCACTGACAACGAGGGCAGGAGCGGGAGCCGTACGGCCGTGCGGCGGGGGCGACGCCCCCTGGCCGGGTGCTCAGCGTCCCCGGCCGCCCCGGCGGCGGCCCCGCCCGTCGTCGTCGTACTCGTCCCCGTGCGGTCCGAGCAATTCGTCGGCCAGCGAGGGAAGGTCGTCGAGCGGCGTCTCCTCGGCCCAGTCCGAGCGGGCCCGCCGGCGAGGCCGGCCCTCCGCGTCGACCTGGGGGATCTCCCGCGTACGGTCCTCGGCGCCCGCCGGCCGGGCCCCCTTCGCCGGCTCGTCGTCCCGGAAGAACCCGGGCGGCACCCGGTTCGCGGGCCCGTCCCCCCGCACCGGGGGCAGCACGGCCGTCTCGTCCTCGGGCCCGGGAGCCACCGGCGGCAGCACCGCCGTCTCATCGGCCGCGCCCGGCACCACGGGGGGCAGGACGGCCGTCTCGTCCGCCGAACCCGCGGGCGGCTGCGGCAGCTTCGTCGTCACCTCGGAGTCGGACCCGCCCGACGGGCGCTCGCGGCCCTCGGGCGCGCCCTCGGCGTCGTCGGCGCCGCCGTCCCGCACCGGCCGCAGCACGGCCGTCTCCTCCAGCGGGCCGCCCGACGCGTTCGTCGGCGTCACCACCGGCGTCGGCACGGTCGACGCCTCCGGCCGCGCCGCCGGTCCGGTCGGCGGTTTCGGGCCCGCCTCCGCGGCGGCCGTGGCCTGTTCGGCGAGGCGCCTCGCCTCCTCGGCGCGCAGCAAGGCCTCCTCGGCCTTGCGCTGCTTCTCCAGCCGAAGCGCCTCCGCCTCGGCCCGCAGCCGCGCCTCCTCCTCGGCCTGCTTGCGCCGCCGCTCCTCCTCGGCCTTGCGGCGGGCCTCCTCCTCAGCGCGCGCCTTCTCCTCCGCGAGCAGTCGCTGCCGCTCCTCCTCCGCGCGCCGGGCGGCCTCCTCGGCCCGCTGCCGGGCCTCCTCGGCCTGCCGTTCGGCCTCGCGCCGCTGCGCCTCCTCCAGCTCGCGCCGCTTGCGCTCCTCCTCCTCGGCGCGCAGCTTGGCGAGCTGCTCCTGGCGCTCCCGCTCCAGCCGCTCCTCCTCTGCCTTGCGGGCGGCCTCCTCCTCGGCCTTGCGGCGGGCCTCCTCCTCAGCCTTCCTGCGCGCCTCCTCCTGCTCCCGGATCTCCTGTTCGGACAGCGGCAGCATGTGGTCGAGGCGGTGCCGTACGACGGTGGTGACCGCCTCGGGCTCCTGGCCCGCGTCCACCACCAGGTACCGCCCGGGGTCGGCCGCGGCCAGGGTCAGGAACCCGGAGCGCACGCGCGCGTGGAACTCGGCGGGCTCCGACTCCAACCGGTCCGGCGCCTCGGTGAACCGCTCGCGGGCGATCTCCGGGGAGACGTCCAGCAGGACGGTCAGGTGCGGTACGAGGCCGTTGGTCGCCCAGCGGTTGATGCGGGCGATCTCCGTCGGGGACAGATCGCGGCCCGCGCCCTGATAGGCCACCGAGGAGTCGATGTAGCGGTCCGAGATGACGACCGCGCCGCGCTCCAGCGCGGGGCGCACGACGGTGTCCACGTGCTCCGCGCGGTCCGCCGCGTACAGCAGCGCCTCCGCCCGGTGCGACAGCCCGGCGCTGGAGACGTCCAGCAGGATCGAGCGCAGCCGCTTGCCGACCGGTGTCGCGCCCGGCTCGCGGGTCACCACGACCTCGTGGCCCTTGGCCCTGATCCACTCGGCGAGCGCCTCGGCCTGGGTGGACTTGCCGGCGCCGTCACCGCCCTCCAGGGCGATGAAGAAGCCATTGGCGGCGGGCGCCACCGCCGGGTCGTCGCCGCCGCGCAGCGCGTCCCGCAGGTCGTGCCGCAGCGGCACCCCGGAGCGGTCGTCGACCTTGGCCAGCACCAGCGCGGCGACCGGCAGCAGCAGGGCGCCGACCAGCATGAGGGTGAAGGCGGCGCCGCCGTGCGCGAAGACGAACCTGCCGCTCTCCAGGCGGTGCGGTCCGATCCCCGCGGCCACGACCGGGGCGATCACCGCGCCGAGGGCCACGCAGACCCGGACGACCGCGTGCAGGTGCTCGGTCGTGCGCGTGCGCCGGTGGTCCTCGGCCTCCTGGTCGAGGAGGGTGTGCCCGGTGTTGGCGGCCACGCCCGCGCCGACGCCGGCCAGCGCGAGGATCAGCAGGACCGTGGTGACGTCCGGTACGAGCCCGGCGGCCAGCAGCGCCACGCCGGTGAAGGCGATCGCCAGCGCGAGCAGCCGGCGGCGCGAGAGCGACACCAGCAGCCCGGGCGCCGTACGGATGCCGACGACGACTCCGCCGGTCAGCGCCAGCACCAGCAGCCCGAACAGCACCGGGCCGCCGCGCAGGTCCTTGGCGTGCAGCACCGCGACGGCGACCGCGGCGGAGACCGCCGCGGCGACGGCGGCGCAGGCGAGCACCAGCAACGGGATCGCGCCCGTGCGGCCCGTGTCGACGCCGTCGCCCGTGCGCGGGCGGCGCAGTCCCTCGAGCGGGGAACGCGCGCGTGGGGTGCGCGTGGCGGGCAGTTCCAGGTAGGTCAGCACGGACAGGGACGCGGCGAACAGGCCGGCCGCAACATACGAGGCGAGGGCCGCGTGGTGCTGGGCGAACCAGGCGATCCCGGCGCCCAGCAGGTTGTTGAGCAGCCCGGCGCCGACGAGCGCGAGAGCGGCGAGGGGGATCGCCACGAAGGTCGTCCGCAGCGACAGGCGGCGCAGGGCGTCCATGTGGTCCGGCAACGGCCGTACCGTCGCGCCCTCCAGTGGCGGGGCCGGCAGCAGGGCCGGCCCGGCGCTCTCCCGCGCGACGGTCCAGAACCGCTCGGCGACACCGGTCACGAAGGCCGTGACGAGGAGGATCGCCAACGCGTCGCCCGGCATCCAGTCGATCCACAGGGGCGCCACGATGAGCGCGAGGACCCGGACACCGTCGGCGCCGACCATCGTCCAGCGGCGGTCGAGCGGTCCCTCCTGCGAGGTGAGCGAGGTCAGTGGGCCGAGCAGGACCGCCCCGAAGAGCAGCGTCGCCAGGATGCGCACCCCGAAAACGGTCGCCACTGCGAACGCCACGCCCCGGTAGTTCCCGCCGAACGAGCCCTCGCTGATCGCCGCCTGAAGGGCGAGCAGCACGAGCACCAGGAGGGCGAGGGTGTCGCCGACGGAGCCCACGAGGTGGGCACTCCACAGCCGTTTCAGCTGCGGCTGGCGCAGCAGGGCGCGGACGGCACGCTCGCGGGAGTCGGCGACAAGGGCGTCGTCGGGGGCCGGGTCGTGGCCCGTTGGCTGCTCGGCTCGCGTCATGCTTTCAGCCTATCGGGACGGACTGACAGCCCGGGGCGCGCGTCCGTACGTGCGCACGCCCCGACACCAAAGCGATACCGGGGCGTTCGTTTCGCGAACACGGCGTGAAGGACCCGGCCGTTGCCGACCAGGTCCCGAACGCCCTTACTCGTCGGCGGACTTCGAGGCCGTCGCCTTCTTCGCCGCCGTCTTCGCGGTCGTCTTCTTCGCGGCCGTCGTCGTCTTCTTCGCCGCGGTCTTGGCCGCCGTCGCCTTCTTGGCCGTCGCCTTCTTCGCGGGCGCCTTCTTCGCCGTCTTCTTGACGGGGGCCTTCGCCCGCTTCTCGGCGAGCAGCTCGAAGCCGCGCTCCGGGGTGATGGTCTCGACGCTGTCGCCGGAGCGCAGGGTCGCGTTGGTCTCCCCGTCGGTGACGTACGGCCCGAAGCGGCCGTCCTTGACGACCACCGGCTTCTCGCTGACCGGGTCGGTGCCCAGCTCCTTCAGCGGCGGCTTGGCGGCCGCGCGACCGCGCTGCTTGGGCTGCGAGTAGATCTGCAGCGCCTCTTCGAGGGTGATCGTGAAGAGCTGCTCCTCGGACTGCAGCGAGCGCGAGTCGGTGCCCTTCTTCAGGTAAGGACCGTAGCGGCCGTTCTGCGCGGTGATCTCCTGGCCCTCGGCGTCGGTGCCGACGACGCGCGGCAGGGACATCAGCTTGAGGGCGTCCTCGAGCGTGACCGTGTCCAGCGACATCGACTTGAACAGCGAGGCGGTACGCGGCTTGACGGCGTTCTTGCCGGTCTTCGGGGTGCCCTCGGGGAGCACCTCGGTGACGTAGGGGCCGTAGCGGCCGTCCCGGGCGATGATCTGATGGCCCGTCTTCGGGTCGGCGCCGAGCTCGAAGTCGCCGCTCGGCTTGGCGAGCAGCTCCTCCGCGAGCTCCACGGACAGCTCGTCCGGGGCCAGGTCCTCGGGCACGTCCGCCCGCTGGTGGCCCTCGGAGTCCTTCTCGCCGCGCTCGATGTACGGGCCGTAGCGACCCACGCGCAGCACGATGCCGTTGCCCACCGGGAACGACGACACCTCACGCGCGTCGATCGCGCCCAGGTCGGTCACCAGCTCCTTGAGGCCGCCGAGGTGGTCCCCGTCGCCGTTGCCGGCGTCGGCCGCGCCGCCCTCACCTACGCCCTCGCCGAAGTAGAAGCGCCTCAGCCACGGCACGGACTGGGCCTGGCCGGCCGCGATGCGGTCGAGGTCGTCCTCCATCCGCGCGGTGAAGTCGTAGTCGACGAGCCGCCCGAAGTGCTTCTCCAGGAGGTTGACCACGGCGAAGGACAGGAAGGACGGGACGAGCGCGGTGCCTTTCTTGAAGACGTAGCCGCGGTCGAGGATCGTGCCGATGATCGACGCGTACGTCGACGGGCGGCCGATCTCGCGCTCCTCGAGCTCCTTGACCAGGCTGGCCTCGGTGTAGCGGGCCGGGGGCTTGGTGGCGTGCCCGTCGACCGTGATCTCCTCGGCGGTGAGCCGGTCGCCCTCACTGACCTGCGGCAGCCTGCGCTCGCGGTCGTCCAGCTCGGCGTTCGGGTCGTCGGCGCCCTCGACGTAGGCCTTCAGGAAGCCGTGGAAGGTGATCGTCTTGCCGGACGCGCTGAACTCGACGTCCCGGCCGTCGGCGGCCGTGCCACCGATCTTCACGGTCACGCTGTTGCCGGTCGCGTCCTTCATCTGGGAGGCGACCGTCCGCTTCCAGATCAGCTCGTAGAGCTTGAACTGGTCGCCGGTCAGGCCGGTCTCGGCAGGCGTGCGGAAACGATCACCCGAAGGGCGGATCGCCTCGTGCGCCTCCTGCGCGTTCTTGACCTTCCCGGCGTACGTACGCGGCTGCGCCGGCAGGTAGTCGGCGCCGTACAGCTGCGTGACCTGGGCGCGGGCGGCGGCCACGGCGGTGTCGCTGAGGGTCGTGGAGTCCGTACGCATGTAGGTGATGAAGCCGTTCTCGTACAGCTTCTGGGCCACCTGCATGGTCGCCTTCGCACCGAAGCCGAGCTTGCGCGAGGCCTCCTGCTGGAGCGTCGTCGTACGGAAGGGGGCGTACGGCGAGCGGCGGTACGGCTTCGACTCGACGGAGCGGACCGCGAACTGCGTCTGCTCCAGGGCGGCGGCCAGGGCGCGGGCGTTCGCCTCGTCGAGGTGGAGGGTGTTGTCGCTCTTGAGTTGTCCCAGGGAGTCGAAGTCGCGGCCCTGCGCGACCCGCCTGCCGTCGACGGTCTGCAGGCGGGCGACCAGCGACGACGGGTCCGACGGGTCCCCCGCGCGGCCGGTCGCGAAGGTGCCCGTCAGGTCCCAGTACTCAGCTGAACGAAAAGCGATGCGCTCGCGTTCCCGCTCGACCACGAGACGGGTGGCGACCGACTGGACGCGGCCGGCCGACAGGCGCGGCATGACCTTCTTCCACAGGACCGGCGAGACCTCGTAGCCGTAGAGGCGGTCGAGGATGCGGCGGGTCTCCTGGGCGTCGACCAGCTTCTGGTTGAGCTGGCGCGGGTTGGCGACGGCGGCCTGGATCGCGGACTTGGTGATCTCGTGGAAGACCATCCGCTTGACCGGGACCTTGGGCTTGAGCACTTCCTGGAGGTGCCAGGCGATGGCCTCGCCCTCGCGGTCCTCGTCGGTGGCGAGGTAGAGCTCGTCGGAGTCCTTCAGGAGGTCCTTGAGCTTCTTGACCTGGGCCCGCTTGTCGGCGTTGACGACGTAGATCGGTTCGAAGTCGTGCTCGACGTCCACTCCGAGGCGGCGGACCTCGCCGGTGTACTTCTCCGGCACCTCCGCGGCGCCGTTGGGAAGGTCGCGGATGTGCCCGACGCTCGCCTCGACGGTGTAGCCGGGGCCGAGGTAGCCCTTGATCGTCTTCGCCTTGGCAGGCGACTCGACGATGACGAGTCGGCGGCCGCCGTGTGCGGTCTCGCTGGTCGGGGACAACTTCGCTCTTCTCTCCGGTCGACGCTGGGATCTCCCCAGGCGTTCCTCCCGGGGTCGTGTCATGGTGACGCTGCGGAGTGTGACGGTACATCCCGCCCCCGTGTCAAACGGGAAAAGCCCGCAACGGCCACTCGAACGGTAACCCGAGTCGCGGCATTCCTGCCGCCCGGAGTGGTCAGCGGCATTTTCGGGGGATGCGGAAGGTCACTTCCCGGTTACCGGGGCCCGAGCAGGTGCGGCCGTCGGAGATCGCGTCGTCAGACGCCTGCGAAGCACCACACGCCGAGTGCGAGGGCCGCCGCGCCGGCCAGCGCGGCGAGGGTCGCGGATGCGACCGGGCTCACACCGTGGGCGACGGGCCGCCGGTGCCGGAGCCGGACGGCGACCCAGACCAGGAGGGCGGCCCCGAACAGGGCGAACACCGTTCCGGTGAAGATCGCCGGGCCGCGCTCCATGGTGGGTCCCTCCCGTGCGGGCGTGCCGTGCGGCACTGGCACGGGACGCTCGCAGCGGCGGGGGACCCGGCGGCGAACCGGGGGTGAACACGACCGGGCCGGTCTGCCACGGTTGCCCCAGGGGACTGGGTCACGCCCTACGCGGTGGACCGGTGTCCCTTGCCGGTCCACCCCGGATCCGGTGACCAAGTCGACTGGAACTTGTCGCTGCACCCTCCTCGGCGTCCCGAGTTCCCCGCCCCCGGCACGGCGTCACTCGGCCGGGTCGAGGAACCCCTGCTCCACCAGCAACCTGATCTGCGCCGGCGTACGGTCGCGCAGCGACACCGGGTCCTCGCCGACCAGTTGGGCGATGGCGTCCAGGATGCGGCCCGCGCTCAGCGAGCCGTCGCACACGCCCGCGAAGCCCGCGCCGACCGTGTCGACCTTGGTGGCCCGGCGCATGCCCCGGTTCTGCCGCAGCACGACGTGCTCCGGGTCCTCGGCGCCGGGCAGCCCGACCTGTTCCTGGACGATCTCGGGGGCGAGCCGGAAGTGCCCGGCGAGCAGGGCCGCGTCGTCGTGCGTGCGCAGGTAGTCGAGGCGGTCGAAGTGCGCGCGGACCGTCTCCCCGAGCGGCTGTTCGACCGGATGCGGCCACTCCTCCACCGTGACCGACGGCACAGCGGTGCCCGTCCTGCGCAGGGTGATCCAGCCGAACCCGACGGCCTTCACCTTGCGTGCCTCGAACTCGTCCAGCCAGGCGTCGTACAGCGCCTGGTACTCGGCCGGGTCGCCCCGGTGGTCACCGGCGTCCCGGAGCCACAGCTCGGCGTACTGCGTGACGTCCTGCACCTCGCGCTGCACGATCCACGCGTCGCACCCGCGCGGCACCCACGACCTGAGCCGGTCCTGCCAGTCCTCCCCTTCCACGTGCTGCCAGTTGGCGAGGAACTGCGCGAACCCGCCCTCGTTCAGCCGCTCCCCCGCCTCCTGAACGAGCGAGCGGCACAGATCGTCCCCGCCCATCCCCCCGTCCCGGTAGGTCAGTCGCGCTCCCGGCGAGATCACGAAGGGCGGGTTCGACACGATGAGGTCGTACGTCTCCTCGTCCCGGACCGGCTCGAACAGCGAGCCCTCGCGCAGATCGGCGGCGGGCGCGCCGGACAGGGCCAGCGTCAGCGCGGTGATGTGGAGCGCGCGCGAGTTGACGTCGGTGGCCGTCACGCGCGTGGCGTGCCGGGCGGCGTGCAGTGCCTGGACGCCGGAGCCGGTGCCGAGGTCGAGCGCGGCGGCGACGGGCGTACGGACGGTGATGCCGGCGAGGGTCGTGGACGCGCCGCCGACGCCCAGGACGACGCCCTCCTCGCGGCTGCCGATGCCACCGGCGCCTCCGACGGCGCACCCGAGGTCGGACACGATGAACCAGTCCTCGCCGGCGGGCCCGCCGTACGGCCGTACGTCCACGGTCGCGGCGACCTCGTCCCCGCCCGCCGGGACCAGCCACCCGCTCTCCAGGCACGCCTCGAGCGGCAGAACGCCGTCCACGCGCGCGTGCGGCACGGGCTGCTGCAGCAGGAACAGCCGTACCAGGACCTCGAGGGGCGTGTCTCCGCGCGTCGCCCGGAGCGCGGGCACGGTCTCGCTGCGGGCCAGCGCCGCGTACGCGGGGGCGCCGAGCAGCTCGAGCAGCCCGTCAGCGGTGAAGGACGCGCCGAGCAGGGCGTCCCGCAGCCGGGCGGCGACATCGGGACGGTGGCGGGCGGGCAGGGCAGGCAGACTGGAGATACTCACGCCCCCATTGTGGCGGTGCCGGCCGCCCCCTGCCCCTACCTCAGCTCGCCGACGCGGTGGCGGACGCGGACGCCACCTTGCAGCTGGCCTGCTTGGCCATCGCCTTGCCGACCTCGCCCTCCTCTAGGGTCTTCAGCGCGTCGTTCCCGCTCTGGCTCAGCTTGTCCAGCGAGGTCGCGATGTTCTTGAGCCCGTCGGCGAACTTGGCCTGGTCCTTGGTGTCGAGCTTGTCGACCTGCGTCTTGAGGGTGGCGTAGGAGGCGGAGATGTCGCCCAGTTCCTTGACCGCGTCCTGCTGCTTCTTCGCCCCGTTGTCGACGTTCGGCGCGCCGGCGTTCTGGACCGCGGTCCCGATCGCCTTGTAAGCGTCGGACATGTCTTGGAAGGCCTGGGCGTCGGTCTTCTGGACCTGGTCCGGCGTGCTGTTGTCCGAGGTCTCCTTCTGGATCGCGGCGTTGGCGGCCTCGATCTTCTTGGCCTGCGGCTGTACGCCGTCGCAGACCTGCTTGGCCCAGGAGTCCAGCTTGTCGTTGTTCTTGCCGCTGCTGCCGCACCCGGACAGCGCCAGTACCAGTACCGCACCGCCGGACAGTGCGGCCGCGAGCTTCTTGTTCACCGGATTGGTCCCTTCCATGGCTCTCGGCCCCGGAACATACACGCCACACAGGCGTCAACCCCATGCCGAGCGTCCAGTAAGAAACCCTTTGAGGCGCTTTGCGTCAGGCGAGAGAAGGCTCACCGTGAGGCTGCACACAGGGCCGCGCAGACGGCGACGGGCGGGCGACGCGTCAACACGCGCCTCCCGCCCGCCCCTTGGAGCCGAGCCAGGTCGGACCGCCTACGAAACCACCGCGGGATCCGTCGACTTGGCCACTGGCTCGGACTTGTCCTCCTCGTCGCCCACGGCGATCCCACGCCGCTTGGAGATGTAGACCGCCCCGACGATGACCAGCAGGGCGAGGATCGCGATCATGATCCGTACCCCGATGTTCTTGTCGTTGCCGTAGGAGAACTTGATCACCGCGGGTGCGATGAGCAGCGAGACCAGATTCATGACCTTCAGCAGCGGGTTGATCGCGGGACCCGCGGTGTCCTTGAAGGGGTCGCCGACCGTGTCGCCGATCACCGTCGCGGCGTGGGCCTCGCTGCCCTTGCCGCCGTGGTGGCCGTCCTCGACCAGCTTCTTCGCGTTGTCCCAGGCGCCGCCGGAGTTCGCGAGGAACACCGCCATCAGCGTGCCCGCGCCGATCGCGCCGGCGAGGTAGGAGCCGAGGGAGCCGACGCCGAGCGTGAAGCCGATGAAGATGGGCGCCATCACGGCGAGCAGACCCGGCGTGGCCAACTCCCGCAGGGCGTCCTTGGTGCAGATGTCGACGACCTTGCCGTACTCGGGCTTCTCCGTGAAGTCCATGATCCCGGGCTTCTCACGGAACTGCCGCCGCACCTCGTAGACCACCGAGCCCGCCGACCGCGAGACCGCGTTGATCGCCAGCCCCGAGAAGAGGAAGACGACCGCCGCGCCCGCGATGAGACCGACGAGGTTGTTGGGCTGCGAGATGTCCAGGGACAGGCTGAGCGGCGCGCCCTTGCCGGTCAGCTTCTCGCCGACGTCCGCCACGTTCGTGGTGATCGCGTCCCGGTACGACCCGAAGAGCGCCGAGGCCGCCAGGACGGCGGTGGCGATGGCGATGCCCTTGGTGATGGCCTTCGTCGTGTTGCCGACGGCGTCCAGGTTGGTGAGCACCTGGGCGCCGGCGCCCTCGACGTCGCCGGACATCTCGGCGATGCCCTGCGCGTTGTCGGAGACCGGGCCGAAGGTGTCCATGGCGACGATCACGCCGACCGTGGTGAGCAGGCCGGTGCCGGCCAGCGCCACCGCGAACAGCGCGAGCATGATCGACGTACCGCCGAGCAGGAAGGCCCCGTAGACGCTGAGGCCGATCAGCAGGGCGGTGTAGACGGCCGACTCCAGGCCCACGGAGATCCCGGCGAGGACGACGGTGGCAGGGCCGGTCAGCGAGGTCTTTCCGATGTCCATCACGGGGCGGCGGTTGGTCTCGGTGAAGTAGCCGGTCAGCTGCTGGATGACGGCCGCCAGCAGGATGCCGATCGCCACCGCGACGAGCGCGAGGATGCGCGGGTCGCCGTTCTTGGCCTGGATCGCCGCGTCACCGATGCCGTGCAGGTCGCTGTACCTGGCCGGGAGGTAGATGTAGACGGCCGCGGCGACCAGACCGAGCGAGATCACCGCGGAGATGAAGAAGCCCCGGTTGATCGCGGACATGCCGCTGCGGTCGGCCCGGCGGGGGGCGACCGCGAAGATGCCGATCATGGCGGTGATCACGCCGATCGCGGGCACGATCAGCGGGAAGGCGAGCCCGGAGTCGCCGAAGGCCACCTTGCCGAGGATCAGCGCGGCGACCAGGGTCACGGCGTACGACTCGAAGAGGTCGGCCGCCATGCCCGCGCAGTCGCCGACGTTGTCGCCCACGTTGTCGGCGATGGTCGCGGCATTGCGCGGGTCGTCCTCCGGAATGCCCTGTTCGACCTTGCCGACCAGGTCGGCGCCGACGTCGGCGGCCTTGGTGAAGATGCCGCCGCCGACACGCATGAACATGGCGATCAGGGCGGCCCCGAGGCCGAAGCCCTCGAGCACCTTCGGCGCGTCGGCCGCGTACACCAGAACCACGCAGGAGGCGCCGAGCAGACCGAGCCCCACGGTGAACATGCCGACGACGCCGCCCGTGCGGAAAGCGATTTTCATGGCTTTGTGCGAGACGGTGGTGAGATCCTTTTCCGGCTCACCCTCCGCCGGAGTCGCTTCCCGGGCAGCAGCCGCAACACGCACATTGCTGCGTACCGCCAGCCACATGCCGATATAACCGGTGGCCGCGGAGAACGCGGCGCCGATCAAGAAGAACACCGATCGGCCTGCGCGCTGATTCCAGTTGTCCGCGGGCAGCAGCAGGAGCAGGAAGAACACGACGACGGCGAATACGCCGAGCGTGCGCAGCTGGCGCCCGAGATAGGCCTTGGCGCCTTCCTGGACCGCTTCCGCGATCTTCTTCATGCTCTCGGTGCCCTCGCCCGCGGCCAGCACCTGGCGCACCAGGATGCCCGCGACGACGAGCGCGGCCAGCGCGACGATCCCGATGACCATCACGATGATCCGGTTGTCGTGCGTCAGCACCGCGGCTGCGAGGGCTGTGGGGTGGTCCAACTGATGAGGGGTAGAAAGCCCCGCCATTCGTCCTCCTTGACGCTTGGGCTGAGCTCAAGATGTGGACGGATTCTAGGTACCCCGACCTGATCAAAACAGAGCACGGGAAACGGAATTAACCTTCTCGTGCTCTTCAGCAAATGATCGACGCCACGCCACGGAACCCGAAAGAGGTAACGCCTCAAAGGCATTGACGCCCGTTTTGACACTTGATCGAATTATGAAAACATTGATCGTGAATTCATTCACGAATTCCGAAGGTGATCGGAAAAGCGGAAAGGGCCCTGCTCAGCAGGGCCCTTCAGGTCTCGCGAGGACGAGGTCAGGGGAGCATCGCGGCCGGCGGAGTGGTCGGCCAGGTCATCCGGATCGACCCGCCGTTCTCCCCTGCTGTCACCTCGACGTCGTCAACGAGGCCGCTGATGACCGCGAGGCCCATCTCGTCCTCCTCGGTCTCCACGTCGTCGCCCGCGGCCCCGGGTGCCCGGTCGCCGGGCGCCGAGCGCGGGGCCTCGTCTCCGACCTCGATGGAGAACTGCTTCTCCTCCTCGATCAGCTTCACCTGTACCGGCGTGGTGATGCCGGCGTTGTGGTGCAGTCCGACAGCCCGGGAGCAGGCCTCGCCGACGGCGAGTCTGACCTCGTCGAGGACGGCCTCGTCCACTCCGGCCCTGCGCGCCACCGCTGCCGCCACCAGTCGGGCGGTCCTGACGTGCTCGGGCAGCGCGCTGAAGCGGAGCTCAACGGTGGCCATGCATCCCCCTCGCGACTACGGGCGTGCTGTGGGGGGACCGGGCCGCCGAAAGCCCGGACCCCCTGATGGAACTTCTTCCGCCTGGGGAGCGGACCCTTCCCGCTCCAGGGGTGGCGGTCAGTCGGTCGCCGCCACAGCTTCCTCGACCGAGGTGTGGATCGGGAACACCTTGGTGAGGCCGGTGATGCGGAAGATCTTCAGAATGCGCTCCTGGTTGCAGACCAGGCGCAACGAGCCCTCATGGGCACGCACCCGCTTCAGGCCGCCGACCAGCACGCCGAGCCCGGTGGAGTCGAGGAAGTCGACACCCTCCATGTCTACGACGAGGTGGAAACTCCCGTCGTTCACCAGCTCGACCAACTGCTCGCGCAGCTTGGGCGCGGTATATACGTCGATTTCGCCACCGACCTCGACGACCGTACGATCGCCGACGGTACGGGTCGACAGGGACAGGTCCACGGATCCTCCAGCACCTTGCTACTCGAGCGGTCGCCCCTCGGGACACCTCGGCAGAGCCCCCGGAACGGTTCGCCAGCCGCGATGGCATTCAATCACTTACGGCAGGCGTGCACGACGCCTTGGTCCCATTGTCCGTCACGCCAGTGACACACTCGGTGCCGATGGCCAAGAATCACCGATCCGATCGATCCCCGACGGAACCCGTCTCCCGGCTCTCGCCGGGCGCGGTCCTGGACCGGCTCGCCTCCGGGCCGAGCCGGGCTTCGCGCATCACTCATACGGAGCACTTGCCCCCGCGCGAGGGTCGGCATGCCGTCTGGCCTGACCGGATTCGCCCGGAGGTCGTCGCCGCGGTGCAGGCGTGCGGCATCGAGCACCCCTGGGCCCACCAGGCCCTCGCCGCCGAGCACGCCCTGGACGGCGACTCGGTGGTCGTCGCCACGGGCACGGCGTCCGGCAAGTCCCTGGCGTACCTGGTACCGGTCCTCTCGACCCTGCTGGACGGCTCCGAGGCCCCGAACGGGCGCGGGGCCACCACCCTCTACCTGGCCCCCACCAAGGCGCTCGCGGCCGACCAGTGCCGATCCGTGAAGGAACTTTCACAACCTCTGGGAAACGCGGTGCGCCCCGCGGTCTACGACGGCGACACGCCGTTCGAGGAACGCGAGTGGATCCGCCAGTACGCCAACTACGTCCTGACCAATCCGGACATGCTGCACCGCGGGATACTCCCCTCCCACCCCCGCTGGTCCTCCTTCCTGAAGTCGCTGAAGTACGTCGTCATCGACGAGTGCCACACCTACCGGGGCGTCTTCGGCTCCCATGTCGCCCAGGTACTGCGGCGTCTGCGCCGCCTCTGCGCCCGCTACGGCGCCTGTCCGGTCTTCCTCCTCGCCTCAGCCACCGCCGCCGAGCCCGCCGTCGCAGCCCGCCGCCTGACCGGCCTGCCGGTGGTCGAGATCGCCGACGACGCCTCCCCGCGCGGCGAACTGCTGTTCGCCCTCTGGGAGCCCCCGCTCACCGAACTGCAGGGCGAGAAGGGCGCCCCGGTCCGCCGTACCGCCACCGCCGAGACGGCCGACCTGCTCACCGACCTCGCCGTGCAGGGCGTGCGCTCGGTCGCCTTCGTACGCTCCCGGCGCGGCGCCGAGCTGATCTCGGTGATCGCCCAGGAACGCCTCGCCGAGGTCGACCGTTCCCTCGCCCGGCGTGTCGCGGCGTACCGCGGCGGCTACCTCCCGGAGGAGCGCCGCGCCCTGGAGCAGGCCCTCCACTCGGGAGAGCTGCTGGGCCTCGCCGCGACGACCGCCCTCGAACTCGGCATCGACGTCTCCGGCCTGGACGCCGTGGTGATCGCCGGCTACCCGGGCACGCGCGCCTCCCTGTGGCAGCAGGCGGGCCGAGCCGGGCGCGCCGGGCAGGGCGCGCTGGCCGTCCTGGTCGCCCGCGACGACCCGCTGGACACCTTCCTCGTCCACCACCCCGAGGCCCTCTTCGACCAGCCGGTGGAGTCCACCGTCCTCGACCCGGACAACCCGTACGTCCTCGCCCCGCACCTGTGCGCTGCGGCGGCGGAACTCCCCCTGACCGACGAGGACATGGACCTCTTCGGTCCCGAGACGGAGAGCCTGCTGGCCCAGCTGGAGGCCGCGAAGCTCCTGCGCCGCCGGACGAAGGCCTGGCACTGGACCCGCCGGGAACGGGCCGCCGACCTCACCGACATCCGAGGCGAGGGCGGACGTCCGGTCCAGATCGTCGAGTCGGGCACGGGCCGCCTGCTGGGCACCGTGGACGCGGGCGCGGCCCACACGACGGTGCACGAGGGCGCGGTCCACCTCCACCAGGGCCGCACCTACCTGGTCCGCTCCCTGGACCTGGAGGACTCGGTGGCCCTGGTCTCGGAGGCGAACCCGCCCTACTCCACGGTCGCCCGGGACACGACGTCCATCTCCGTCCTGGAGACCGACACCGAGATCCCCTGGGGCGACGGCCGCCTGTGCTACGGCTCCGTCGAGGTCACCAACCAGGTCGTCTCCTTCCTGCGTCGTCGGCTCATCACCGGTGAAGTGCTCGGCGAGACGAAGCTCGACCTCCCTCCTCGTACCCTGCGCACGCGCGCGGTGTGGTGGACGGTCACCGAGGACCAGTTGGACGAGGCCCGCGTCTGCCCCGAGATCCTCGGCGGCGCCCTGCACGCCGCCGAGCACGCGTCGATCGGCATGCTGCCCCTCTTCGCGACCTGCGACCGCTGGGACATCGGCGGCGTGTCGATCCCCCTGCACCCCGACACGCTGCTCCCCACCGTCTTCGTGTACGACGGCCATCCCGGCGGCGCGGGCTTCGCCGAGCGCGCCTTTCACACCGCCCGTGACTGGCTCGCCGCCACCCGCGAGGCCATCGCCTCCTGCGAGTGCGAGGCCGGCTGCCCCTCCTGCATCCAGTCACCCAAGTGCGGCAACGGCAACGACCCACTGCACAAGCGGGGGGCGGTGCGCCTCCTCACGGTGCTGTTGCGGGGCGCGCCGGAGGAGAAGCCCGGCGACGGGGAGGCGGCGGGGGCTGTGGCGGACCCAGCGGGGTCGATGCGGGAGCCGACGCCGGATCCGGCTCGGCGGGGCCCGCGCGTGCCCTGACCTGCGCCGCGAACGGTCCCGCGCCGGCCGCCGCCGTCACGTCGGAGATCTCGCCCACGACCACGCACCGCACCAGCCGCGTGCCCTGCGCGCTGGCCACCCGGTCCGCGCGGGCACAGGCCGCCGTACCTCCGTCCGCCCAGTGGTCCGCCGCCGCCAGCGCCGCCAGATCCGCGGCCCCGGCCGCACGGTGGCGGACCACGACGGCCTGCCCCAGGGCGAGCACGACGCCGAAGACCACGCAGAGCACGGCGATGGCACCGACGCTCCACACGGTGGCGGAGCCGCGGTCGGGGGCGCGGACCGAAGCGACGGCGGCGTGAGCTCGGCACCGCCCGGTGAAGGAACCCGTCACGGCTCCCTCACCCCTACCGTGTCCTCCGCCGACGCCACGGCCTCCTCGCGTACCTCGAAGGGCAACCCGTGCAGCGCCGGCGGTTTCGCCACGACCACCACATGGACCTGGCCCCCTTCCCGGCGGACCGTCACGCGCGCACCGCGCGGCGCGGCCTCGCGGGCCACCTCCACGACCGAGTCCGCCGGGTCCTGGCGGGCCGCCGCCCGCGCCCCCGTACGCGCCGCGTCCACGCACTCGATCTGGGCGGCCACCACCAGCAGCCCCCACACCAGTGCCATCGTGAACATGACGAGCACGGGCAGCACCACGGCCGACTCCGCCGTCACGAACCCCCGGTCCGCGCCCCGGCGTTCACATCTTTGCATCGAGCGCCCGCTTCACGATGCCCTGCAACTCCGCGCTGACGGCCCCGCTCGTCACCACCTTGTAGAGGACCACCGCGAACGCCACCGCCGCCACGATGCCCATCGCGTACTCGGAGGTCACCATTCCCGAGTCCCTGCGCCCCTGACGCATCCCGCACACCAGAGCACACAGCCGTGCCGTAACCGCCTTGTACATCTCAACCCCCGTAAGGTTCAGTTCCGTTGATCTTCTGTCGTTGACTTGTCGTTGCAACGCTGCTCACCTCGCTGCTCCCGGTCGTCGCCGTCATCCACCACCCCCTCCCAGCACCCCGCCGGCGAGCCCGATGACCACGGGCAGTACGCCGACCGCGATGAACGCGGGCAGGAAGCACAGGCCCACCGGCACGGTGACCATGACCGCCGCCCGCCGCGCCCGTGCCGTCGCGGCACGCCCCCAGTCGGCGCGGGCCTCGGTGGCGAGGCGGGCGACCGGTGCGGCGGCCGGAAGCCCGGACACACCGGCCCGTTCCAGCAGCCGCGCCAGAGACCCCGCTCCCGGCAGCGCGGCAAGCCTCCGCCAGGCCTCGGCCGGTTCCCCGCCGAGCCGTACCTCGGCGGCGCCCCGGGCCAGGGCGTCCCCGACCGGGCCGGCCAGGGCCTCGCCCACCGCCTGCGCGGCGACCACCGGTCCGGCGCCGGCCGCGATGCAGGCGGCCAACAGGTCGGCGGCGAGCGGGAGTTGCCCGGCGGCCTTGGCCGCGTCGACCACCTCCGCGGCGACCGCCGTCACCTGCCTACGGCGCCAGCGCCACAGACCCGCCCCGAGCACCAGCCCCACCACGAACCCGGTGACCCCACCGACCAGCACCCAGCCGGCGCACACCACTCCCGCCACCGGCGCCCACCGGCGCGCGGCCTCGCCAAGCGGGAACCCCGGCCCCTCGGCCGTCCCTTCCGCGGACGTCACCAGTCCGGCCACCCGTCGCCGCACCCTCCGCTCCCGCCGTACCCCCTCCAGCCACCGCAGCAGCCACCCGAGGACGAGCACGGTCCCCACGGCCACCCCCAGCCTGTGGACAACCTCCGTGTTCACACCGACCCCTCTCCACCACACGTCCGGTTCCTCCCGCCTCACCTCCCGCCCGCTCTCACCCCGCCTCCGCCCGCCGCACGATCCCCATCGCCCACCACATCCCGAGCCCTTCGAGCAGGCCGCCGATCAGCAGGCACCCCAGTCCCGCGCCGCTGTGCAGGAGGACGTGCAACGGATCGGCCCCGAGGGCGCTCCCGAGGAGGAGTCCCAGCACCGGCAGTCCCGCGAGCATCAGCGCGGTCGACCGCGCCCCCGCCAACTGGGCGCGGAGGTCGGCACGTTGATCCCGCTCCGCGCGCAACGCCGCTTCGAGCCGGTCGAGTCCGGCCGCGAGGCCTGCGCCCTGGTCCACGGCCACCCGCCAGCACGCGGCGAGACCGAGCAGCCCCTCGGCGCCGGGCTGCCGGGCCGCGCCCGACAGCCCGCCGGGCACATCGCCGCCGAACCGCGCCGCCGCCAGTACCGCCGCCTGCGCGTCCCCGAGCCCGCCGGAGTCATGCGCGGCACGCAGCAGCGCCTCTCCCGGCTGCCGACCGGACCGCACCTCCCCGGCGAACGCCCCGCACAAGGCGATCACCGCGTCTCCGCGACGCTCCCGTGCCCGTCGGGCCTCCCCCGCCCTGCGCGCCCGCCGTGCGAGCGGCACCCCGGCCGCCCCCGCGAGGACCGGCAGCACCGACACACCCAGCAGTGCCAGCACCAACCCGGCGACCAGCACCCACCACTCGGCCCCGAGCCGCCCGCGCAGCCGCCTCAACTGTCCGGACATCTCCCGCCAGGACGGCGGACCGGTGGCCACCACCCCGCCACCGGCGAGCAACAACTGCGCCCGCCGTGCCCCGGAGTGCCACCCGCCCATCTCCAGCGCCGCCGCGCCCACACACAGCACGGCCGCCCCCGTCGCGATCTCACCCATCCCCGTCACCAGGCCCTCCGCTCATGTTCGCGTCCTCCCTGCCTGCGGCGCCCCCGCTGCGGGCACCGCCGCACAGCAACTCCCTGAGCCGCCCCCATCCCCGCTCGGCGACGAAGGCCTCCGCGCCCCACCGCAGCGCGGGCACCGTCCGCACCAGCCCCGACGGGTCGCGTTCCAGTACGTGCACCTCGGCGATGCGGCGCCGTCCCGTCCGGTCGCGTGCGAGGTGCAGCACCACCGACAGCGCCGCCGCCAACTGGCTGTGCAGCGCGGCCCGGTCGAGCCCGGCCGCCGTGCCGAGCGCCTCCAGCCGGGCGGGCACATCGGCGGCGGCGTTCGCGTGGACCGTGCCGCAACCGCCTTCGTGGCCGGTGTTCAAGGCGGCGAGAAGGTGCATTACCTCGGGACCTCGCACCTCGCCGACGACCAGCCGGTCCGGCCGCATCCGCAGGGCCTGCCGCACCAGGTCCTGGAGCGTGACGAGTCCCGCGCCCTCCTGGTTGGCCGGTCTGGTCTCCAGCCGCACGACGTGCGGATGGTCCGGCCTGAGCTCCGCGGAGTCCTCGGCGAGCACGATCCGCTCACCTGCTCCGACGAGTCCGAGCAGCGCGCTCAGCAGTGTCGTCTTGCCGCTGCCGGTGCCACCGCTGACGAGGAAGGACAGCCGCGCCTGGACGAGCGCCCGCAGCACCCGGTCCCCGCCCGGCGGCACCGTGCCGGCCGCGACCAGTTCGTCGAGCGTGAACGCCCGGGGGCGTACCACGCGCAGCGACAGGCAGGTGCAGCCGACGGCGACCGGGGGCAGGACGGCATGCAGCCTGGTGCCGTCCGGCAGCCGGGCATCGGCCCAGGGCCGGGCGTCGTCGAGCCGGCGTCCGGCCACCGAGGCCAGGCGCTGCGCGAGGCGTCGCACGGCTACGGCGTCCGGGAAGCGGACGTCGGTCAGCTCCAGTCCGCCGCCCCGGTCCACCCACACCCCGTCCGGGGCCGACACCAGCACATCGGTCACCGACGGATCGGCGAGCAGCGGCTCCAGGGGACCGCTGCCGACCAGCTCGGACCTCAACTGCTCGGCGGCACCGAGGACTTCGGCGTCACCCAGCACCCGGCCCTGCTCCCGCAGGGCTTGCGCCACCCGGGCGGGCGTGGGTTCGGCGCCGCTCTCGACCAGCCACTGCCGCACCCCGTCGAGGAGCCCCGAAGGCGTACTCATGCCGCCCTCGCTTCCGTCAGCGCCCGCTCCCAGAACTCCTTGCAGAAGCGCGCCAGGGGCCCGCGCCGGGTGGCGCCCGGCGGTGTCCTGCCCTCCCCGGGGCGCACCAGCCCGGCTTCCACCGGCACCTCCCCGACCAGGGGCAGGCCGAGCAGCCGGGCCACCTCGCGGTCGTCGAGGCCGGGTGCGTACGGGCCGCGTACCGCCACCCGCAGGTCGCGCAGGACCATGCCGGCGGCGGAGGCGACCCGGCCGGCCGCCGCGACGGCGCGCAGTTCGCCGGGGACCACGAGGATGCCGAGGTCGAGCTGGGCGAGGGCCTCGGCGACCCCGTCGTCCACCCGGCGGGGCAGGTCGACGACGACCGTGCCGCCGCGCCGTCTGGCCGCGGCGAGCACCGCCCGCACGGCCTGGGCCGGGACGGCGACGCAGTCCCCGCGGTCCCAGCTCAGCACTCGTAGCGAGTGCAGCTGGGGCAGAGACTCCTCCAGGGCGCCGCCGCCGACCCGCCCGCGGGAGGCGGCGAAGGCGGGCCAGCGCAGCCCCTCCGCGCTCTCGCCGCCGAGGAGTACGTCGAGTCCGCCGCCCAGCGGGTCGGCGTCCACCAGCAGAGTGCGCAGTCCCTCCCGCGCGGAGGTGACGGCGAGGGCGCACGCGAGCGTGGACGCCCCGGCCCCGCCGCGGCCGCCCATGACGCCGACGGTGAGGGCGGGCCGGCCCACGCCCTCGGCGACGTCGGCGATCCGGTCCACGAGCCACTGCTCGCCGTCGGGCAGCATCAGGACGTGGTCGGCGCCGATCTCGACGGCCCGGCGCCAGACCCCGGAGTCGTCCTGGTCGCGGCCGACCAGCACCACTCCTCGTCTGCGCGCGGCCCCGCGCACCCGGCGCGCCGCGTCGTCGCCGACGAGGACGAGCGGTGCGGCCTCCCAGCTGCCGGCGCGCTGCGGCACACTGTGGTGGACCTCCGGTGTCGCCCCGGCCGCGGCGCACAGCCGCAGCAGGTCGTCGAGCAGGTCGACGTCCTCCGTGACGATCAGTGGTCCGGCCTGCCGCCCCGAGGCGGCGGGCGGTGGATCGTGTGTGACGGCTCCGGTCACGGTCTCCATCCCCCTTCGCTGCATCTCCCGCGCGGCCTCCGCGGCCCCGCGATTCCCCACGTGTGGAGAACCGGCGACCGGCCTCCATATGAACGGCCGATACGAACCGGCCAACCCGCCCGACAAACCGGAACCCGTCATGAACCCGGCCCGGTCGCGGCGCGTTGGAATCACGGTGCAGCGATCCCGGAAATCGTGTGGATCTTGGTCGATAACTGTGGACAACTCGACGGTTGTGAATATCGCCGTCACCCGAACCGGTGACCCCTGCACGGGCCCCTGCGCGACTTCCACAGAGCAGCCTGATCGCTACACATCGTAACCAGTCATGAGCATGCAGAAGGGGCGGCCGCAGCCGCCCCAGAGCAGCCCTACGGCCGCACACAGAGAGGAAAAACCCATCCGGACATGCGACGACCCCCGCCGGGGGGGAGAGCGGGGGTCGTCTCCACGGCCGACTCGGGGGGGGGAGGAGCCGGACCGGGTTAGCACGGTCGCGAACGATCCGTGACTTCCATGGTGTACCCGAGAGCCCTCTCAGGCAAACCCACGCGCCAACCTTACGCCGAATGGGCTGCGCCTATGCTCTGGGGCGTGGAAAACCACTCCTTGCCCCGCACAGCGGCCTTCTTTGACCTGGACAAGACGGTCATTGCGAAGTCGAGCACGCTCACCTTCAGCAAGTCGTTCTACCAAGGCGGGCTGATCAACCGCAGGGCCGCCCTGCGGACCGCGTACGCCCAGTTCGTCTTCCTCGTCGGAGGCATGGACCACGACCAGATGGAGCGGACCCGGGAGTACCTCTCCCAGTTGGTGCGCGGCTGGAACGTCCAGCAGGTCAAGGAGATCGTCGCCGAGACCCTGCACGACCTCATCGACCCGATCATCTACGACGAGGCGGCCTCCCTCATCGAGGAGCACCACCACGCCGGCCGCGACGTCGTCATCGTCTCCACCTCGGGCGCCGAGGTGGTCGAGCCGATCGGCGAACTGCTGGGCGCCGACCGGGTGGTGGCGACCCGCATGGTCGTGGGGGAGGACGGCTGCTACACCGGCGAGGTGGAGTACTACGCGTACGGCCCCACCAAGGCCGAGGCGATCAAGGAGCTCGCCGCCTCCGAGGGATACGACCTCGAGCGTTGTTACGCCTACAGCGACTCGGCGACCGATCTGCCGATGCTGCAGGCCGTCGGAAACCCGCACGCCGTCAACCCGGACCGCGCACTGCGCCGCGAGGCACTCGCGCGCGAGTGGCCGATTCTGGACTTCCACCGCCCCGTCCGGCTCAAGCAGCGGATTCCCCGGTTCTCCGTACCGCCCCGCCCGGCCCTCGTCGCGGCCGCCGCTATAGGTGCCGCGGCCGCCACCGCGGGCCTGGTCTGGTACGCGAACCGGCGCAGGACGACATCTGCGTGATCCCGTCGTCCGTTTGCAACCTATTTGAGACTAAAAGTAAAGAAGCACGGGCAGGGGTTCCGCTTGCTTCGACCCTGGAGTACAAAGGGGTTAACGGCCCGCGAGACCAAGGCCATCCGAAAGGATCACCTTAAATAACGCATTTGGCCCCACGGACCGAGCATGAACACCGGGCACCCACGCGACGTCGACCCGTCGATTACGGGCCAGCCACACCAGGTGACGGGCAAAGTTCCCCACCTGATGGGCAACACATCGAGGACGCTTGGTAACCCGGTGAGCATGCCAGCGGCGGTACGAATTCTCGTACCGCCGCAACCCTTTGACCGGCCCGCTACGCCGCCCCGCGCTGCAGCGCCTCGCACACGGCCGTCGATTCGCGCGCGCCGAGTTCCACCGCCCGCCCACAGTGCGCGATCCAGGCGGCCATGCCCTCGGGCGTTCCGGAGACATACCCGCCCAGCGCCGCCAGGTAGGCCGCACGGCCCAGTTCGGCGTGGCCGACCTCCGCGGGGCAGACGGACTTGGGGTCGAGGCCGCTGCCGACGAGGACGATGCGTTCGGCGGTGCGCGCCACGAGGCCGTTGCGGGAGGTGAAGGGGCGCAGCGCGAGCAGTTCTCCGTGCACGACGGCGGCCGTCACCAGGGCGGGGGCGGAAGAGCCCGCGATGATCAGCTCCGCCAGACCCTCCAGCCGGCCGTGCACCTCGTCGGCGTTCGGCAGCGGCAGCTCGATCAGCGGTTCGTCGACCGGCTCGTCCGCCTGCCGCGGCCGTCCGACCTCGTCCCCGCCGGTTGCCGCGGCCACCAGGTGCAGCCGGGCCAGCACCCGCAGCGGCGACTGCCGCCAGATGGACAGCAGTTGACCGGCCTCGGCGGTGAGCCGGAGGGCCGCGCCCACCACGCGCGCGTCGTCGTCCGCACTGAAGTCGGTGCGTCGGCGCACCTCTTCGAGGGCCCAGTCGGCGCCGGACAGCGCGGCGGAACCGCGGGCGCCGCGCAGGGCAGCCTCGGAGGTGATCTCGTTGCTGCGGCGCCGCATGACCCGGTGCCCGTAGACCCGGTCCACGGCCTTGCGGACGGACTCCACGGACTCGGCCACACCGGGCAGCGAGCCCAGAGCCGCGAGCGGATCGGCGGTCGCGCCTGTCGTACTCATGAGTACGACAGTAGTCACCTCGCGCGCGTGCTCCACGAACGAGTGGTCTTCTTCACGCCCGTCTGCCACATACAGCTATCACCCGACTACGCTTCGTGAACATGAAAATTGCTTTCGTGGGGAAGGGCGGCAGCGGCAAGACGACCCTGTCCTCCCTGTTCGTCCGCCACCTCGTCGCCGCCGGCAAGCCGGTCGTCGCCATCGACGCGGACATCAACCAGCACCTCGGGCCTGCTCTCGGCCTTGACGAGACCGAGGCCGCCGCGCTGCCGGCGATGGGTGACCGGCTACCGCTGATCAAGGACTATCTGCGTGGCTCCAACCCGCGCATCAGCTCTGCCGAGACGATGATCAAAACCACCCCGCCCGGCGAGGGCTCCCGGCTGCTGCGGGTGTGCGAGGACAATCCGGTGTACGACGCCTGTGCCCGGCCGGTGGAACTCGACGGCGGCGCCGCCCGTTTGATGGTCACCGGCCCCTTCACCGAAGCCGACCTGGGGGTCGCCTGCTACCACTCCAAGACGGGGGCGGTGGAGCTGTGCCTGAACCACCTGGTGGACGGGCAGGGTGAGTACGTCGTGGTGGACATGACTGCGGGCTCCGACTCCTTCGCCTCCGGCATGTTCACCCGTTTCGACATCACGTTCCTCGTGGCCGAGCCGACCCGGAAGGGGGTCTCCGTCCATCGCCAGTACATGGAGTACGCCCGCGACTTCGGCGTCGTCCTGAAGGTCGTCGGCAACAAGGTGCAGGGGCAGGACGACTTCGACTTCCTCCGCGCCGAGATCGGGGACGACCTGCTGGTGACCTTCGGGCACTCGGACTGGGTGCGCGCCATGGAGAAGGGCCGGCCGCCGCGGTTCGAGCTCCTGGAGGACGTCAACCGCCGCGCCCTGCGCATCCTCCAGGTCGCCGCGGACGCCACGTACGAACTGCGCGACTGGGAGCGCTACACGCGCCAGATGGTGCACTTCCATCTGAAGAACGCCGCCGCCTGGGGCAACGCGCGCACCGGGGCCGACCTGGCGGCGCAGGTCGACCCCGGGTTCGTGCTCGGTGAGGGCGTCACCACCGCCGTATGACGACGACAACCTCCTGCTGACGCCTACTGCTTGACGGCCGGCGCCCCGGGCACGCCCTTCGGGGCCGGGGCCGGGCTGCCCGACAGGAAGGACGCCCAGCCCTGCTTCGGCGCCTCGCCGACGTTGAGGGTGCGCAGCTTCGCCAGCACCTGCGGGTCCTGGGCGTCCAGCCAGTCGGCCAGTTGGTGGAAGGAGACGCAGCGCACCTCCGGCTTGTTGCAGACGTTCTCGATGACCTTGTCGAGGGCGCGCATGTAGGTGCCGCCGTTCCAGGACTCGAAGTGGTTGCCGATGATCAGCGGCGCGCGGTTGCCGTCGTAGGCGCGGTCGAAGCCCTTGAGCAGGCCGTCGCGCATCTGGTCGCCCCAGTAGTCGAACTTGTCGGGGTCGCCCTGGGTGCGGGTACCGGACTGGTTGACCATGAAGTTGTAGTCCATGGTCAGCTGCTCGTAGGAGTGCCCGGGGAAGGGCACGAGCTGCATCGACAGGTCCCAGAGGTTCTCCTTCTTCTTCGGCCAGACCTGCTCGTTCACGCCGCTGGTGTCGTAGCGGAAGCCGAGCTGGCTCGCGGCCTTCATGAAGTTCTGCTGGCCCTCCAGGCAGGGAGTGCGGGCGCCGATGAGCTCCTTGTCGTAGTCGAAGGGCAGCGGAGCGGCGTTCTTCATGCCGGAGTTGGTCTTCCAGGACTTGACGAACTGTTTCGCCTGGGCGATCTCGTCCTTCCACTCATCGACCGACCACTCGCCGACCCCGCCGTTCTTGCCGCAGAAGTGGCCGTTGAAGTGGGTGCCGATCTCATTGCCCTCCAGCCACGCAAGGCGCAGCTGCTTGACGGTGTCGGCGATGCCCTTCTCGTCGTTGAAGCCGATGTCGGAACGGCCCGGCGAGTGCTGCGGCGGCTTGTAGAGGTCGCGCTTCTCCTCCGGGAGCATGTACACGCCGCTGAGGAAGAACGTCATCGTCGCGTTGTTGGCCTTGGCGACCTTGCGGAAGTGCGAGAAGAGCTTCTGGCTGTCCTCACCGGCGCCGTCCCAGGAGAAGACGACGAACTGCGGGGGCTTCTGACCGGGCTTGAGCCGCTCGGGTCTGGGCAGGTGCGGCTGCGCCCCGGTGTACGCGGTGGAGCCGTCGCCGATCAGACGGAGCGCGCTGCCCGGCGCCTGGGCCGGCCTGTCCTTCTGCGGACCGGGGACACCTGCCTTGGAGCCGTTGGAGCCGATCGCGCAACCGGCGAGCGAGGCGGCACAGGTCGCGGCGATCACCGCTTTCGTGGCGATCCTCTGGGTGGCGGCCATCTTCCGCCCACCTTCTTCCTTCTCTCGGGCCGACGCCGTCGAGGGCGTTTTCTGGTGGTGTGCCGGGCGGGCCCGACAGCGCCGCCAAGGTCGCACGGAACCGAGAAGGAATTAGTACGACAAGCCGATGAAATATCCGCTTCACTCCTTCAGGTGACTCATCACCCTATTTGCCAGGAAAGTCTATGCCTGCTCTTTACTCTGAATTACGATTCATTTACCAAGCGTGACGCATCCCGCTGCCGGAGGAGACGGGACCATGCCAGCCTGCGCACCGACCCGAGCCACTGACCCGAACCAGCCCCGAGCCACCCACCAGGCCCACAGCCCACCGCCGGTCCCGCACCGCCGCTTCGGCGTCGAGGGCGCCGACGTGTCCGCCTCGATCGCGGTCTTCCTGATCGCCCTCCCCCTGTCCCTGGGCATCGCCCTCGCCACGGGCGCCCCGCTCCAGGCCGGTCTGGTCGCCGCAGCGGTCGGCGGCCTCGTCGCCGGACGGCTCGGCGGCTGCCCGCTCCAGGTCAGCGGCCCGGCGGCGGGCCTCACGGTGGTCACCGCGGACCTCATCCACCGTTACGGCTGGCGCACGACCTGCGCCATCACCGTCCTCGCCGGGCTCACCCAACTGGGCCTGGGCTGCCTGCGCGTGGCGCGCTCCGCGCTCGCGGTCAGCCCCGCCGTCGTGCACGGCATGCTGGCGGGCATCGGTGTCACCATCGCCGTCGCCCAGTTGCACATCGTCCTCGGCGGCACCCCGCAGAGCTCCGTCCTCGCCAACGTACGGGCGCTGCCGGCCCAGTTGGCGGGCCTGCACCCCGTCGCCGTGACCGTCAGCGCGCTGACCCTGGCCCTGCTGCTGCTCTGGCCGCGCATCCCCGGCCGGGCCGGACGCCTGCTGCGTGCCGTCCCCGCCGCGCTCGTCGCCGTCGCCGGCGCCACCGCGGCGGCCTCGCTCGCCGGCCTCACCCTGCCCCGGGTCGACCTGCCGTCCTGGAGCAGCCATGCCCTGGCCCGGCTTCCCGAGGGCCCGGCGCTCGGCCTGACGGCCGCCGTGCTCACCACCACCCTCGTGTGCAGCGTGCAGTCGCTGCTCGGCGCGATCGCCGTCGACAAGCTGGCGGCCGCCCGGCCCGGACTCACCGTCCGCGTCGGCCGCTGCGACCTCGATCGCGAACTGCTCGCACAGGGCGCCGCCAACATCGTCTCCGGCGCTCTCGGCGGCCTGCCCGTGGCGGGCGTGGCCGTGCGGAGTTCGGCGAACGTGAAAGCCGGCGCCGTGAGCCGGAACTCCACGATGCTGCACGGCGTTCTCGTAGTGATCGCCGCGCTGCTGATGGTCCCGCTCCTGGAGCTCATCCCGCTCGCCTCGCTCGCCGCCCTGGTGATGGCCGTCGGCATCCAGATGGTGTCCCTGCACCACATCCGCACGGTGACCCGCCACCGAGAAGTGCCGGTGTACGCCGTCACCACGCTCGGCGTGGTGCTCCTCGGCGTCCTGGAGGGCGTGACGCTGGGGATCGCCGTGGCCGTCGCCGTCGCTCTGCACCGCCTCGCCCGCACCCGGATCACGCACGACGAGAAGGAGGGAGTCCATCACGTCCATGTCCGGGGCCAGCTGACGTTCCTCGCAGTGCCGCGGCTCAGTCGCGTCCTGCATCAGGTACCCCAAGGCGCCCACGCCGTCGTGGAGTTGGACGGTTCGTTCATGGACCACGCGGCGTACGAGTCACTGCAGGACTGGCAGAACACGCACACCGCCCAGGGCGGCACCACCGAAGTGACCGGCCGCCGCGCCGGGGTGAGCGCCGCCGAGCCCACCGCTCCCGTCGGATGCCAGTGCCGCCCCTGGACACCCTGGCGCAACCACCAGTGCGAACGCCCCAGAACCGCACCACCCGCAGAACACCGACTGGTGCGCGGCATCAGCGCGTTCCAGCGCAACACCGCACCGCTCGTGCGGGACGAACTGGCCAGACTGGCCCGGGAAGGTCAGCGGCCCTCCCAGCTCTTCCTCACCTGCTCCGACTCCCGGCTCGTCACCTCGATGATCACCTCCAGTGGGCCGGGTGACCTGTTCGTGGTGCGCAATGTGGGCAACCTCGTTCCGCTCCCCGGCGAGGAGAGCGGCGACGACTCGGTGGCGGCGGCGATCGAGTACGCGGTGGACGTGCTGCGCGTGCGGTCCCTCACGGTGTGCGGGCACTCCGGGTGCGGGGCCATGCAGGCGCTGCTCCATTCCGGTCGCTCGGGCGCGCGGACGCCGCTCCAGCGGTGGCTGCGGCACGGGCTCCCCGGCCTGGACCGCATGGCCGACGGCAGCCGGCCCCGGGCGCGGATCGCCGGCCGGGCGTCCGCCGGCGCTGTCGAGCAACTGTGTCTGACCAACGTGGTCCAGCAGTTGGAGCATCTGCGCGCGCACGAGTCGGTGGCGCGGGCCCTGCGGGAGGGGGCACTGGAGCTGCACGGGATGTACTTCCACGTCGGTGAGGCACAGGCGTATCTGTTGACCGGAACGGGCGAGGAAGGGGTGTTCGACCATGTGGGGGTGAGCGATCTGTCCGCGTGAACAAGCCGGGCGGGTGTGAAGGGCGTTACACCGCTGAACCCCCTCCGGCCGGACTTCGTGGGTACGGATGACCGGACCGCAGCACCCCGGGCGCCCCGACCGAGCAACCCTGACGACAGGTCTAAACCAATTATCGGTCGGCCCTTGTCATCGGACCCCCGGGTCTGATGAGCTGTGGCCTGGGACACAACGGACACCCTGGGAAAGGCAGATGCCGTGAGCAACGAGAGCCTGGCCAACCTGCTCAAGGAAGAACGCAGGTTCGCACCCCCCGCCGACCTGGCCGCCCATGCCAACGTCACGGCGGAGGCGTACGAACAGGCCAAGGCTGACAGGCTCGGCTTCTGGGCCGAGCAGGCCCGCCGACTGAGCTGGGCCAAGGAGCCGAGCGAGACGCTGAACTGGTCCAACCCGCCGTTCGCCAAGTGGTTCGAGGACGGCGAGCTCAACGTCGCGTACAACTGCGTCGACCGGCACGTCGAGGCCGGGCACGGCGACCGGGTCGCCATCCACTTCGAGGGGGAACCCGGCGACAGCCGGGCGATCACCTACGCCGAGCTCAAGGACGAGGTCTCCAAGGCCGCCAACGCCCTGCTCGAACTCGGGGTGCGCAAGGGTGACCGGGTCGCCGTCTACATGCCGATGATCCCCGAGACGGCGATCGCGATGCTCGCCTGCGCCCGCATCGGCGCCGCGCACTCGGTCGTCTTCGGCGGTTTCTCCGCGGACGCCCTCGCCACCCGCATCCAGGACGCGGACGCGCGCGTGGTCATCACCTCCGACGGCGGTTACCGGCGCGGCAAGCCGTCGGCGCTCAAGCCGGCGGTCGACGACGCGGTCACGCGCGTGGACAACGTCAACCACGTGCTGGTGGTCCGCCGTACCGGCCAGGAGGTCGCCTGGACCGAGGGCCGGGACGTGTGGTGGCACGACCTCGTCGAGCGGCAGTCGACCGAGCACGCGCCCGAGGCGTTCGGGGCCGAGCACCCGCTGTTCATCCTGTACACGTCCGGTACGACGGGTAAGCCCAAGGGCATCCTGCACACCTCCGGCGGCTACCTCACCCAGACCGCCTACACCCACCACGCCGTCTTCGACCTCAAGCCGGAGACCGACGTGTACTGGTGCACGGCGGACGTCGGCTGGGTCACCGGCCACTCGTACATCGTCTACGGGCCACTCGCCAACGGCGCCACCCAGGTCATGTACGAGGGCACGCCGGACACCCCGCACCAGGGCCGGTTCTGGGAGATCGTGCAGAAGTACGGGGTGACGATCCTGTACACGGCGCCCACCGCGATCCGTACGTTCATGAAGTGGGGCGACGACATCCCCGCCAAGTTCGACCTGTCCTCGCTGCGGGTCCTGGGCTCGGTCGGTGAACCGATCAACCCCGAGGCGTGGATCTGGTACCGCAAGAACATCGGCGCGGACCGGACGCCGGTCGTGGACACCTGGTGGCAGACCGAGACCGGCGCGATCATGATCTCCCCGCTGCCCGGTGTCACCGCCGCCAAGCCCGGCTCCGCGCAGACCCCGCTGCCCGGCATCGCCGCGACCGTCGTCGACGACGAGGCGCACGAGGTCCAGAACGGCGGCGGCGGTTACCTGGTGCTGACCGAGCCGTGGCCCTCCATGCTGCGCACCATCTGGGGCGACGACCAGCGCTTCATCGACACCTACTGGTCGCGCTTCGAGGGCAGGTACTTCGCCGGGGACGGCGCCAAGAAGGACGACGACGGCGACATCTGGCTGCTGGGCCGGGTGGACGACGTGATGCTGGTGTCCGGGCACAACATCTCCACCACCGAAGTGGAGTCGGCGCTCGTCTCGCACCCTTCCGTCGCCGAGGCGGCCGTCGTCGGTGCCACGGACGAGACGACGGGGCAGGCCATCGTCGCCTTCGTGATCCTGCGCGGTACGGCCGCCGAGACCGAGGACCTGGTCGCCGAGCTGCGCAACCACGTCGGCACCACCCTCGGCCCGATCGCCAAGCCGAAGCGCATCCTGCCGGTCGCCGAACTGCCCAAGACGCGCTCGGGCAAGATCATGCGCCGACTGCTGCGGGACGTCGCCGAGAACCGCCAGCTCGGTGACGTGACCACGCTGACGGACTCGACGGTCATGGACCTCATCCAGGCGAAGCTCCCGGTGGCGCCGAGCGAGGACTGAATCACCGCACCGTGAAGGGGCACCCGACGTGCGGGAGCGCCGGGCGCCCCTTTTAGGTAAACTAAACAAAGCAACGTGCCCCTCAGGTGTGCCGGGAAGTCTGGTCGGCGAGCGATCCGCCCTGCCCACCACCGGAGGTCTCCCGTGGCCAACCCCCGCACCCCCCGCAAGGTCCTCGGGCGGCTGTCCCTGCCCGAGCGGACCATCGTCGCGGACGCGCTGCGCACCGAGACGGTCGGAGGTGTGCTGCTCCTCGCGGCCGCGATCACCGCGCTGGTCTGGGCGAACATACCCGCGCTCCACCACAGCTACGAGAGCGTCAGCCACTTCCACTTCGGCCCCCGGACCCTCGGTCTCGACCTCTCGGTCGCGCACTGGGCCGCCGACGGCCTCCTCGCCGTCTTCTTCTTCGTCGCCGGCATCGAGCTCAAGCGCGAACTCGTCGCCGGCGATCTCCGCGACCCCAGGGCAGCCGCACTGCCGGTCGTCGCGGCCCTGTGCGGTATGGCCGTACCGGCACTCGTCTACACCCTGACCAACCTCACCGGCCACGGATCGCTCGGCGGCTGGGCGGTGCCCACCGCCACCGACATCGCCTTCGCGCTGGCGGTCCTCGCCGTCATCGGGACGTCCCTGCCGAGCACCCTGCGCGCCTTCCTGCTGACCCTCGCCGTCGTCGACGACCTCTTCGCGATCCTGATCATCGCGATCTTCTTCACCAGCCACCTGAACTTCGCGGCCCTCGGCGGCGCGGCGGCGGGCCTGGTCGTCTTCTGGCTGCTGGTACGCAAGGGCGTACGCGGCTGGTACGTGTACGTGCCGCTCGCCGTCGTCATCTGGGGGCTGATGTACAACAGCGGCGTCCACGCCACCATCGCGGGCGTCGCCATGGGCCTGATGCTGCGTTGCCACCGCCGCGAGGGGGAGGAGCGCTCCCCGGGCGAGCGCGTCGAGCATCTGGTGCGGCCCCTGTCGGCAGGCCTCGCCGTCCCGCTGTTCGCACTGTTCAGCGCCGGTGTCACGGTGTCCGGGGGCACCCTCGGCCAGGTCGTCACCAGGCCGGAGACGCTGGGTGTGGTCCTCGGGCTGGTGGTCGGCAAGGCTGTCGGGATCTTCTGCGGCACCTGGCTGACGGCACGTTTCACCAGGGCATCGCTCAGTGAGGACCTGGCCTGGGCGGACGTGTTCGCGGTGGCGACGCTGGCCGGCATCGGGTTCACCGTGTCGCTGCTCATCGGCGAACTGGCCTTCGACGGGAACGCCGTCCTCACCGACGAGGTCAAGGCCGCCGTGCTCACCGGGTCACTGATCGCGGCCCTGCTGGCGACGGTGCTGCTGAAGATCCGTAACGCCAAGTACCGCAGGCTGTGGGAGGCGGAGGAGCGGGACGAGGACAAGGACGGCATACCGGACATCTACGAGCAGGATGACCCGGCGTACCACCTGCGGATGGCGGCGATCTACGAAGGCAAGGCCGCCGAGCACCGCCGGATCGCCGAGGAGAAGGCCGCCGAGCGGCGCGCGGTTGCCCAAGTGCCGGGCGGGGCAGGCGCTGAGCACGGCCGTCCGGCATGATCTGACGGGACGGTACAAATGGACCGTTCACAAGCAGTCAGGCAGAAGAGGGAGACCGCGATGAGCGCACCCGACGGCGGCCCGGTCGGCACCGAACGCAGCATCGGCCAGCTGTTCGCCTCGGCGACGACCGAGATGTCGGCGCTGGTGCACGACGAGATCGCGCTGGCCAAGGCGCAGCTCAAGCAGGACGTCAAGCGGGGCGCGACCAGTGGCGGCGCGTTCACGGTGGCGGCCGCGATCCTGCTCTTCTCCCTGCCGATGCTCAACTTCGCGCTGGCCTACGGCATCCAGGCCTGGACCGGCGGGCACAACGGCCAGGGCGGCTGGAGCCTCGGCTGGTGCTTCCTGCTGTCCTTCGCCGCGAACGTCCTGATCGCCGGCCTCCTCGCCCTGCTCGGCGTGGTCTTCGCGAAGAAGGCCAAGAAGGGCCAGGGCCCGCAGAAGGTCGCCGCGTCCGTGAAGGAGTCGGCGGGCGTCCTGCAGAAGGCCAAGCCGCACCCGCGGCCCGAGACCCCGGCGATCGAGGACCGGGCCCCCGCGGCCATCGAGGCTGTGGCACGCTCGTCCTCATGACGGATCCCGCCACACCTACGGCGCAACCCGCTTCGGTCGTACGACCGGACGTCCTCCCGGACGGGACCAGGCTGACCCACCGGGACGTGGCCGCCAACGGCGCGCGCTTCCACATCGCCGAGGCCGGTGACGGGCCGCTGGTGCTGCTGCTGCACGGTTTCCCGCAGTACTGGTGGACCTGGCGGCACCAGCTGGGCGCACTCGCCGACGCGGGCTACCGGGCCGTCGCCATGGACCTGCGCGGCGTCGGCGGCAGCGACCGCACCCCGCGCGGGTACGACCCCGCGAACCTCGCGCTCGACATCACCGGTGTGATCCGCTCCCTCGGCGAGCCGGACGCCGCGCTGGTCGGCCACGACCTGGGCGGATATCTGGCATGGACGGCTGCCGTGATGCGGCCCAAGCTGGTGCGGCGGCTCGCCGTCGCCTCGATGCCGCATCCGCGGCGCTGGCGTTCGGCGATGCTCTCGGACGTCAAGCAGACCCGCGCGGGGTCCTACATCTGGGGGTTCCAGCGGCCGTGGATCCCCGAACGGCAGCTGACGGCCGACGACGGCGCGCTCGTCGCCGAGCTGATCCGGGAGTGGTCCGGGCCGAACCCGCCGGACGACGAGGCGCTGGACACCTACCGCCGCGCGATGTGCATCCCGTCGACGGCGCACTGCGCGATCGAGCCGTACCGGTGGATGGTGCGCTCGATGGCCCGCCCGGACGGCATCCAGTTCAACCGCCGCATGAAGCGCCCGCTGCGGGTGCCGACCCTCCATCTGCACGGCTCCCTCGACCCGGTGATGCGCACCCGGAGCGCGGCCGGCTCGGGCGAGTACGTCGAAGCACCGTACCGCTGGCGCCTGTTCGACGGGCTGGGGCACTTCCCGCACGAAGAGGATCCGGTCGCTTTCACGACGGAGCTCGTGAACTGGCTGAAGGACCCGGAGCCCGACCGGTGATACGGACGTCGGCGCCGCCCGGCCGGGGGTCCGGGGGTTGTCCCCCGGGAAAGCACAGCCCGCACGAAGAGGATCCGGTCGCCTTCACGACGGAGCTCGTCAACTGGCTGAAAGATCCTGAACCCGATCGGTGACCGCGCCGATGCGCCCGGTATCCGGAGCTGAACATCTGTCCTACGAACAGCCACTTGCCCGGCGCATAGGCCAATTGGGGGCTCTGGGGACGGTTATCGACCTTGGGGCAGGGGCACACGTCGGGGTATGGGCTGGACGCACGACTACAGTGACGCAGCACGCAATCGCCGCTCGGCCAATGGCCTGAGCTCCCACCAACGTGGCGGTGCCCCGCAACTCGCGGGCACGGATCTCCGGGTGGGCATTCCGCGCATCCTGCGCCGCCGGGCCCGCTGGGTCTCGGTACGGCTGCGTCATCCTCGAGGCTGACGCCTCCTTTTACCGCCCGCGACGCCTCAAAGGGCACAGTTGTCGCTGCCCACCTGCTGGTACGCGGTACGTCCCTTGACGATGTCGTCACGGATCTCGTTCGCGGTGAGCGCGTACCCGGTGTTGGCGTCGTCGAGCGACTTCGCGAAGACCACGCCGTACACCTCCCCCCTGGGGGTGAGCAGCGGGCCGCCGGAGTTGCCCTGGCGGACGGTCGCGTACAGCGAGTAGACGTCACGGTGCACGGTGCCGCGGTGGTAGATGTCCGGGCCGTTGGCCGGAATACGGCCCCGCACGCGTGCGGGGCGGACGTCGTACGAGCCGTTCTCCGGGAAGCCGGCGATGATCGCGCCGTCGTCGCGCCGGGCGTCCGTGGCGGAGAACTTCAGCGCGGGCGCCCTGAGGTCCGGGACGTCCAGTACGGCGATGTCGCGGTGCCAGTCGTAGAGGACGACCTTGGCGTCGTACCGCCGGCCCTCGCCGCCTATCTGGACGGTGGGCTCGTCGACGCCGCCGACCACGTGCGCGTTGGTCATGACACGGCGGTCGCCGAAGACGAAGCCGGTGCCCTCGAGGACCTTGCCGCAGCTCTGGGCGGTGCCCACGACCTTGACGATGGACCGCTTGGCGCGGGCGGCGACAGAGCTGTTCGCCAGGGCCGGGTCGGGCGGCTGGACGTCGGTGATCGGTTCGTTGGCGAACGGGCTGAAGACCTGCGGGAAGCCGTTCTGCGCGAGGACCGAGGAGAAGTCCGCGAACCAGGTGTTCGCCTGGGCCGGCAGGGCGCGGGAGACGCCGAGGAGCACCTTGGAGCCGCGGACCTCCTTGCCGAGGGTCGGCAGCGTCGTACCGGCGAGGGCGGAACCGATCAGCCAGGCGACCAGGAGCATCGCGACCACGTTGACCAGGGCGCCGCCGGTGGCGTCCAGGGCGCGGGCCGGGGACCAGGTGATGTACCGGCGCAGTTTGTTGCCGAGGTGGGTGGTCAGGGCCTGGCCGACGGAGGCGCAGACGATGACGACGACGACCGCGACGACGGCGGCGGTCGTGCTCACCTCGGCGTTGCCGGTCATGGCGTCCCAGATGACCGGCAGCGTGTAGACGGCGACGAGGCCACCGCCCAGGAAGCCGATCACCGACAGGATGCCGACGACGAAGCCCTGGCGGTAACCGACGATCGCGAACCACACGGCGGCGACCAGCAGCAGGATGTCCAGCACGTTCACGGCAGACACCCTGTCATGACCGCCAGTCGAGCGGGACCTGCCTGCCCCGGTCCCAGGGGCGCTCCCAGCCGGAGTAGTGGAGCAGGCGGTCGATGATTCCGGCCGTGAATCCCCACACCAGGGCCGATTCGACCAGGAATGCCGGACCTCGGTGGCCACTGGGGTGGACGGTCGTCGCGCGGTTGTCAGGGTTCGTGAGATCCGCCACGGGGACGGTGAAGACCCGCGCCGTCTCGTTCGGGTCGACCACGCCGACCGGGCTCGGCTCGCGCCACCAGCCCATGACGGGGGTCACCACGAAGCCGCTGACCGGGATGTACAGCCGGGGCAGGACGCCGAAGAGCTGGACGCCGGAGGGGTCGAGCCCGGTCTCCTCCTCGGCCTCGCGGAGGGCGGCCCGCAGCGGCCCGTCGGCCTTCGGGTCGCCGTCCTCGGGGTCGAGGGCGCCACCGGGGAACGACGGCTGGCCCGCATGCGAGCGCAGCGAACTCGCCCGCTCCATGAGCAGCAGCTCGGGGCCGCGCTCCCCCTCGCCGAACAGAACCAGCACCGCCGACTGCCGGCCGGCCCCGTCCTTCGGCGGCAGGAAGCGGCTCAGCTGCAGCGGCTGGACCGTCTCCACGACTCGCACCACCGGGTCCAGCCAGTCCGGCAGGCCCTCCTTGCTGAGTGTCACCGGCCCGCCCTGTGTATCGCTCGTGCGCGTCATCGCCACCCCCGTCGTCCTGCCCGTTCCAACGCCCCGCAGCCCGCTGATCGTTCCTGCCGCCACCCCTGAGATCGCCCCCGAGACCGCCCCTGACAGGACCTCCGGGTCCGGCGGCGCGACGAGGGCTCCGGTCGGCAGCTCGGGTCGGTCGCCTGGGGCCCCGAGGGCGTTGCCGGATCCCTTCCGGGGGCGGTCGCCGGAGAGCCGGCTGGCATCGCGGGGCGGGCCCAGCGGCGAGGACCACACGACCCGCCCCAAAACGCCGGCCAAGCCCTGCCCGCCCCACCCGGCACAACCGCCCCGGCCGCCGTTGGGTCACACGAGTACCCCGACCCGGCCCCCGACGACGACTCGCCCAGGAACAGCAACCCGGCCGTCACCCGGCCCCCAGCGGCGGTGCCGCCTTGCCGCCGGCGTCCAGGTAGGACTGCGGGGGGTTCAGGCGTTGGCCCGGGAAGCCGCCCTTCTCGTACTTGAGGAGTTTCCTCGCCTTGTCGGGGTCCGTCTCGCCCTCGCCATAGGCCGGGCAGAGCGGGGCGATGGGGCAGGCGCCGCAGGCGGGCTTGCGGGCGTGGCAGATGCGGCGGCCGTGCCAGATGACGTGGTGCGAGAGGTCGGTCCAATCGCTCTTCGGGAAGAGCGCCCCCACGGCGGCCTCGATCTTGTCCGGGTCGCTCTCCGCCGTCCACTGCCAGCGCCTCACCAGCCGCTGGAAGTGGGTGTCGACGGTGATGCCGGGGCGCCCGAAGGCGTTGCCGAGCACGACGAACGCGGTCTTACGACCGACGCCCGGCAGCTTTACCAGGTCCTCCAGGCGGCCGGGCACCTCGCCGCCGAACTGCTCCACGAGCGCCTTGGAGAGCCCTATCACCGACTTGGTCTTCGCCCGGAAGAAGCCGGTCGGACGCAGGATCTCCTCGACCTCCTCCGGGTTGGCCGCGGCTAGGTCCTCGGGGGTGGGGTACTTGGCGAAGAGACCGGGCGTCGTCTGGTTGACGCGCAGGTCCGTGGTCTGGGCCGACAGGACCGTCGCGACGATCAGCTGGAAGGGGTTCTCGAAGTCCAGCTCCGGGTGGGCGTACGGATACACCTCGGCGAGTTCGCGGTTGATCCGTCGGGCACGGCGCACGAGAGCGGTGCGCGACTCGCCCTTCGGCGGCGCCGCGACGGTCTTCGCGGCCGGAACGTCCTTGACGGCGGCCGCGGCCTTCTTGGGGGCTGCGGTGGCTTTCTTCACCGGCGCCGACTTCTTCACGGCCTTCTTCGGCGCCACCTGTTTCACCACCGGCTCTTTCACCGCGGCCTTTTTCGTCGCTTTTGCCGGTTTCTTTCGGCCACCGGAGTTCTGTTCGCCCATAGCGGAATCACGACGTACAACCACCCGCCCAGCCCCCTTGGCCTGTGCTCTCACCGGCGATTTGGACACCCGGCCAGCCTAGAGCCCGCCACCGACATCTGCCCCGGACCCCGGAGATCGGCCACCAATTGGACCCCTGCCGCTTACCCCGGGACACCTGTGCGGCATCCTTGTGACAGATCACACTGTTTGGACCGTCCGGCAAGATGGGGAACACGGTCCCCTGGTACCAAGGGGGAGCAAGATCCCCTGAGCAGGTCGACAAGGAGAGTACTCGTGGACGACGTTCTGCGGCGGAACCCGCTCTTCGCGGCGCTCGACGACGAGCAGGCCGCGGAGCTTCGCGCCTCCATGAGTGAGGTGACCCTCGCACGCGGTGACTCGCTCTTCCACGAGGGCGACCCCGGCGACCGGCTGTACGTCGTCACCGAGGGCAAGGTCAAACTGCACCGCACCTCCCCTGACGGCCGCGAGAACATGCTCGCCGTCGTCGGACCCGGCGAGCTGATCGGCGAACTCTCGCTGTTCGACCCGGGCCCGCGCACCGCCACGGCCACCGCGCTGACCGAGGTCAAGCTGCTCGGCCTCGGCCATGGCGACCTGCAGCCCTGGCTGAACGTACGGCCCGAGGTGGCCGGCGCCCTGCTGCGCGCCGTCGCCCGGCGCCTGCGCAAGACCAACGACCAGATGTCCGACCTGGTCTTCTCGGACGTCCCCGGCCGTGTGGCGCGCGCCCTGCTGGACCTCTCGCGCCGCTTCGGCGTGCAGTCCGAGGAGGGCATCCACGTCGTCCACGACCTCACGCAGGAGGAGCTGGCGCAGCTGGTCGGCGCCTCCCGCGAGACGGTCAACAAGGCGCTGGCGGACTTCGCCCAGCGCGGCTGGCTGCGCCTGGAGGCGCGTGCGGTGATCCTCCTGGACGTCGAACGGCTCGCCAAGCGGTCCCGCTGACGTCGTTGCGGGAGCCCGGCTGCTGTAGTTGAGCCATGTCCGAGAACGTGCTCCCCAAAGGCCTCGACCCGCAGGGCTACATCGAGCGCGAGGGCTCCCTCGCGCGCGTGCCGCACGTCTTCCGCCCCGTCGTCGCCGCGGCCCGTGACCGGCTGCTGGTCGCCTTCGGGGCCCGGCTGCACAGCGCGTACCTCTACGGGTCGATTCCGCGCGGCACCGCGCGCGTGGGGCGCAGTGACCTGGACCTGCTGGTCGCGTTGCAGGAGGAGCCGACCGACCGGGACCGCGGTGCCGTACGGGCCCTCAGTGAGGCGCTCGACGAGGAGTTCCCGCAGATCGACGGGGTCGGTGCGCTGTTGTACGGGCGGGCACGGCTGCTGAGCGCTGCCGAGACGTACGACCTCGGATGGTTCGTCGCCTGTCTGTGCACTCCGCTGCTCGGCGAGGACCTCGCCGAGTACCTGCCGCGCTACCGGCCCGACTCGCTGCTCGCCCGCGAGACCAACGGCGACCTCGCCGAGCTGCTGCTCCGTTGGCGCCGGCGGATCTCCGAGGCCGATGACAGCGAGGCCGCCAGGCAGCCGCTCGTGCGGTTCATGTCACGGCATCTGGTGCGCACGGGGTTCACCCTCGTCATGCCCCGCTGGAACGGCTGGACCAGCGATCTGACGGAGATGGCGGAGGCGTTCGCCGCGTACTACCCGCAGCGGGCCGACCAGATGCGCGCGGCGGCCCTCCTCGGCCACGAGCCGAACGGGGACCCGGCCGTGCTGCGGTCGTACGTCGACGACCTCGGGCCGTGGCTCGCCGAGGAGTACGCGCGCGTGCACGGCGTGAAGGCTCCCCGGCCGTAGGTCAGTCAAAGCCTCAGAACCCCTGTGCCTGGATCAGACCGTGCTCCTCCAGGTAGTCCAGCTGCGCCCGGACCGACAGTTCCGCCGCCGGCCACAGGGAGCGGTCCACGTCCGCGTAGACGTGGGCGACGACCTGGGACGGGGTGCGGTAGCCGTCCTCCACGGCGGTCTCGACCTGGGCGAGCCGGTGGGCGCGGTGGGCGAGGTAGAACTCGACCGCGCCCTGGGCGTCCTCCAGGACGGGACCGTGCCCGGGCAGGACGGTGTGGACGCCGTCGTCGACCGTCAGTGACCGCAGCCGGCGCAGCGAGTCCAGGTAGTCGCCCAGGCGGCCGTCGGGATGCGCCACGACCGTCGTGCCGCGCCCCAGGACGGTGTCGCCGGTCAGGACCGCCTGATCGGCCGGCAGATGGAAGCACAGGGAGTCCGAGGTGTGCCCGGGGGTCGGGACGACCCTCAGCTCCAGGCCGCCGACGGTGACCACGTCCCCGGCGCCCAGTCCCTCGTCGCCGAGCCTTAGCGCGGGATCCAGGGCCCGTACGTTCGTGCCGGTCAGCTCGGCGAAGCGGGCGGCGCCCTCCGCGTGGTCGGGGTGGCCGTGGGTCAGCAGCGAGAGCGCGACGCGCTTGCCGGCCTTCTCTGCCGTGTCCACGACGGCGCGCAGATGGGCCTCGTCGAGCGGACCGGGGTCGACGACCACCGCGAGCCGGGAGTCCGGCTCCGCGAGGATCCAGGTGTTCGTGCCGTCCAGGGTCATCGCCGAGGCGTTGGGCGCCAGGACGTTGACGGCCCGCGGGGTGGCGGGGCCGGAGAGGACCCCGCCGCGGGGCTGGCCGGGGAGGACTGTCGCGTCGGTCATGCTCAGGCTCCACCGGTCGGGAGGTCGGTCGGAAGGTGGGTGGGGATGTGCTTGGTGAACTCGTCGTGTCCCGGCCAGGACAGCACGATCTCGCCGTCCGCGAGCCGGGCCCGCGCGAGGACGGGCGTCAGGTCACGGTCGGGCGCCGCGGCGAGCGCGTCGGCGACCGCTGCGTACGGGAGCAGCTGGCGCAGGGTCGCGATGGTGGGCGGCATCATCAGCAGCTCACCCTTGTCGTAGCCGCCGGCGGCCTCGCCGGGCCGGATCCACACCGTGCGGTCGGCCTCCGTGGAGGCGTTGCGGGTGCGCTGGCCGTCCGGGAGGGCGGCGACGAAGAACCAGGTGTCGTAGCGGCGGTTCTCGAACTCGGGGGTGATCCAGCGGGTCCAGGCGCCCAGCAGGTCCGAGCGCAGGACGAGACCGCGGCGGTCCAGGAACTCGGCGAAGGAGAAGTCGCGGGCCACCAGCGCCGCCCGGTCCGCCTCCCAGTCCTCGCCCGTGGTGTCGCCGACGACCGAGTCGGCTGCGGGCCCGGCGAGCAGGACGCCCGCCTCCTCGTAGGTCTCCCGTACGGCCGCGCAGACGATGGCCTGGGCGGCCGCCTCGTCGACGCCGAGACGTTTCGCCCACCACGCGCGCGTGGGGCCCGCCCAGCGGATCTGGCGTTCGTCGTCACGGGGGTCGACGCCACCGCCCGGATACGCGTACGCGCCTCCGGCGAAGGCCATGGAGGCGCGTCTGCGCAGCATGTGGACGGCGGGGCCGTCGGCGGTGTCCTTCAGGAGCATGACCGTGGCCGCGCGCTTGGGGACGACCGGAGTGAGGGTGCCCTCGGCGAGCGCACGGATGCGCTCCGGCCAGTCCTGCGGAAACCACTGCCCATTCGCCATGGGCGGAGGCTATCCCGTGGTGCTCGAATGTTCGAGAGGTCCCCGAGGTCAGCGCCTCCTACGGGCCGGCTCGCTACGGGACCAGCTCGACCTGGATCTCGACCTCGACCGGCGCGTCCAGCGGCAGCACCGCCACGCCCACCGCGCTGCGCGCGTGCACGCCCTTGTCGCCGAGGACCTCGCCGAGTAGTTCGCTCGCGCCGTTGACCACGCCGGGCTGGCCGGTGAAGTCCGCCGCCGAGGCGACGAAGCCCACGACCTTCACCACGCGCGCGATGCGGTCCAGGTCGCCGGTGACGGACTTGACGGCGGCAAGCGCGTTCAGCGCGCAGACACGGGCCAGGTCCTTGGCCTCCTCGGCGGTGACCTCCGCGCCGACCTTCCCGGTGACGGGCAGCTTGCCCTCCACCATCGGCAGCTGGCCGGACGTGTGGACGTACGTGCCCGACTGGACGGCCGGCTGGTACGCGGCCAGCGGCGGGACGACCTCCGGCAGGGTCAGGCCCAGTTCCGCGAGCCTCGCCTCGACGGCGCCCATCACGCCTTCTCCCGCTTCAGGTAGGCCACCAGCTGCTCGGGGTTGTTCGGCCCGGGAACGACCTGGACGAGCTCCCAGCCGTCCTCGCCCCAGGTGTCCAGAATCTGCTTCGTGGCGTGGACGAGCAGCGGCACAGTTGCGTATTCCCACTTGGTCATGCGGCCGACTTTAGCCGCTGGTCGCCCGCCGTCCGCCCTCGAGTTGTCCACAGGCTGTGGCGTGGTTGGCGCACGGACTGGTTAGGCTCGAAGACGTGAGCAGGCTCCAGGTCGTCAGCGGCAAGGGCGGGACCGGAAAGACCACGGTCGCCGCCGCCCTCGCGCTGGCCCTCGCCACCGAGGGGAAGCGGACGCTTCTCGTCGAGGTCGAGGGCCGCCAGGGCATCGCGCAGCTCTTCGAGACCGAAGCGCTGCCCTACGAGGAGCGGAAGATCGCCGTCGCTCCAGGGGGCGGGGAGGTGTACGCCCTCGCCATCGATCCCGAACTGGCCCTTCTGGACTACCTCCAGATGTTCTACAAGCTCGGGAGTGCCGGAAGAGCGCTGAAGAAGCTCGGCGCCATCGACTTCGCCACCACCATCGCGCCCGGCCTCAGGGACGTCCTGCTGACCGGCAAGGCGTGCGAGGCGGTGCGGCGCAAGGAGAAGAGCGGCCGCTTCGCCTACGACTACGTCGTCATGGACGCGCCGCCCACCGGCCGCATCACCCGCTTTCTGAACGTCAACGACGAGGTGGCGGGGCTGGCGAAGATCGGCCCCATACACAATCAGGCGCAGGCCGTGATGCGGGTGCTGAAGTCGCCGGAGACGGCCGTGCACCTGGTGACGCTGCTGGAGGAGATGCCCGTCCAGGAGACCGCGGACGGGATCGCCGAACTGCGCGCGGCGAACCTGCCGGTGGGCCGGATCATCGTCAACATGGTGCGCCCCGAGGTGTTGGACGGGGGGGACCTGGAACTCGTCCGCGGTGTGCCGCGTTCCGCCGTCGCGAAGGCTCTGTCGGCGGCGGGCCTCGGCGGCGCGCGGCGCGGCGGGAACGCCGAGAAGCTGGTCGACCCGCTGCTCGGGCAGGCCGAGGAGTACGCCGAGCGCTACGCACTGGAGCACGAGCAGCGTTCGGTCCTGGGCGAACTGGACCTGCCGCTGCATGAACTGCCCCTGCTCGCCGAGGGCATGGACCTGGCCGGGCTGTACGAGCTCGCCAGGGAGCTGCGGAAGCAGGGCCTGTCATGAGCCGGAGCACGAGTCGGAGCACGAGTCGCGAGCATCGGAAGCAGGGGATGTCATGAGTCCGGACCCGGCAAGCGACCAGGAGAGCGTCCGCCAGCACCGTCTCACCCCCGCGCGCGTGCTCGACATCGACCCGCTGCTCGACGACCCGGCGACGCGGATCGTGGTGTGCTGCGGTTCGGGCGGGGTCGGCAAGACCACGACCGCGGCGGCGCTCGGCCTCAGGGCCGCCGAGCGTGGGCGCAAGGTGGTCGTGCTGACCATCGACCCGGCGCGCCGACTCGCCCAGTCCATGGGTATCGACTCGCTCGACAACACGCCACGCCGCGTGAAGGGCTCCGAGGGCGACGGCGAACTGCACGCGATGATGCTCGACATGAAGCGCACCTTCGACGAGATCGTGGAGGCGCACGCGGATCAAGAGCGGGCGGCCGCGATCCTGTCGAACCCCTTCTACCAGTCGCTGTCCGCGGGCTTCGCCGGCACGCAGGAGTACATGGCGATGGAGAAGCTGGGCCAGTTGCGGGCCCGGGACGAGTGGGACCTCATCGTCGTCGACACCCCGCCCTCCCGTTCGGCACTGGACTTCCTGGACGCGCCGAAGCGGCTCGGCTCGTTCCTGGACGGCCGGCTGATCCGGCTGCTGACCGCACCGGCGAAGCTCGGCGGGCGCGCGGGGATGAAGTTCCTGAACGTCGGTATGTCGATGATGACCGGCACCTTGGGCAAGCTGCTGGGCGGTCAGCTGCTCAAGGACGTCCAGACGTTCGTGGCCGCGATGGACACGACCTTCGGCGGGTTCCGCACGCGCGCGGACGCCACGTACAAGCTGCTGCAGGCGCCGGGGACGGCGTTCCTGGTGGTGGCGGCCCCGGAGCGGGACGCGCTGCGCGAGGCCGCGTACTTCGTGGAGCGGCTGGCGGCCGAGGAGATGCCGCTGGCCGGACTGGTGCTCAACCGGGTCCACGGCAGCGGCGCCGACCGGCTGTCGGCCGAGCGGGCGCTCGCCGCCGCGGAAAATCTTGTGGAGTCCCGCATTGTCGATCAGGACGGTGGGAAAGCTGGACTTCGTAACTCTCCCGACCCGTACGGCAGTTCAGAATCTCCCGCATCCGAGCCCGCCGCGTCCGAGGCGTCCCGGCCGGCCGAGCCTCCCGCGTCCAGGACCAACTCCCCCGGTCCGGATCAGGAGGACGAGGGCGCCGAGGGCACCCAGGGCAGTGTCGAGCGGCTCACCGCAGGCCTGTTGAGGCTGCACGCCGAGCGCATGCGGCTGCTCGCCCGCGAGCAGCGCACGCGTGACCGCTTCACGGCGCGCCACCCGGAGGTGGCGGTGGCCGAAGTGGCCGCACTGCCCGGCGATGTGCACGACCTCGCGGGCCTCAGGGACATCGGTGACCGGCTCGCGGCCAACCGGCCGGAGCTGCCCGAGGCGGCCGCGGACTGAGCCGAGGGGTCCCCTCAGCTGACCGCGGCGTAGTTCTCGTACACCTCGTCGTCGTCGAGCGGCAGGATACCCACCCCGCGCTCGTACTCCACCCGTGCCGTCTCGAGCAGCCGGCGCCAGGAGGTCACGGTGGGCCGCCGGCGCAGCAGTGCGCGGCGCTCACGCTCCGTCATGCCTCCCCACACGCCGAACTCGACGCGGTTGTCCAGCGCGTCGGCCAGGCATTCGGTGCGTACCGGGCATCCGGTGCACACCGCCTTGGCCCTGTTCTGCGCTGCTCCCTGAACGAACAGTTCATCCGGATCGGTAGTGCGGCAGGCGGCCTGCGCACTCCAGTCGGTTACCCAGCCCATACCGGCGCCGTCCTCTCCCGAATCGAGGCTCCCCCACGGCGGCAGCGGCATATTCACCGCTGCCAGTTGAGGACGTTACGGAAGGTGGGCACAGCGCAACACCCCCTTCGGGCCCAATCTTGAATGGCCCGAACGGACTATGGGTAAGCGGCAGATCACCCGGGGGAGTGAGCTGGTGACATACGTGACTTTCCCGGCAAACCGGGACGGTTCCATGGAGTCACAACGGACACCGCCCGACACACAAGGCGGATTCGGACACGCCCCCACCAAAAAAGTCGGGGAACTTCCGGAACGATTCGGGGTCGCCGGACGTATTGATACGTGGCCCTACTGCTGTGACAGTTGAGAGCAGCTTAGGCCAAGGCATATACGCGTGTCCGGCGATTGAGAACGTAGGCTGCCCTCATGCCAAAGAAGCGCTCGGGCGGTGGCCTGTCCCCAACGCAGCAGGCCGCCAAGTTCCTCGGTGTCAGTGTGCTCGCGGGAGCGGTCCTGGCCGGCATCGCGCTGCCCGCCGTCGGCGCGCTGGGTCTGGCCGCCAAGGGGTCGGTGCAGAGCTTCGACGAGCTCCCGGCCAACCTGAAGACGCCCCCGCTCAGCCAGCGCACCACCATCCTCGACGCCGACGGCGGCCAGATCGCCACGGTGTACTCGCGCGACCGCACGGTGGTCCCCCTCAAGGACATCTCGCCGTACATGCAGAAGGCGATCGTCGCGATCGAGGACTCGCGCTTCTACCAGCACGGCGCGATCGACCTGAAGGGCGTCCTGCGTGCCGTCAACAAGAACGCGCAGAGCGGCGGGGTTGCCCAGGGCGCCTCGACGCTCACCCAGCAGCTCGTGAAGAACGTCGCCATCGAGGAGGCCGGTGACGACCCGACGAAGGTCGCGCAGGCCACCCAGCAGACCCTCGGCCGCAAGATCAAGGAGCTGAAGTACGCGATCCAGCTCGAGGAGCAGCTCGGCAAGAAGAAGATCCTCGAGAACTACCTGAACATCACGTTCTTCGGCGAGCAGGCCTACGGCGTCGAGGCCGCCTCCCAGCGCTACTTCTCCAAGCACGCCAAGGACCTCAGCCTGCAGCAGGCGGCGCTGCTCGCCGGCATCGTCCAGTCGCCGAGCCGGTACGACCCGGTCAACGACTCCACGGAGGCCACCAAACGCCGTAACGTCGTGCTGCAGCGCATGGCCGACATGGGGGACATCTCGCAGGCGGAGGCCACGAAGGCCGGGCGGACCCCGCTGGGTCTGAACCCCAGCAAGCCGAAGAACGGCTGCATCACCGCCGTCAAGGGCGCCGGCTTCTTCTGCGACTACGTGCGCCAGGTGTTCCTGACCGACCCGATCTTCGGCAAGACCCAGGAGGCCCGGGCGAAGGTCTGGAACCAGGGCGGTCTGACGATCCGGACCACGCTGGACCCGCAGTCCCAGGAATCCGTCCAGGACTCCATCAAGAAGCACGTCTACAAGAGCGACGAGGTCGCCACCGCCGCCACCATCGTGGAGCCCGGCACCGGCAAGATCCTGGCGATGGGCCAGTCGCGGCCGTACGGCATCAACACCAAGGACCACGAGACCTCGATCAACCTGTCGGTCAACAAGTCCATGGGCGGCGGCGCGGGCTACCAGCCTGGTTCGACGTTCAAGCCGATCGTGGCCGCGGCCGCCATCGAGGGCGGCACGCCGGCGACGCAGACGTACTCCTCGCCGTACGAGATGGACTACCCGGCTCCGGTCTCCGCCTGTGACGGCAGGACCTGGGACGAGAAGGGCGTCCACCTCACCAACGAGAACCCGGACGAACACGGTCCGTACTCGATGAAGGAAGCGACCGCCAAGTCGGTCAACACCTACTACGTGCAGCTGATCAGCGACATCGGCATCTGCCCGGTGACGACGATGGCGCAGAAGATGGGCGTCGAGCGGGCTGACGGCAAGAAGATCCAGCAGGCGCCGTCCATCGCGCTCGGCACGCAGGAGATGTCGCCGCTGACGATGGCGAACGCGTACGCGACCTTCGCGGCGCGCGGCATGTACTGCACGCCCGTCGCCATCGAGTCCATCACGCAGACCGTGGGCAGCCAGAAGAAGTCGCTCGAGGTGCCCAAGTCGACCTGCTCGCGCGCGATGTCGGAGAAGACGGCCGACACCGTGACCACGCTGCTGAAGGGCGTGGTCGAGGACGGCACCGGCAAGGCGGCGGGCCTCGACAGCCGCCCGAGCGCCGGCAAGACCGGTACCACGGACAACCGCTACGCGGCCTGGTTCGTCGGGTTCACGCCGAACATGGCGGGCGCGGTCTGGGTCGGCGACCCGGCCCACGAGCGCCAGATGAAGAACATCAGCATCGGCGGCGTCTGGAACGACAAGGTCTACGGCGGCCAGGTCCCCGGACCGATCTGGCGCGACATGATGGACAACGCGCTGAACGGCAAGCCGGTGGAGGAGTTCCACCTCGTCGACATCCCCGACCCCAACAAGGGCAACGACAACGGCAATGGCAAGGGGAACGGCAAGGGGAACAACGGTCCCGGCAACAACACCGGCGGCCTCATCGGCGGCCTGACCACCGGCGGCAACGGCACGGGCGGCGGCAACGGCGGCACCACCTTCCCGTCGCCGACGTTCTCCTTCCCGAGCAACCTCTTCCAGGGCCAGACCAACGGCAACGCGAACGGCGGCCGACGCGGCTGACGCCGTGACCGAGTCACCGAGTCACCGAGTCACCGAGTCACCGAGGAGAAACACCGACGGCCCCTGACCGTCGTCACCGGACTGCTCCGGTGACGACGGTCAGGGGCCGTTCTCGTCCTGTCCCGTTGCCGCTCAGCCGGCGAGCAGCTTCTTCACCACACCGGCGACCCGGCCGCCCTCCGCCAGGCCCGCGACCTTCGGGTTGACGATCTTCATCACGGCGCCCATGGCCCGCGGCCCCTCGGCGCCGGCCGCCTTCGCCTCCTCGACGGCCTGGGCGACGATGCTGTTCAGCTCCTCGTCGCTGAGCTGCTTGGGCAGGTACACGGCGAGCACCTCGCCCTCCGCCTTCTCCCGCTCCGCGGACTCGGCGCGACCACCCTGGGCGAAGGCCTCGGCCGCCTCGCGGCGCTTCTTCGCCTCACGGCTGATCACCTTCTGCACCTCGTCGTCGGAGAGCTCGCGCTTCTCCTTGCCCGCGACCTCCTCCTTGGTGATCGCGGCGAGCGTCAGCCGGAGCGTCGAGGAGCGGAGCTCGTCATGCCCCTTGATCGCGGCCGTGAGGTCTTCCTGCAGCTTCGACTTGAGCCTGTTCATGCCTCTGATTGTCGCAGGTGCGCCGGACCCGACGCCCGCTCATTTAACGGCTGGTGAGGATCCGACGGCCTCCGGACACCGTGGCCCGCCCCGACCTGCCGGGTCTGACACGATGGAGGTATGCGCGCTCGATACGGAGTACCTCTGGGGATCGCGGCGGCCGGCGCCGCCGGTGTGGTGTACGCGGCGGGTTTCGAGACCCGTTCCTTCCGGCTGCGACGGGTGACCGTCCCCGTCCTCCCCTCCGGCATGCGTCCCCTGCGCGTCCTGCAGGTGTCCGACATCCACATGGTCTCCGGCCAGCGCAAGAAGCAGCGCTGGCTGCGCTCCCTCGCGGGCCTGCGCCCCGACTTCGTGATCAACACGGGCGACAACCTGTCCGACCCGGAGGGCGTGCCCGAGGTCCTGGACGCGCTCGGCCCGCTGATGGAGTTCCCCGGCGCCTACGTCTTCGGCTCCAACGACTACTACGGCCCGCGCCCCCGCAACCCCGCCCGCTACCTGCTGGAGAAGGTCCAGGGCCGGCACGGCCTGAACGGCAACCCGCCGGTGACCGGCGCGATCCACAACCCGTGGGAGGACCTGCGGGACGGGTTCGACGCGGCGGGCTGGCAGAACCTCACCAACACCCGCGGGCAGCTGAAGCTCGAGGGCGTCACCGTCGAGCTGACGGGCCTGGACGACCCGCACATCAAGCGCGACCGCTACGCCCAGGTGGCCGGCGGCCCCTCCGCCTCGGCGGACTTCTCGGTGGGCGTCGTCCACGCGCCGTACCTGCGTGTCCTCGACTCCTTCACGGCGGACTCGTACCCCCTGATCCTGGCCGGCCACACCCATGGCGGCCAGCTGTGCATCCCGTTCTACGGCGCCCTGGTCACCAACTGCGACCTGGACACCGACCGGGTCAAGGGCCTGTCCACCCACCGCGCCGAGGGCCGTACCTCCTACCTGCACGTCTCGGCGGGCTGCGGCACGAACCGCTACACGCCGGTACGGTTCGCCTGCCCGCCGGAGGCGACACTGCTGACGCTGGTGGGACGGGACCAGACGGCCTGGGGCCGGTAGCCCGTACGGCCCGCCCGAATCGCCCCCTTTGTGCACACTCCTTACCTTGGGGGCATGACCGCCCCCATACCCAGGGACCTCCCGGACCTCCCCGCGATCCCGGGCGTACCCGCGCCGCTGACCTCCTCCGTGCCGGCCACCGCGGTGGTCACCCCGGTCCGCCGACCGCTCGCGGCCGTGTACCGCCTGCTGGTGGCCCTGACCGCGGCTACGGCCGTCACCGTCGACCTGCTGCTCGGCAGCCCCATCCGGGTGCTGAGCCACTTCGCGGTCCAGAGCAACCTGTTCCTGGCCGCCGTCCTCGCCCTCTCGGCCCGCCGCGCCTGGACGGCCCGCCGCCCGCTCCCGTCCGCCGTCACGGGCGCGGCACTGCTCTACGTCGTGATCACGGCCCTGGTGTACCACCTGCTCCTGGCCCACGCCTCACCCCCGTTCACGATCACGGGCGGTACGACGGCGCCGACCGGCCGGCTGTGGCTGACCGGCCAGCTCCTGCACACGGCGATCCCGGCAGCCGCCGTCCTGGACTGGCTGCTCCTCACTCCCCCGGCCCGCCTGCACCTGCGCCAGGCGGCGTCATGGCTCCTGTACCCCCTGGCCTACCTGGCCTTCTCCTTCGTCCGCGGCGAGCTGATCCTGCCCGGAACGCGGGGCCGGTACCTCTACCCCGTCCTGGACGTCGACCTGCACGGCTACAAGAGCGTCCTCGGCAACGCCTTTCTCCTCGGCCTCGCCTTCTACGCCCTCGCCGCCCTCCTCGTCGCCCTCGACCACGCCCGCCCGAACCCCGTCCGCCACCGCACGAAAACCGGATTTCGTCTCTAGCCACCGGTGGGCTAAAGTAAACGACGTCGCCGCGATGAGCAGGACTGCAGCGACACCGGGGTGTAGCGCAGCTTGGCAGCGCGCTTCGTTCGGGACGAAGAGGTCGTGGGTTCAAATCCCGCCACCCCGACGCTGGTCAGAGGGCCAATCGCATGATCGCGATTGGCCCTCTGTCATGCTCGGGGGGCCAAACAGGGGGCCAAACGAATTCGATCAAGCCACCGCGTCGCCCTCTTCCTGGCCCTCCGTTTCCTCCCCTTCCTGATCTTCAGCGAAGATGTCATCCATCGCTTCGGCACCCTGTGTGATCACGGGCCGGAGCTGCTTGCGGTAGACCGCCTCCGTGGTCGCCTGACTGCTGTGACCGACCAAGAGCGCGATCCGCTCCAAGGGGATGCCGTGGTCAGAGAGCAGGGACACGAAGCTGTGCCGGAGCTCCCGCGGCGTCCACTCAGGCTTCAGTCCGGCCTTCTTCACGATGGCCTTGAAGTCTCGCCGGACGTTGGCCGCGTCAAGCGGCTCGCCGCTCCGGGTGGTGAAGACGCGGCCGGTGGGGCTCCACTCCTTCCCTCTCGATGCTCGCTCCTGCTTCTGCCATCGCATGTGCTCTTCGAGGACTTCGACCACTTGCTTCGGCAGAGCGATGGTCCGGCGGCTCTTCCTGGTCTTCGTCTCGCCGTGCTTTCGCACCGAGCGCCACACGGCGACGTGCGGCGGAATGCCGTCCGTCGTCTCCAGGAAGACGTGATCCCAGGTGAGGGGTCGTGCCTCTTCGGTGCGGACGCCGCTCAGGAGCGAGAGCACGAGGTAGGCGTACAGGCGTGACGGGCGCGCGGCGGTGAGCACGGCCTTTGCCTGCTCAAGGTTGAGTGCCTTGCTCGGACGGCCGGGACGCCCTTCCGGTGCGGTGACGAGTAGGGCGACGTTCCGCGCGGCCTTGTCCCTGCGCTGAGCGTGCGCGATGGAGCGGCGCAGGATGGCGAGCAGGTCACGCAGGCTTCGCGTCGCGAGGAACTCGGCCCTGTCGTCCAACCAGTCGTCGACGTCGTCCGCGCTGAGTTCCTTCAGCTTGGCCTTGCCAATGAACGGGATCAGGTGTTTGTTCGCCATCGAGCGGTTCTTGCCGATGGTGCCCTTCTCGTCGCGTCCCTTCAGGCCGCGCTCCAACCAGTCGTTCACCGCATCGGCCACGGTGTAGTTGGCCGGCGCTTTGACGCCGGTCTGCATCTCCTTCTTCAAGTCCCGGATCTTGTTACGAACTTCGGTCTTCGTCTTCCCGTACACCTTCGGCCGACGGCGCTTGCCGTTCGGGGCGTACCCGAGGGAGACGGCTCCGACGTAACTCTTCTTGACGGGGTCCCAATAGATGGTGTCCGCACCGTGGCCAGCCCTTTGGGTGCGCTTCGGGGTCTCGCTCATCTTCTGTTGTGCCTCCATAGGACAGGGCCGCGCCTGAAGGGCGCGGCCCTGTGGAAGTGGGGTGATGGGGAGTTCAGGCGGTGGCCTCTGCCTCGCGCTTGAGGAGTTCGACGTACTGCGCGATGTACTCCGGCGGCACGAGTCGGCGACGGCCGATGCGGACGGTCTGAAGGCGTCCGAGGCGTATCTCCTCGTAGACCATTGAGCGTCCGATCCTGAGAGCCTTGGCCGCCTCTTCGGGGCGGTAGAGGAGCTGTTCGGCGGGTTCAGCAACCGTGGTCATGCGGCGGTGCCTCCTCGGAGGGCATCTCGGGGTGCTCTCTGAAGTCCGCTACATCCGCTTCAGCGCTACAGCGCAGGTCAGCGGTGGCTTTCGTGTAGCGGAGGAATGCGATGTAGCGGCTACGGCACGCTTCCGGGCCTACCGACGCAGGGTCGGTCGCGCCCGGAAGGTATGGCTCCGTAGCCGCTACATCGCGTGAGGTGCGCTACGCGGCCGTGCCCTCTGAGCTGGGCTGTAGCGGCAGAAGCGGCTGTAGCGCATTCTCAGGAGGGGGCGGGCAGTAGCGCTGCCAGGCGTCCGCCAGATCCTCGCTGTGGTAGCCCTTGAGGACTCCCCCGGCGGTGCGGATATTGCGCGAGGCAATGGGCTCGCCGTCGGCAGTGACGTACTCGCTGAGCATCCGCGACAGCCGACGGGAGTCGAGCGGCCTGCCGTTCAGGTCAGCCCATGGGGCGTCGTCGAGGGCATTGAGCCGGTCCAGGATGGCTACGGTGGGCAGTCGGTCTACGCCGATCAGCACGTGGTCGCGCAGATCGGTCAGCAGCCGGATACCCAGACTGGCCTTGTCATTGACCTGGGAAGCCTTGACCAGGGTCAGGCAAGCTTCGCGGGCCCGCCGGGGCCAGTCTCCGCCGACCGCGTCCGCGACGGCGAGCAGGGGTTCCCACACGTCGCCGGGGCGGTCGGTCACACCCTCCGGCAGCTCCGGCCACGCCTCGATGACCCGTTCCCGGACCTGTTCGGCCCAGTCGGCGAGCCGGTCGCGCAGCACGTTGCCCTCATGCTCATGGAGGCGAGCACGGAAGGGTTCGACCTTCTCGTTCCTGGCCCTGCGGCGCATGCGGATGATGACCGAGCGCGTCAGGATCGTGTCGGGCAGCGAGCCGAGTCCGGCGACCGCCACTGCGGTGTAGGACGGGAACGGCGTCACGGTCTGGCTGTCGCCGACGCACCGGTAGGTGACGCCCTTGCGGCGGTGTCCGGCGTTGAGGAACCCGCGCAGTTCCTCGTTCTCACCTGCCTTGGGGCCGAAGACGGTATCGATCTCGTCGAACAGGATCGTGGGCCGTCCGTCCGGGCTGGACACCGACCGGAACAAAGCTGCTGCGGAAGCGTTCACGGCAACCATGGGGCGCGGCACCAGAGTTTCGATCACTTCCAGCGCTCGGGACTTGCCCGATCCCGGCTCCGGGGACAGGAACGCAATCCGGGGTGTGGAGTCGAAGCAGTCGATGAGGTGGGCGTGCGCGTCCCACAGCGCGACAGCGACATAGGCGGCTTCGGTGGGGAAGATGTTGAAGCGGCGGTGGAAGGCTTCCACCTCGTTCAGCAGTGCGGCGCCGTCGATGGCGGGTGCCGGCGGATTGGTGCTCATGCTGCTTGCTCCTTGCCGGTGCTGAGACCGTTGGCGACCGCGCGTTGCGCGTACGGCTCGGGGACGCCGACGGCGACGGCCGCAGCGACGATCTGTTCTCCGATGGCGTCCAAGCCGCACGGTCCGGGACAGTGCGCGTGCTGGGCTGCCAGGAAGCGGGCCACCCCGAACGCCTGTGATCCGGCACCGGATTCGGTCCGGGCGCCCACCATGGCCAGGCCGCGTTCCAGGCCGGTACGGATGTAGCGCTCGGTGTGGCGGCATCCCGTGGCCACGGCCCGTTCCCACGTGGCGCGCATCGGAAGGGAAGAGGCCACCCCCGCGCGCGGGCGGGTGGCCTCTTCCTTCACCACCAGGGCGCGGACGGCGGACGGCAGGGCCGTCATGGTGCCGGTGCCGCAGCCAAGCCACCGGGCGTAGACCATGCGCGATTTGATGTCCACGCCGGGCCGCACACCGTTGGCAGACTGCATGATCCCGAGGTAGATCCAGTGCTCACCTCGGGTAGTGGGCACGGTCCGAGTGGTCGGCAGGGTCTCGCGCGCCCAGGCCACGGCTCGCGCGTTGTCCAGGTCAACGACGGTGAGCCCGCATCCCCCCGGGTGGTAGCCGACGGCCCCGGCCGCACGCCAGGCCGCAGCCCACGCGGGCGAAGTGATCACGCGGGGGTCGGTGGTCGCGGCAGCCCAGGCATGGCACGGGGCGGGGCATTGGCAAGCGCCCGCCCTCTTCATGTGGGGACGGCCGCCGCACGCACCGCGGGCGCACGCGTGGCAGTTCCCGAACGGCACCTTGCCTTCTCGCAGGGGCAACACCGGCACGCCGGATGCGGCCAGCGCCAGGGCGGTGCGCAGGTAGTCGCGGCTCGTTTGGGTGGGAGGGGCCGGTTGGCCCTCGCCGAATGCCGCGTGTTGGGTCATGCTGAAGGTCTCCTTGTTCTGTTGGAGGGACAGGAGAACCGGGGCGGGCGCAGGCTTGTGGTGAGACGGCGCCCGCCTCGGGCGTATCTAGAATGGCGGCTCGTCACTGGCCGGAGCAGGCGAGCCCCATCCGCCGGAGGCCGGAGCCGTTCCGGCCGGGGCGGCGGTGTTCCACGCGTCGTTGGCCGGGCCGGAGGCAGCGCCGTTGCGCTGGACACGTTCGACCTTGGCCGTGGCGAACTGAAGCGAGGGGCCGATGTCGTCGACTTCCAGGCCGAGCATCGAGCGGTTTTCACCCTGGTCGTTCTGCCAGTTGTGCTGACGCAGACGACCGGTGACGACCACGCGCATGCCCTTGGTCAGGCTCTCGGCGATGTGCTGGGCGAGGTCGCGCCATGCGCTGCAGCGCAGGAACATCGCGGTGCCGTCCTGCCACTGGCCGGAGGTCTTGTCGTAGCGGCGCGGAGTGGACGCTATGGAGAACTTGACCAGTGCGGCGCCGCTCGGGGTGAACCGCAACTCGGGGTCTGCGGCGAGGTTGCCGACGATGGTGATGGGAGTCTCTCCCACGGACATGTGGATCACTCGCTTTCGGTGTTGGTGTGGGCGTTGAGCCGCCGGGCGGCGGCATGCAGCTTGGCGTCCAGGACGGCGGGCGGGACGGTGGTGAAGGCGTGCAGGGCGACGGCAGCGGCGATGATGACGTCACACAGTTCGTCAGCCACGTCCGCTGGAGTGTGGGTGATGCCCTTACGGGGGTTCTGGCCGGTCACGCCGATGTACGCGGCGGCGGCTTCGCCCGCTTCCTCGGTCATCTTCATCAGCCGCATCGCCCTCTCGTGCTCGCCGGTGCCGTTCGCGGCGTTCAGGGCGTCGGCGATGCTGGCCGTGACGGGCCACAGGACCGCGCTCATGCGGACTTCCTCTCGGCGGTGGGGAGTTCGGGCAGGCCCGCGCGTTCCAGGGCGGCGGGGTCGAAGCCGGGCAGCGCGGCGCGGGTGACGAGTGCCTGCGCGAGCTGTTCGGCGTAGGCGGCGCCGGTACGGGCCACCTCGATCTGTGTCGTGCCGCGGATGGTCTCGACACGCTCGATGTGGGCGCGTTCCTCGCGCCGGTTGCTCACGTGCCGCTCGTAGGCGACGCGCTCGCGCCGGTCGGTGCGCCAGTAGCGCGCGGCGAGCCCGTAGGCGACGGCGGTTGCCAGCGCCCACAGCAGCAGCGGCAGGGACCATCCGTCGGCGTATCCGGCGACCCCGGCGAGGGCGAGCCCGCCGGAGGCGGCGAACGCGGTCCCGGCGAGCACGGGGTCTCCGGCACGGCCGATGCTCGCGCACGCGCCGGCCGCCGCGGCGGCCAGAGACAGGGCGGTCATGAGGACGGCGTTGCCGACGGAGTGTTCGGCGCCGTTGGCGTTCCAGATCCGGGCCAGCGCGAGCACGGTCGTGGTGGCGAGGGCGGGCGCGGCCTTGGGCGCGGTGATGGCGAGCCAGTGCCGGGCAACGATGGGGTCATTCACGGCCGTACTCCTCACAGGTTCGGGAGCGCGTTGACGACGGCGGTCATGAGCTGGTTGACGGTGTCGGCGGCTCCGGTGGAGGCGAGGTAGAAGCCGAACATCACGGCCACGAACGCGCTGCCGGGTCCGAGGGTCTTGGAGCGCAGCAGCATGAAGAGCACGAACCCGAAGAGCAGGGCGAGGGAGATGGTCACGGCCATGCCGCAACCTCCTTTCCGTGGGGTGGGGTTGGGGTCAGCGGGTGCCCGCGCGGTAGGTGCGGGTGGCACGGTTGTAGAGCCAGCGGCCGACGCGTATCCGCTTGCCGTGGCCCTTGCAGCGGCGGCAGTTCTTGCCGCGCTTGGGTCGTCCCTTGCGGTCGGTCTTCATCTGGAAGCCGAAGCCGCGGCACTTGCGGCAGTTGCCGAACGGGCTCGCCGCACACACCGAGGCGTAACCGAACGTGACGGACAGCAGGAGTGCGATAGCGAGCAGGATCGGGGTCACAACAGCCCTCCCGGGGCGGTTTTCAGGGGTTTCCGCAGGTGGGGCCCTATCGGCTAGCGCGCTGATCAGGGCACACATGGGGCGCTAGCGGGACCTCTAGCGCTAGAGGGTTGAACCCCTAGCGCTAGAGGCCCCTCGGCGTCAGCCCGCATCCCGGTTTCGGTCACGCTCCGCAATCGCCGTGACGATGTGGGCGCGCTCGAACCCGGTCCGGTTGACGGTCTTGCCGTTGATCCGCCGGGCCACCTGGCCCGTGCTCACGCCGTACGGCTTGAGCACGGTGGTGAGCTGGCGCGCCTTGTCCGCCGGGGCCATCTCGCCCCACGGCCCGTACTTCTCCGGCCGCAGCTCGGCGAGCCGGTCGACGGTGACGTCATTCCACGGCTTGGCCTCATCCGCCGGGACGACGGCGAGGATGTCCTCAAGCAGGGGATCGACCGCCTCGCGCCGCTCGGGGGTCTGGCCTGCGGCGATGCCGCGCAGCGTGCCCGCGTCGATGCGCGCCTTGCGGGCCCGCTCGCAGATGGCGTCCGCGGCCGGGTTGTCGAGGTAGTAGCCGCGCACGATCTGCGGGTCGTCGGCGGCGCCGACCAGGTAGCCGATGCCCTTGTCGGACTTGGTGAACGACGTGGCCCGGATGCCGTTGCGGTACATCGACGTGCCCAGGATCATGTCGTTCTCAATCTGGCCCATGACCCGCAGGCAGAACCGCGTGCCCACGTTCGCGCTGATCGCGGGCGGGAGCGAGTCCTTGTCCGGGCGCTGCGTGGCCAGCAGCAGGATCACCCCGAGCGCCCGGCCGCGCTTGATGATGGCCGTGCACAGCGCCCCGGCTTCCTTGCCGTACTTGTCATGGCTGAACAGCTCCTGGCACTCGTCAATCGCGAGAATGAGCGGGTGCAGGCCCAGGGAGCGGTTCGCGGCCAGGGACGGGATGACCTTGTTCTCCGGGCACTTGTCCTTGGGCAGGGAGCTGATGACCTTGGCCCGGCGCTCCAAGTCCTTGTAGACGTAGCGGATCGAATCCAGCGTGGCCGCGCACGTCTCATCGTCCGGGCCGGAGCCGTAGTCGGCCGCCACCTTCTTCAGCGGGTCCAGGTCACCGGTGCCCTTCAGCTCCCAGATCAGCAGCTCAGCCGTCACATCCAGCGCCGCGGCGAGCAGCGGCGTGCGCAGGCTGAACGTCTTGCCCATGCCGGGCATGGCGCCGATCAGGACGTTGTCGTACATCAGCGTCAGGTCGACGTTCCGGCCGCGCTGGTCGGTGCCGAACGGCAGCGGCTTGAACAGCGACGCCGCACCCGACTTGGCCAGCGGCCACGGCGGGGCGGGCACCTTGTTCAGCGCCCGGTCGCCGACCCACAGCATCATGCGGCCGGCGTGTTCGTCGGCGACCGGCTCCGGCCACACGCAGCCCAGCGGGCGGCGCAGGCCGGAGGCCAGCTTTTCGCGCCGGTCGAGGATGTCCGGCACGGTCACGCCATAGGGCAGGTCGACATCCGCGCGCCAGCCGGGACCGTCGCGAGTGATCGGGGCGGGGAACTTGATGCCCTCCCCGCCCTTGGCGAGCGCCTTGTTGATCTCGGCAATGCCGAGCGCTCCCAGGGCCCGTTCGACGATGCCGGAGGTGAGCCGCTCGACTTCGGTCGTGACGACCGCGCGGGAGATGACGGGCTTGTCGGACGGCGCCCCGAGGAAGCCGAACCCGGCCGTCAGCAGCGCCAGCGTCAGCACTTCCAGCCAGGTGGGGGCGAGCACGAACAGCACCAGGGCGAGCGGTAGGCCGACGACCAGGGCGAGCAGCATGAGGATGCTGCGCAGCTTGACGCGGTTGTCGCGCTGCCGGGACAGCTTCAGGTACTCGTCGACGTTCTCGCGCCGCGCGGCGACCTGCCGCAGCGGCTCGCCCTCGGTGTCGGCGACCCAGCGCATCGCGCCGCCGATGAACTTCGCGGCCCCGGCCGGGGCCTGGAAGGCGAGCCGCAGCGAGTACCAGGGCAGGCGCACCGCGTGGAAGGCGGTGGTGTGCCAGGCGTAGCCCCCGAGCCAGCCCAGCGCGGTGACGAACTCCGGCTTGGACTTCGCCCACGCCGGGATCACCTCCCGCCGCTGACCCGACCGGAGTCGGTCCATCAGTCCCGGACCGGCCGGGGCCGGTCCGTCGACCATCACGGTCGACCGGTCGTCGGGGTCGTCGATCGAGTCGGGCGACCGGTCGGCGTTCGGGTCGGCCGACTCGGTCGGCCGGGAGTCGGCCGCCGGGTCGGGGGCGGAGTCGGCCGATTCGCTGCGCGCCGATCGGGCCCTGTTGAGGTCGACTACTTCGGCGCCGGAGTCGGCGGCTATCTCGGCTTCGAGTCGGTTGAAGAGTTCGTTGTCGTCGGGGTGGTTCACTGAGGGTTCCTTCTCTCTGGGAGGGATGCCGGGCCCGGCCGCGTGCTGTGGAAGGTGGGCGGCCGGGCTCGTGCGGGGTGTGCTCAGGTCATGCACCAGCCGGAGTCACAGCCGGTGTCGGTGTCGTCGAACGGCAGCGTGTCGACCCCGTCCGGGATCGCGTCGGCCAGCGGCCGGAGCAGGCGGGTGAGGTACACGTGGTCCTTGCCGAGCGCGTCCCGGCGCCGGTTGAGCAGCGCTTCGAGGTCGCACGCCTTGGTGAACAGCTCCGGCTCATCCCGGCGCATGTCGTGCCAGTTCTCCGGCCGGTGGAACGGGCAGAACCAGCACGCCGACTTCGGCGGCACCGGAAGCCCTACGCTGCGGATGATGCGCGGGCAGTCCGCCCGCCGAAGACCCAAATCGAGCAGCGGGTATTCGATCCGCTCGTGCGGCTCGCAGCGCCGGGTGTTGGCCCGGCCGATCTCGTCCAGGCTGATGCCGATGCCGACCGTGGCCGGGTTGTCCCGGGACGCGCCGCGCCTCTTCAGCTCCTTGCCGATCACCTTGATTTTGAAGTCACCGGTGCAGGCGCGGGTGCCCGGCGCCCCGGACGGCGAGAGCCGCACGGGGATGGGCAGGGAGCGCGAGCCCTCCCGGGTGATCCGCCCGTAGAGGGTCTCGGAGGTGCCGTCGCGGCGCACTCGGCCGACGGTGACCAGCTCCAGGCCGTGGGCTTCGGCGAAGGGGCGCGCGTACTGCTCGACGTAGCGCAGGGTGGCGGGTTTCTCGGAGTCGTCACCGACGTTGGCGAAGATGAACGTGCGGTAGTCCAGCTCCCCGCGCGCGGCCAGCGCCAGGGCGGTTGTCGACTGCACCCCACCGCCGAAGCTGAACGCCTTCACCGGCTCGGTTGTGGTCGTCATGCGTGGTCCTCTCCGGCGCTCAGGTCGAACAGTGCGCACTGATCCGCAGGGGCCGCGGGGAGTTGCTTCCTGGCCTGGCGTGCGGCGGCTTCGTGGCAGTCGGGGCACCATGCGCGCAGCGCGCTCGCCGGGAGGCGAGCGGCCGTCACGTTGCTGGCGAGCGGGTCGCCGGGGGCGGCCATCAGCCGCACCCGGCGCCCGTGCTTGCTGGTGTACTGGTCGTGCTCGTGCGGGCACCGGCCCTCGCCCTTGGCGTGCGGGTTGCCGCACTCGCCCTCGCACTGGCAGCGGTAACCGGCCGACCCCATGACCGCGGTGAACACGGCAGCGCCGACAAGGGGTTGTGACTTCATGCCGCCCTACCTTCTTGAGTGCGTCCCGTGAGTTCGCGACTCTGGGACTGCGCGGGTGGGGCAGGGATGGTTTTCATGCTGGCTGCCCTCCATGGCTT
>NZ_JBIWPO010000017.1:111034-153612 GCF_044768275.1 Streptomyces sp. NPDC101152 | reverse complement strand
GCTGCGCACCCCCGTCGTCGTCACACGCTCCAACGCCCGACGGTCTTCGGCACTCAAGACAACCGGATACTTCTTCTGCGAGGACACGGCACCCCCTGCCCGGCCGAACGCAAGCATCATACGAAGCCTGCCCGACCCCAACTCCACCAACCAGAAAGACACTTAGTCGCGACAGTCTACTAGACCCCTTGGGCCCCCAAAGTTCCGCGGGCCACTAGGTGTCGCACTCCAGTACGGTCCTGCACAGCCCGCAGCGCGCCCGGACCCGGCCCTTCACCGGCACCCTGATCCGCTGGTGGCAGGTCGGGCAGGGGAACGACACCCTGAGGGGGCCGTGACCGTCCGGGGTGAAGGCGTACGGCGCCCCGGGGTGGGGTGCGGGGGCGCGGGTGTCCTGGGCGTGGCGGCGGTCGCGGGCGTACCGGCGCCGGCCCGCCCAGCCTGCCGCCGTCAGCGGGGGCTGCTGCTCGTCGCGCCGGGCCTTCGCCAGGCCCTCGGCGTAGGCCTCGTAGGCCTGCGGGCTGGTGAACCAGATCGCCGGGTCCTCGCCGAAGACCAGGGCACGTTTGGCCAGGACGTAGCCGAACTCCTCCGGGGTCAGATAGCCCAGCTTCTGCGAGGACACCGAGTCCTGCCGGAACGCGTCCAGCAGGAGCCAGCCCGCGCCCAGGTAGGTCGCCGCCGTGTCCGTGAGGATCTCGTTGTCCCGGGTGCCGGGGAAGGACAGGCCCAGGCGGTGCAGGTAGACGTGCATGACCTCGTGGGCGAGGGCGGCACCGATGTCCCGGCGATGGGTCCGGAACCGGTCGTTCAGCTCCACGAAGTACTCGGGCCCGGCCGTCAGCTCGACGTTCGCGGCGTGGGTCATCTCGCGGAAGCCGACGATCAGGCGGGCGTCCGGCAGCCGGTAGTGCCGCACCAGTTCGCGGGCCACGCGCTGGGCGCCCAGATAGAGGTCGTCGGTGTCGCAGAAGGCCACGTCCGCAGGGGCCACGCTGGTCGAGAACGTCTGCACGGTGTCGTGCGACAACCGTTTCCAGAGCGCGGTGATGGCGGCCCGCACCGTCTCCAGGTGTGGGTAGCCGTGCTCGACCGGTCCGCCGTTCGCCACGCCTGAACCCCCAAGACGCCCAGAACCCGACTCCACTCTACGGGCAGCGGAGCGGATTTTCCCTGGTCGGGTTCCGGGCGTCGGGCACTCAGACGGTGCGCAGGTGGACGCTCTGAGGCGCCGCCTCCTCCAGTTCCAGCAGCCACACCTCGTTCTCTCCCTCGCGCAGGAGCGGCCCGGGCACGTACAGCGAGCGCTGGGGTCCCGCCACCCAGTAGCGGCCCAGGTTGAACCCGTTGACCCAGACGAACCCCCGTGTCCAGCCCGGCACTTCGAGCCGCGCGTCCCCGGCCCCCCGCACCGTCACCGTCCCCCGGTACAGCCCCGGAGCCCCCACGTCCCCGTCGAGTGGCCACAGCGCGAGGTCCCCGATGTCGTCCAAAGCGTCCAGGCGCAGCCCACGCGCGCGTACCCCGTGCAGATACTGCCGCTCGTGCAGCAGGCCCCCGGTGATGCCCTTGGGTTCGCCGCTGCGGGGCCCGTAGTTCACCCGCCCCAGGGACTCCACCCACAGCTCGACGCGCGCGTGCCCGGCGACGGGCTTCGCCAGCTGCTCGTCGCCCTCGGTGAGCACCCCGGCCCGCTCCCCGTCGACGTACACCACCGCGAGGTCCCGCAGCCCGCGCGCCGTCAGCGGGTACGGCGGCCTGGGGCCCGGCACCGTCACCTCGTAGCGCACCACGCCCCGGTCCACGTCCAGCTCCTCGAAGGTGGGCGGCACCGGAGCCGCGACCTCCGCGCCGCCCCGGGACTCCAGCACGGCCTCCAGGGGCGTCCAGCCGGTCAGCCGTACCCCGGCCTCCGCGCCCAGCCGCGCGGGTGCGGGCGGGAGCTCGGGCAGCGGGCCGTCCGCGTACGCGGCGAGCACTTCCCTGAAGCGCCAGAACTTCTCCGTCGGGTTCCCGTACTCGTCGATCGGAGCGTCGTAGTCGTACGACGTCACATCCGCCTCCAGCGGCCCCGTGTGCAGCTCGCCGCCGGGGCGGTTGGCGCCCGCCCAGCCGGCGAAGTTGGTGCCGCCATGCGCCATGTACACGTTGACCGAGGCACCGCACTCCAGGATCTCGCGCAGCGCGGAGGCCGCGTCCTGGGCGTCCCGGGTGATGTGCTCGCCGCCCCAGTGGTCGAACCAGCCGCACCAGAACTCCATGCACATCAACGGCCCCCGCGGCTGGTGCCGGCGCAGCGTCTCGAAGGCCTCACGCGCGTGCGAGCCGAAGTTCACCGTGGCGAGCACCCCGGGGATCGAACCGCCGGACAGCATGTGGTCCTCGGGGCCGTCTGAGGTGACCAGCGGGACGGTGACGCCCAGCGTCCGCAGCAACTCGGCCAGCCGGCCCAGATACTCGGCGTCCGAGCCGTAGCTGCCGTACTCGTTCTCCGCCTGCACCATGATCACCGGGCCGCCCCGCTCGACCTGCCGGTCCACGACCTGCGGCAGCAGCACCCCGAACCAGCGCTCCAGGTGCGCCATGAACCGCTCGTCGCGGGTACGCGCGCGCGTACCCAGCTCACCGGTCAGCCAGTGCGGCAGCCCGCCGTTCTCCCACTCGGCGCAGATGTACGGGCCCGGCCGCACGATCGCCCACAGCCCCGCACGCTTGGCAGCGTCCAGGAACCGGCCGAGGGCCGCCACGTCCTCGTACACCCCCGGCGCCGGCTCATGCAGGTTCCACGGGACGTACGTCTCCACACAGTTCAGGCCCATCGCCCGCAGCAGCCCCAGCCGGTGTTCCCAGTGCTCCTCGTGCACCCGGAAGTAGTGCAACGCGCCGGACAGCAGCCGCACCGGGCGCCCGTCCAGCAGGAAATCGGTTTCCCCCACCCTGAAATCGGTCATGCGAGCAAGCCTCCCCCCTGGCGGTGATCACGTCCATGGACAAAGATCAGCGCTCCTTGGACGAAAAGCGAACACGACGAGAATGAACCGGTCAGGACGGACGCCGGAAGGACACGCGCGGATGTACCACACCTGGATGCGGTTCTTCACCCCCGGCCCCGCCCACCACCGGCTCGGCCTGGTCTGCCTCGGCGTCGGCCTCCAGTACGGCGCCCTGCCGACCGTCGGCCCCCGCACCCTCGACCACCACGTCGCCGTCGTCGTCAGCGCCGGCAGCGGCTGGTTCCTCGGCGCCGACGGCCGCCGCGCCGCCGTCACCGCACCCGCGCTGCTGTGGCTCACCCCCGGCGTGCCCCACCACTACGGGCCCGACCCCGACGGCGGCTGGGACGAGGGCTTCGTCGTCTTCGACGGGCCAGCCGCCACCACCTACACCGAACTCGGCTACATCGAACCGCACCGCCCCGTCGTCCCCCTCTCCGACGCCACCGGCGCCCGAGCCGTGATCGGCCGCATCGCGCGCGCCGCCCGCCGCGGCAACCCCCTCCTGGAGGTGGAGACCGGCGCCGCCGTCCACGAACTCCTCGTCGCCCTGCGCCGCGCCCGCGCCGACCTCGCTCCCGACGGCGACCCCGTCCTCAAGGCCCTCGCCCGCGACGCCTGCCTCCCGCTGACCGTCGCCGACCACGCCGCCCGGCACGGCATGACCCCCGCCGAACTGCGCACCGCCGTACGCCGCGGCGCCGGCTGCAGCCCCAAGGACTACCTCCTCGGCATCCGCCTCGGCCGCGCCAAGGAACTCCTCGCCGCCACCGAACTGCCCGTCGCCGCCGTCGCCCGCCGCGTCGGCTACGACGACCCCGCCTACTTCTCCCGCCTGTTCACCCGCCGCGTCGGCATGGCACCCGTCCGCTTCCGCGCCCAGCAGTTCCGCACCGTCCCCGGCGGCTGGAGCAACCAGGTCCCCGATCCCGACGATCCACCCATGATCGAACGCACCCCCTCCACGTAGGCTTTGCGCCCATGACCACCAGCAACGACGCGGCGGGCGGCCAGGTCGACCCCGCCGTCCGCGAGGAACTCGCCAGGCTGCGCGACAGCATCGACAACATCGACGCAGCCGTCGTCCACATGCTCGCCGAACGCTTCAAGTGCACCCAGCAGGTCGGCCACCTCAAGGCCGCCCACCAACTGCCGCCCGCCGACCCGGCCCGCGAGGCACGCCAGATCGAACGCCTGCGAGGCCTCGCCGAAAGCGCCAAACTCGACCCGGCGTTCGCTGAGAAGTTCCTGAACTTCATCATCGCCGAAGTCATCCGCCACCACGAGCGCATCGCCGACGACGCCGTCAACGGCTCCGCGAGAACCGCCGACTGACCTAGGGCCCTTCTGACGGATCTCCGCGGCGTCGCGACCCCCGGCACGCACGCTCGCCGCTCCTTCCTCCGCGGAGAGCCGTCAAAGGACCCTGGGCGGACGACACCGAGGACACCACCCGCCCTCCCGCGCGCGGCATGCCGCGCCGTGCACTGCTCGTCAGCCGGCGAGCACCCTCCGTCAGCTGTTCGGTCATAAGCTGGTTGTCCCACGCGGGAGGGACGTCGGGCCATGCCGGATGCCAAGATCCTCATCGTCGACGACCACGAGGACACGCTGTACGCGCTGGAGAGCGCCCTGGCCCCGCTGGGCTACCTGCTAGGCCGCGCCACCAGCGGCGACGAGGCACTCAAGCAGGTGCTCCGCGGACAGGTCGGACTCCTCCTGCTCGACGTCCGCATGCCCGGCGTCACCGGCCTCGACGTGGTCCGCTACATGCGCCGCGTGGAACAGACCCAGCACATACCGGTCATCCTGCTCACCGGCTTCGGACTCGACCACGAACTGACCGCGACCGCCTTCGGCCTCGGCGTCGCCGACCTGATCACCAAACCCGTCGACCCCTGGGCGCTGCGCACCAAGGTCCGCTACCTCTACGACGCCCACCGCCGAAGCCTCGCCCTCGAACAGGAGATCCGCGACCTGCGCGCCCTCATCAAAGACCACACCGCCAGCCCCCGCCCCGCCTTACCCCACCTGGACGCCCGCGTTCCACTCCAACGCGACACCGACGACACCACCCCCGCCCAGGACCGCACCTGACTCCGGGGCACCGATCGTGTCCCCATGCGCCCCTGTGCCTCGTCAGCGGCATCGGGCAGCATTACCCGCATGTCCGTACTGACGCGCGACGAAGCGCAGACCCGTGCCAGGCTCCTCGACGTCCACCGCTACACGATCGACCTCGATCTGACCGCAGGGGACGAGCACTTCACCTCCCGTACCGTCATCCGGTTCACGGCCCGCGCGGACGCGGACACCTTCGTCGAGCTCAAACCGGCCGAACTCCTTAGCGCACACCTCGACGGCCACCCCCTCGACCCGGACACCCTCGACGACAACCGCCTGCCCCTCACCGGCCTCACCGCCGGCGAACACGAACTCCACGTCGACGCCCGCATGCGCTACTCCCGCACCGGCGAAGGCATGCACCGCTTCACCGACCCCACCGACGGCGAGACCTACCTCTACACCCAACTCTTCATGGAGGACGTCCAACGCGTCTTCGCCGCCTTCGACCAGCCCGATCTCAAAGCCGTCTTCGACCTCACCGTCACAGCCCCCGAAGGCTCAAGCGTCCTCGCCAACGGCATCACCGAACAACTCCCCGACGGCCGCTGGCAGGCAGCACCCACCCCACCCATCTCCACCTACCTCGTCGCCGTCGCCGCCGGCCCCTGGCACTCCGTACGCACCGAACACCGCGGCCTGCCCTTCGGCATCCACTGCCGCCGCTCCCTCGCCCCCCACCTCGACACCGACGCCGACGAACTGCTCGAGATCACCCGGCAGTGCTACGACCGCTACCACGAGAAGTTCGCCGAGCCCTACCCCTTCGACTCCTACGACCAGGCCTTCGTCCCCGAGTTCAACGCCGGCGCCATGGAGAACCCCGGCCTCGTCACCTTCCGCGACGAGTTCGTCTACCGCTCCGCCGTCACCGACACCGAACGCCAGACCCGCGCCATGGTCATCGCCCACGAAATGGCCCACATGTGGTTCGGCGACCTCGTCACCCTGCGCTGGTGGGACGACATCTGGCTCAACGAGTCCTTCGCCGAGTACATGGGCTACCAGACCCTCACCGAAGCAACCCGCTACACCGACACCTGGACCGACTTCGGCGTCACCCGCAAAGCCTGGGGCTACGACGCCGACCAACGCCCCTCCACCCACCCCGTCGCCCCCGAGAAGGTCGACGACACCGCCTCCGCCCTCCTCAACTTCGACGGCATCTCCTACGCCAAGGGCGCCTCCGCCCTACGCCAACTCGTCACCTGGCTCGGCGAGAAGGACTTCCTGGCCGGCATCAACACCCACTTCGCCCGCCACAAGTTCGCCAACGCCACCCTCGCCGACTTCATCGACTCCCTCGCCTCCGCCACCGAACGCGACGTCCACGCCTGGGCCGACACCTGGCTGCGCACCACCGGCGTCGACACCCTCACCCCCACCGTCACCCCCGGCACCGACCACACCTGCGCCCTCACCGTCGAACACACCGGCAGCCGCCCGCACCGCATCGCCGTCGGCCTCTACGACCAGGACATCACCGACGAAGGACGCCACCTCGTCCTGCGCGAACGCCTCGACCTCGACATCCCGCAGAGCGAACCCCACCCCCTCGGCAAACGCCCCGCCCTGCTCCTCCTCAACGACGGCGACCTCACCTACGCCAAAATCCGCTTCGACCCCGAATCCTTCGACACCGTCACCGCGAACCTCTCCGGCCTGCCCGAACCACTCACCCGCGCCGTCGTCTGGAACGCCCTGCGCGACAGCGTCCGCGACGGCGAACTCCCCCCCACCGCCTACCTCGACGCCGCCCGCACCCACCTCCCCCACGAAACCGACCTCGCCCTCGTCCAAGGCGTCCTCGCCTTCGCCGCCACCCACATCACCAACCGCTACCTCACCCCCGAACAACGCCCCGCCGCCCTCGCCACCCTCACCTCCCTGTGCCGCGACCTCATCCGCCGCACCGAGGACGGCGACAACCCCGGCCTGCGCCTGATCGCCGTTCGCCACTTCATCGACGTCGCCGCCCAGCCCGACACCATCGCCGCCTGGCTCGCCGACACCACCGTCCCCGGCGGACCCGAACTCGACCCCGAACTGCGCTGGCGCGTCCTCGCCCGCCTCGCCGTCCTCGGCGCGACCGACGACGACGCCATCACCGCCGAACTGGACCGCGACCCCTCCGCCACCGGCCAGGAAGGCGCCGCCCGCTGCCGCGCGGCCCTGCCCGAACCCGAGGCCAAAGCCCGGGCCTGGGCGTCGATGTTCGAACGCGACGACCTCTCCAACTACCTCTTCACCGCCACCGCCCAAGGCTTCTGGCAACCCGAACAGGCCGACCTGACACGGCCCTACGTGCCCCGCTACTACGACGACGCCGTCACCGTCGCCGCCCGCCGCGGCCCCGCCATCGCCGACGCCGCCGGCCGTTGGGCCTTCCCCACCCACGCCGTCGACGAGGAAACCCTCCACCTCGGCGAAACCTGCCTCGCCGAAGCCGACCCCACCCCCTCCCTGCGCCGCAAACTGGTCGACCAACTCGACGACCTGCGACGGGCCCTGCGCGTCAGGAACGGCTAGGATCCGTCAGAAGGACCCCAGGACCGACCCTCCGGGCGGCGGCCCCCGTCAGGCCGCCACCCGACGCCACCCCTCGATCGTGTCTTTCCAGGACACCCTTTCGGGTACCTCTCGTTGAACCTTTCGGGCACGCGCACCCCACCACGCACAAGCTGGAACCCAACTCAGCGCGCGTGCCCGGGAGGAACCCATGAGCACACCGAGCCTCGCCTCCGGCCCCGAAGGCCCGCACGCCCTGCGCCCCCTGCTCGACACCGTGCTCCACGCACTCACCGACGGCACCCGGGCACGCCCAGGCCCCCTGCCCGCCGGCGGACCCGACGCCGTCACCGCACACATCAAGGCCGCCCTCGGCGACGTCCTGCCCCCACAAGGCGACCCCGACGCCCTGCGCACCCTCGTCCACGCCCTCGCCGCAGGCTCCGCCGACCCCGCCCACCCCCTGTGCGCCGCCCACCTCCACTGCCCGCCCCTCGCCGTCGCCACCGCCGCCGACCTCGCCGCCAGCGCCCTCAACCCCTTCCTCGACTCCTGGGACCAGGCCCCCGCCGCCTCCGCCCTCGAAGCACTCGTCACCCGCGCCCTCGCCCAGGAAACAGGCGCCACCGACGCTCTGATCACCACCGGCGGCACCGAATCCAACCAACTCGCCCTGCTCCTCGCCCGCGAGAAACACGGCCCCGCCCTCCGGCTCCTCGTCGCGGCCAACGCCCACCACTCCCTGCCCCGCGCCGCCTGGCTCCTCGGCCTGCCCGAACCCGTCACCCTCCCCGCCCCCACCGGCACCCTCGACCCCGCCGCACTCCAAGAAGCCCTCACCACCCTCCCCGGCCCCCACCTCGTCGCCGCCACCGCCGGCACCACCGACGCCGGCCTCATCGACCCCCTCCCCGACATCGCCCGCCTGTGCACAGCCCATAACGCCCGCCTCCACATCGACGCGGCCTACGGCGGCGCCCTCCTGTTCAGCGACCGCCACCGCCACCGCCTCATCGGGCTCGAGAACGCCCACACCATCACCCTCGACCTGCACAAACTCGGCTGGCAACCCGTCGCCGCCGGCCTCCTCACCGTCCACGACCCCGACGACCTCATCGCCCTCAAACAGCAGGCCGACTACCTCAACGCCGACGACGACACCGACGCCGGCCTCCCCGACCTCCTCGGCCGCTCCCTGCGCACCAGCCGCCGACCCGACGTCCTCAAAATCGCCGTCACCCTCAAAACCCTCGGACGCCACGGCCTCGGCACCCTCGTCGACCAGGTCTGCGCCCACGCCCACCACCTCGCCGACCTCATAGCCGATCACCCCCGCTTCGAGCTCTACGACCACCCCACCATCAGCACCGTCCTGTTCCGCCCCGCCCACGCCACCGACGCCACCGTCGCCGCCCTACGCCGGGAACTCCTCCACCACGGTCGCGCCGTCCTCGGCCGCGCCCACACAGCCGACCGCCTCTGGCTCAAGGCGACCCTCCTCAACCCCCACATCCGCCCAGCCGACCTCACCGCCCTCCTCCAAGCGGTCGACGAACTCGTGGAAGGAAACACCCCCCGATGAGCACCACCCCCCACCACGAGGCCCACGCACCCCGCGACCTCGTGGGCATCGGCATCGGCCCCTTCAACCTCTCCCTCGCCGCCCTCGCCCACCCCCTCACCGAACTCGACACCGCCTTCTACGAACAACGCCCCCGCTTCGACTGGCACCCCGGCCTCCTCATCGACGGCGCCCGCATCCAAGTCCCCTACCTCGCCGACCTCGTCACCCTCGCCGACCCCACCAGCCCCTGGACCTACCTCAACTACCTCAAAGCCCACGACCGGCTCTTCCCCTTCTACTTCGCCGAGCGCTTCCACATCCAACGCGCCGAGTACGACAACTACTGCCGCTGGGTCACCGACCACCTCCCCGGCCTCCACTTCCGCCACCAGGTCGACGCCGTCCGCTGGAACCCCGAACGCGACGTCTTCGAAGTCGACTACACACAACTCGACGCCGACGGAGAAGCAGAGGCACTCGGGCGGACCTACACACGCAACGTCGTCCTCGGCGTCGGCAGCGAACCCTACGTCCCCGACCCCCTCAAACCCCTCGTCGAAACACCCACCGTCCCCGTCATCCACGCCGCCGACTACCTCACCCACCGCGACACCCTCGTCACCGCCCCCCACGTCACCGTCATCGGCTCCGGCCAGTCCGGCGCCGAAGTCTTCCTCGACCTGCTGCGCGCCCGCCCCGTCGGCCACGAAGGACTCCACTGGCTCGGCCGCACCGAGGCCTTCGCACCCATGGAGTACTCCAAACTCGGCCTCGAACACTTCACCCCCGACTACACCCGCTACTTCCGCGCCCTGCCCGAAAACGTCCGCGACCGCCTGGCCACCACCCAATGGCAACTCCACAAAGGCATCGACGCCGACACCATCGCCGCCATCCACGACGAGCTCTACCGCCGCACCCTCCACGGCGGCTGGCCCGACACCGTCCTCACCCCCGGCGTCCGCGTCCGCACCGCCGGCCGCATCGCCACCACCAAGATCGAACTCCACCTAGAACACACCCAGCAGAACACCCGCTCCCGCCTCACCACCGACGCCGTCGTCCTCGCCACCGGCTACCACGACCGCCCCCTCGACCGCCTCCTCGCCGGCCTCGACCCCTACCTGCGCCGCGACAGCCGCGACCGCCCCCGCGTCGACAACCACTTCCGCCTCGTCCTCGACCCCACCGTCACCGGCGCCCTCCACGTCCAGAACGCCGAACGCCACACCCACGGCGTCGGCACCCCCGACCTCGGCCTCGCCGCCTGGCGCAGCGCCACCATCCTCAACTCCCTCACCGGCAAAGAGCCCTACCCCCTACCAGCCCGCACCGCCTTCACCACCTTCGGACTCGAACACCACCAACCCCACATGCCACAACCCCGGCAAGCCACCCAAACCCTCACCCACCTCATCGAGGGAAGGTAAACAAACCGCCCAGGAAGGAAGACACACGGCGGCGGCGCTGTTGGCTCCGCACATGACCACCACATGGATCGCAGCCCACCGCACCGCCGTCATCAACCCGCACGAAACCTTCCACCTCTTCGAACCCCGCGGCTTCGACAACCAGACCATCAGGCAGTCCCTACGCCTCGCGGGAGGAGGTGAAGCGCTACGCGTACGGCTCAGCAACCGCTACGGCAAAGAGCCCCTGCACATCGGCGGCGCCCACCTCGCCGCCCGCACCCGAGGCAGCGGCATCGACCCCACCAGCGACACCCCCCTGCACTTCTCCGGCGCCCACACCGTCGACATCCCCGTCGGCGAGGAGACCGTCAGCGACCCCGTCGAACTGCCCGTCAGCGCCGGCGAGGAGCTGACCATCAGCCTCCACCTGCCCGGCGACACCGGCCTGAGCACCTACAGCGCCGTCCCCTATGACACCGGGTACGCCGTCCCCGGCGACCAGCTCTCCACCGAAGTACTCACCGACGCCGAGGAACTGCCCCTCGGCCACTACCTCACCGGCGTCGACGTCCTCGCCCCCGCAACCACCCGCATCGCCGTCGCCTTCGGCGACTCCTGGATCGAGGGCGCCTTCACCACCCCCGGCACCGACAACAGCTTCCCCTCCCAACTCAGCCGCCGCCTCACCCACGGCTGGATCGTCAACCAAGGCATCTCCGGCAACCGCCTGCTGACCGACGAGATCGGCGACCACCTGCTCTCCCGCATCGACCACGACGTCCTCGCCGTCCCCGGCGTCAGCCACGTCCTCATCCACATCGGCCTCAACGACCTCGGCCTCCCCGGCACCATCGCCTACCCCGACCCCGCCGAAGGCCCCACCGCCGCCGAATTCACCGCCGGCCTCACCACCCTCGCCGACCGACTCCACGCAACTGGACTCACCGTCATCGGCTCCACCATCGGCCCCTACCGAGGAACCGTCCACAACGGCTACGACACCGACACCGGACAAGCCGTACGCCACGACATCAACGCCTGGCTGCTCAGCGACGACCACCCCTTCGACGCCGTCATCGACATCGCCGCCGCCGTCGCCGACCCGGACCAACCCGACCGGATCCGCGCCGAGTTCAACGGCGGCGACGGCCTCCACCACAACGACGCCGGCGCCAAGGCCATCGCCGACGCCATCGACCTCACCCTCTTCGACCTTGAGAACACGCCCTGACCAAGACCTGTCCAGCCAAGAAGTGACAGAGTGGGGCGCATGACCACCCCTTCCCCCGACGCGCCCCACCCCGCCGTCCCCTACGGCACCCCCGACGCACCCCGCATCGCCGTCCGCGGCGAAGCCCGCCTCGAAGTCGACCCCGAAATCGCCCGCATCGGCATCACCGTCGCCTCCCGCGGCCGCGACCGCCGCGCCGCCCTCGACGACCTCACCCGACGCAACACCACCGCCCTCGACCTCGTCAAAACCTACGGCGACGCCGTCGAACACCTCGAAACCGGCGCCTTCTCCATCAGCCCCGAACTCAAGGACAAAGGCCGCGGCGAACGCATCCACGCCTACCACGGGCGCGTCCACATCACCGCCGAACTCACCGACTTCACCGCCCTCGGCGAACTCACCACCCGCCTCGCCGACCTCGAACTCACCCGCGTCGACGGCCCCTGGTGGGCCCTGCGCCCCGACTCACCCGCCCACCGACAAGCCAGACAACAGGCCGTGAGGGAAGCCGTACAACGGGCGCGCGAGTACGCCGAGGCACTGGGCACCACCCTCGCCGCCCTCGTCGAACTCGCCGACATCGGAGCCGAGGGCGTCCCATCGCCGTACCCCGCGGCGCCCGGTGGCCGCATGCGCTCCATGGCCTACGGAGCACCCGCCGAAGACACCGCCCCAGCACTCGACCTCGAACCCCAACGACAGCACGTCCACGCCACCGTCAACGCACGCTTCACCATGGCACCACCCCAGCTCTGACGATCAGCGCAGGGTGTCACGGAAGCAAATCCGCCGACCACATCCGGGCCGCTCGAATGCTCATCAGAGCGGCCCCGTGCACAATTCAATACTTGTCAACAACCCTTCACCCAGAGGTTGTTGAGTAGTCACGCACACCCAATTCGCTACCCGCCGGTAAGGCCTAGGCTCAAACCATGCGCCGAGCAAAGATCGTCTGTACCCTGGGCCCCGCCACCGACTCGTACGACCAGATCAAAGCCCTGGTCGACGCCGGAATGGACGTCGCCCGCTTCAACCTCAGCCACGGCACCCACGCCGAACACGAGGAGCGCTACCACCGCGTCCGCAAAGCCGCCGACGAAAGCGGCCGCAGCGTCGGACTCCTCGCCGACCTTCAAGGACCGAAGATCCGCCTCGGCCACTTCACCGAAGGCCCCGTACTCCTTGAACGCGGCGACACCTTCACCATCACCGTCGAAGAAGGCGCCCAAGGCGACGGCCACACCTGCGGCACCACCTACCCCGGCCTCGCCACCGACGTCACCCCCGGCGAACGCATCCTCGTCGACGACGGCAAAGTCTGCCTGGAAGTCACCGACGTCGACGGCCCCCGAGTCCACACCACCGTTCTCGAAGGCGGCATGGTCTCCGACCACAAAGGACTCAACCTGCCCGGCGTCGCCGTCTCCGCCCCCGCCCTCTCCGGCAAAGACGAAACCGACCTGCGCTGGGCGCTGCGCACCGGCTTCGACGTCATCGCCCTCTCCTTCGTCCGCACCGGCCGCGACATCGACGACGTCCACCGCATCATGGACGAAGAAGGCCGCCGCCTCCCCGTCATCGCCAAAGTCGAGAAACCCCAGGCCGTCGCCGCCATCGACGACATCGTCGCCGCCTTCGACGGCATCATGGTCGCGCGCGGCGACCTCGGCGTGGAAATGCCCCTGGAAGACGTCCCCATCGTTCAGAAACGCGCCATCAAACTCGCCAAACGCAACGCCAAACCGGTGATCGTGGCGACCCAGATGCTCGACTCCATGGTCGAGAACTCCCGCCCGACGCGAGCGGAGGCCTCCGACGTCGCCAACGCCGTCATCGACGGCACGGACGCGGTGATGCTCTCCGGCGAGACCAGCGTCGGCAAGTACCCCATCGAGACCGTCACCACCATGGCGAAGATCGTCGAAGCGGCGGAGGAAGACATCCTCGCCAAGGGCCTGCCGGCCCTGACCGACAGCAACAAGCCCCGCACACAGGGCGGCGCGGTGGCCCGAGCGGCAGCCGAAATGGGCGACTTCCTCGGCGCCAAGTTCCTCGTCGCCTTCACCCAGTCCGGCGACACCGCCCGCCGCCTGTCCCGCTACCGCTCACCGATCCCCCTGCTGGCCTTCACACCGGAGCCGGCGACGCGCTCGCAGCTGAGCCTGACGTGGGGCGCGGAGACGTTCCTGGGGCCGCACGTCGACTCCACGGACGCGATGGTCGAACAGGTCGATGAGCTGCTGTTGAAGTACGGCCGCTGCCAGAAGGGCGACGTGGTCGTCATCACGGCCGGCTCGCCGCCCGGGGTTTCGGGCTCCACGAACATGGTGCGCGTGCACCACATCGGGGAGGACGACAGCCCGAAGTAGGGGGGCGGGGTGGTTAGTGCTTGGGGCCGACGTGGGCGTCCATGAGGGCTACGGAGGCCTTGCGGTGCCGGGACCGTGCTGGGGAAACACGCAGGTCAGATGCTTGGAGTAGACCTTGATGTTCTGGCAACCGGTGCGCTGTAGTCGATGCACACCGTTTTCTGGGAAGACTGCGCGCATCGCGGCCTCGGTCTCGAAGGCGGCGCCTGGCAGGCATCGGCACAGGTGATCATCAGGCTCGGCACGCGATGGCGCGGATAGTGGCTGACGTGCCCGTCTCCGAGATATTGGCCCAGCAGGTAGGAGTACGCGGGCAGGTCGAGAGGGCGTCCGTCGCATCGGGGACATGCCGGATTGTGGGCGCCGGGACACTCCCCCCGCTTGGCGCGATCCAGGTGCTTCCAATAGCCGATTGTGCCGACCGGAATGTTGAGTGCCCTGGCCACGTCTGCGTTCTTGTTGCCGTCCCTGAGGAGCGTGACCGCGCGCTGTCGAACCTCAGTAGTGTGAAAGCTCATACGGACACTGTGAGTAACTCATCGTTGCTGTGAGCAGCAAAAAGCGGAAGATCACGCGAACATGACCTTCCGCTTCCTGGTTTGCTGTGCCCGGTGTGGGATTCGAACCCACATGCCCGAAGGCACGGTGGTTTGAGCACCGCGAGTCTGACCAGATTCCTCCAACCGGGCAGGCCGTGGAACTGTTGGGAAGTGTACCGGGTCACCACGAGATGCCGCAGCTAGGTAGGCTCTGGGGGAGCAGCACTTGCCCGGCCCGCAACAAGGAGCCCCCGTGACCGCCCCCGAGTCGCCCCAGCCCGTAGACGCGCCCGACGACGACAAGTCGCACGTGCCTCCGCTGACGACCCGTGTCGTCATCGCCGAGGACGAGGCCCTGATCCGGCTCGACCTCAAAGAGATGCTGGAGGAGGAGGGCTACAGCGTCGTCGGTGAGGCCGGCGACGGTGAGCAGGCCGTCGAGCTGGCCCGTGAGCACCAGCCGGACCTGGTGATCCTGGACGTGAAGATGCCGAAGCTGGACGGCATCTCGGCCGCGGAGAAGATCGCGGAGGAGCGGATCGCCCCGGTGTTGATGCTGACGGCGTTCTCGCAGCGCGATCTGGTGGAGCGGGCTCGGGATGCCGGGGCGATGGCGTACCTGGTGAAGCCGTTCAGCAAGAGTGATGTCGTGCCGGCGATCGAGATGGCTGTTTCGCGGTTCACGGAGTTGAAGGAGCTGGAGAAGGAGGTCGCGGACCTGACTCTCCGGCTGGAGACGCGGAAGCTTGTCGATCGGGCGAAGTCGATTCTGCAGACGGAGTACGGGTTGACGGAGCCGGCGGCGTTCCGGTGGATTCAGAAGACGTCGATGGATCGGCGGATGTCGATGCAGCAGGTGGCGGAGGCGGTCATCCTGGACGCGGATGAGAAGAAGGCGTCCAAGGGCTGATTCCCGCATCGCAGCTGCGACGAGGCCCGCGTCCCTGAGTGTTCAGGGGCGCGGGCCTCGTCGTTTTGGTTCGGTGAGGTTGTCAGTCCTCGCCGAGGTAGGCCTTGCGTACCGACTCGTCGTGGAGGAGGTCCTGTCCGGTGCCGGAGAGGACGATGTTGCCGATTTCCATGACGTGTCCCTGGTCGGCGAGGGAGAGGGCTGCCTGGGCGTTCTGTTCGACGAGGAGGATCGTCGTGCCTTGGGCTTTCAGTTCGACGATGGTCGCCATGATTTTCTGCATCATGATCGGGGAGAGCCCCATGGAGGGTTCGTCGAGCATGAGGAGTTTGGGCTGGGACATGAGGGCGCGGCCCATGGCGAGCATTTGTTGTTCGCCGCCGGAGAGGGTGCCGGCGGCTTGTTTGCGGCGTTCTCCGAGGATGGGGAAGAGGTCGTAGGCGCGCTGAATGTCTTTTTCGATGCCTTCTTTGTCTTTGCGGAGGAAGGCGCCGAGTTGGAGGTTTTCTTCGATGGTGAGGCGGGGGAAGATGTGTCGGCCTTCGGGGGAGTGGGCGAGTCCGAGGGCGACGATTTTGTGGGCGGGGACGCCGGTGAGGGGTTTGCCGTCGAAGGTGATTTTTCCGGCGCTGGGTTTGAGGAGGCCGGAGAGGGTGCGCAGGGTGGTGGTTTTGCCGGCGCCGTTGGTGCCGATGAGGGTGACGACCTGGCCTGCTTCGACGGTGAAGGAGATGCCTTTGACGGCTTCGATTTTGCCGTAGGCGACGTGGAGGTCCTCGACTTCCAGGAGGGCGGTCACTGGGCGTCTCCCTTGGTGCTGGTGGTGCTGGGTGCGTCGCCGGCTCCTGGGTCGCCTTCGAAGGGTTCGCCGAGGTAGGCGGCGATGACGCGCTCGTCGGCCTGGACGACGTCGGAGGTGCCTTCGACGAGTTTCTCGCCTTGGACGAGGACGGCGACGCGGTCGCAGAGGTTGAAGATGAAGCGCATGTCGTGCTCGATGACGAGGACGGCGATGCCTTGGTCGCGGATGGCGAAGACGAGTTCTTCGGTGGCGCGTGTTTCTTGGGGGTTCATGCCGGCGGTGGGCTCGTCGAGGAGGAGGAGGCCTGGTTCGCTGGCGAGTGCTCGTGCGATTTCGAGTTTGCGTTGTTCGCCGTAGGGGAGGTTGCGGGCGAGGTGGTCGCGTTTGTGGGCGAGGCCGATGAACTCGAGGAGTTCCATGGCGCGTGTTTCGCTGGCTTTTTCGGCTTTTTTGAAGCCGGGGCCGCGGAGGAGGGCGGACCAGAGGCCTTCTTTTGTGCGGGTGTGGCGGCCGACGAGGACGTTTTCGAGGACCGTCATGTTGGCGAAGAGCCGGATGTTCTGGAAGGTGCGGGCCATTCCGGCTTTGGTGACGAGGTGGGGTTTGGGGGGGAGGACGTTTCCTTTGTAGGAGACGGTGCCTTCGGTGGGGACGTAGAGGCCGGTGAGGCAGTTGAAGAAGGTTGTTTTGCCGGCGCCGTTGGGTCCGATGAGGCCGACGATTTCGCCGCTGTTGACGGTGAAGTCGACGGAGCGGACTGCGGTGAGGCCGCCGAAGCGCATGGTGACGTCGCGGGCTTCGAGTACAGGTGTCGTCATGGTTCTTTACGCCCCTGCTTTGGTCGCGGCCGGTTCGTCGGTCAGCGTCGTGGTTTCTGGTACGTCGAGTTGGCCGGTCTCGTGGAATTCGAGTTGGCGGCGGCGGTTGGCGATGATGCCCTCGGGGCGGAAGCGCATGAGGAGGATGAGCGCGATGCCGAACGCGAGGAGTGACTTGTCCTGGAGGAAGACGAGCTTCTCCGGGAGCAGGTAGAGGAGGGCGGCGCCGAGGATGGGTCCGGAGACGGTGCCCATGCCGCCGAGGACGACGGCGGCCAGCAGGAAGGCGGAGTTGGGCGGGGCGGCGCCAGCGAACTGGTACGGGTTCGGCACGACGTTGTAGGTGACGTGGGCGCTGACGGTGCCGGCGAGGCCGGCGAGGGAGGCGCCGAGGGCGAAGGCGACGAGTTTGACGCGGAAGCCGTTGATGCCCATGGCGGTGGCGGCGGTTTCGTCTTCGCGGATGGCGATCCAGGAGCGGCCGATGCGGGAGTCGGCGGCGCGTCGGTAGATGGTGACGACGATGGCCATGACGAGGACCATCAGGAGGTAGTAGTTGGCGAAGCGGCCGATGGTGAAGCTGCCGAGGTTGTGGGGTTGGCCGAAGTTGAAGCCGAAGAGCTTGAGGTCGGGGATGGAGGGGATGCCGTTGGGGCCGTTGGTGATGTCGGGGCCGGAGACGCCGTCCATGTTGTTGACGGCGAGGCGGAAGATTTCTCCGAAGCCGAGGGTGACGATGGCGAGGTAGTCGCCGCGTAGCCGCAGGGTGGGGGCGCCGATGAGGACGCCGAAGATGAGGGAGGCGGCGGCGCCGGCGAGGGCGGCGGCCCAGAAGGGGAACTGGACGCCGGAGAAGCGGCTGAATTCGGAGCCGGAGACGAGGGCGGCGGTGTAGGCGCCGACGCCGAGGAAGGCGACGTAGCCGAGGTCGAGGAGGCCGGCGAGGCCGACGACGATGTTGAGGCCGAGGGCGACGGTTCCGAAGATGAGGATGTTGACGCCGATGTTGGCGTAGTGGTCGTCGGTCTGGGTGAGGGGGAAGGCGATGGCGGCGACGAAACCCATGGCGAGGCTGAAGCTGCGGTTCGCGGCGACGAGGCTGGAGAACCGGTCGAGGAGGCCGGCGGTGTGCAGGGCCCAGGCGCCGAAGACGACGACGATGAGGAAGCCGATGAAGATTTCGCCGTACTGGGTGTCGATGCCGTAGGCGAAGATGCCGAGTCCGAGGGCGGCGACGATGGTGATGATCAGTCGCTGGATCCAGGGGGAGAGGGGTTGTGGCGCGGGGATCGCGTCGGGTTTGGCGATGTAGGCCTTGAGGGTTTCCTTGGTGGTTTCGCCGGGTTGCTGGGGGAGGGCGAAGGCGCCGATCACCGGGATGAGGGAGGCGATGACGGCGATGTAGGTGCCGGGTTCCCAGTTGGCGAGGCCGCCGAGTTTGGCGGCGATCTCGATGGCGGTGAACCAGGTGACGCCGAAGCCGCCGAGGGCGGTGAGGACGAGGGGTGCGTTGTTGCGGGCGGGCAGGAGCCAGCCGAGGCCGCGTACGCCGTAGGAGGCGAGGGCGAAGAGGGCGGTGAGGAGGCCGGCGACGAAGGTGAGCCATTGGAGGCCGCCGGGGTATCCGTAGACGGTGAGGTCGCCGGGGAAGTCGCTGGTCCAGGTCCAGGCGAGGAAGGCGGAGGCCGCGGTGGCGATGCCGCCGACGAGCAGGAGTGCGTGGGCGGTGGCGGGGGGGAGGGGGACGAGGCCGCGGGCCGCGGGTGTGGGGGTGGCGTCGGCGGGCGGGGTGGCGGGGGTCTTGGTCGTCTCGGTCATGTGATCACGCCCTGTCCGCGACGCGCTCGCCGAGCAGGCCCTGGGGCCTGAAGAGGAGCACGAGGATGAGGAGTACGAAGGCCCAGACGTTGGCCCAGCTCTGGCCGCCGAGTTGTTGCATGCCGGGGATGTGGCTGATGTAGGCGGACGCCATGGTTTCGGCGACGCCGAGGACGAGGCCGCCGAGCATGGCGCCGTAGATGTTGCCGATGCCGCCCATGACGGCCGCGGTGAAGGCCTTGAGGCCCATGAGGAAGCCCATGCGGTAGTCGATGTTGCCGTATTTGAGGCCGTAGGAGACGGCGGCGACGGCGGCGAAGAAGCCGCCGATGGCGAAGGCGACGACGATGATGCGGTTGGTGTCGATGCCCATGAGTTGTGCGGTGTCGGGGTCCTGGGCGGTGGCCTGCATGGCGCGGCCGGTGCGGCTCTTGCGGACGAACCAGGCGAGGGAGGACATGCAGACGATGGCGGCGCAGACGAGGAAGATGTCGGCGTCGGTGATGTCTACGGAGCCGAAGCTGTGGGTGCCGCCGAGGCTGGGGAAGGAGCGGGACTTGTCGGCGCCGGGGTAGAAGTTGCGGACGAGTTCCTGGAGCGTCAGGGAGAGGCCGATGGCGGTGATGAGGGGGGCGAGGCGTGGTGCTTGCCGCAGGGGGCGGTAGGCGAATCGTTCTGCTCCCACCGCGACGAGAACGGATACGATCCCGCCGCCGATCAGCATGAGGGGGACCGCGGCCCACATCGAGGTGCCGGCGGGCAGGATGTAGAAGTAGACCGTGAGGGCGCCGAAGGCCCCGGTCATGAAGATCTCGCCGTGGGCGAAGTTGATGAGCTGGACGATGCCGTACACCATCGTGTAGCCGATGGCGATCAGCCCGTACATCGAGCCTAGGAGCAGCCCGTTGGCCAGCTGCTGCGGCAGAGTGTGCACCGCGTGGCCTCCATGTCGCTGGTGGTCGTATGCACTGGTCGTGTGCGTGGGGTGGGTGTGAGAACGGGCCGCGCGGTCGGGGTCCTCCTTCCGCGCGGCCCGTGGTGCGGTGTTTCTGGGCTGTGGTGCCGGGTGGTGCCGGTCAGCCGTTGAAGGTGCCGGTCTTCACGGCGGTCCACTTGCCGTTCTTGACCTGGTAGACGGTGAGCTGCTTGTTCTGGGTGTCGCCGTACTGGTCGAAGGAGACGGTGCCGGTGATGCCCTGGAAGTTGGACTTCTGGACGGCGTCGACGACCTTGGAGCGCAGGTCGTTGCTGCTGGGGAGCTTGCCGCCGTTGGCGTCCTTGACTGCCTTCACCGCCTTGATGATGGCGGTGGCGGCGTCGTAGGAGTAGGCGCCGTAGGCGCCGTAGTCGCCCTTGTAGCCCTTGGACTTGTAGGTGGCGACGAAGTTCTTCGCGGCGGGGAGGGTGTCGGCGGGGACGCCGACGGAGGTGGCGAGGTCGCCTTCGGCGGCCTTGCCGGCGGTCTGGATGTAGGTGGTGGCGTACATGCCGTCGCCGCCCATGAGCGGGATGTTGACGCCGGCGCCCTTGAGCTGCTTGGTGATCTTCTCGGACTCGTCGTACTGGCCGCCGTAGTAGACCATGTCGGCGCCGGAGGCCTTGATCTTGGTGACGAGGGAGCTGAAGTCGGTGTCGCCGGTGTTGACGTGGTCGGTGCCGGCGATGCCGCCGCCGAGCTTCTTGAAGGCGCCGTTGAAGATGCCGGCGAGGCCGGCGCCGTAGGTCTGCTTGTCGTCGACGACGAAGGCCTTCTTCTTCTTGAGGCCGTTCCAGGCGTAGTCGGCGGCGAAGCTGCCCTGCAGGGCGTCGGTGGTGGCGGTGCGGAAGTACGTCTTGTAGGGACGTGTCTTCGAGGTCTGCCAGTCCTTGCCCTGGGTGAGGGTGGGGTTGGTGTTCGAGGGCGAGATCTCGACCATGTTGGCGGAGTTGAAGACCTGCTGCATCGACTGGGCGACGCCGGAGTTCAGCGGGCCGACGGCGCCGACGACGGAGTTGTCGCCGACGAGGGCGGTGGCGTTGGACTGGCCGGTGGCGGGCTGTGCCTTGTCGTCGAGGGCCTTGACCTGGAACTTGACGCCGGGGACCCAGTTGTTCTTGTTGGCGTCGTCCACGGCGATCTGGACGCCGTACTGGATGCCGAGACCGGTGGTGGAGTTCTCGCCGGACAGCGGGGCGTCGACACCGATGGTCAGAGTGGTGCCGGAGCTGCCGCTACCGCTCTTGTTGCCGTTGTCCCGGGAGCCGCAGGCGGTGAGAGTCAGAGCCCCGGTTGTGAGCACGGAGGTAAGAATCACCAGGGAACGCTGTCGCACAATCAGTCCTTTCCGCAGGCGGGTCCACCCCGTGGGGGCGGTGTCGCCGCGCTGGTACCGAACTCCCGATGGAGCGGTGACTGGGCGTGACTCTAAGCCCGGTCTGTAGGCAGCGGCACGGCTGTGCACTGGCTTGTGACTCTCTTGTTATGACGGGGTGGTTTGTCGGGCTGGGTGAGGGGTGCTCTTGGCCGTTTTGGTGGAATTTCCCTTCAGTCCGCATTCTGAGAACCTGCACTTCCGCTTGGCCGTGAGGGCAGGCTGGCGGGCGAGTGGTCGCAGGCTGTGTGAAGCAGCCGGGAAAGGTCGTGGGCGTATGCGCTGCCGAAGATGAAACTGTGGCGCTGTATTGCGCGCTTGTTACGCAGCGTTACGTCGAGAAAGGGTAGGTCGGCATTCAGTGGGAGGCCGTTGCAGTCGGATACGGAAATGCTGACGGTGACCCTGCGGGTGGTGCCGGCGGTGACGGTGATGTCGGGCCGTGGTGTGGAGTGGGCGGTGAGTCCGGCGAAGGCGGCGTCGATGACGGTGAGGGTGACGGGTGGTCCGCTGTTGACGGTCACGGCGAAGCGGAACAGGCCGCTGGTGGTGGGTGGGCGGGGGGGTGGTGCGGGGGCCGAGGTAGTGCCAGGAGGTGACGTTGGCGGGGTAGGGGACGGGGGCGGGCGGGGTGGGGGTGTCGGGGCTGCCGGTGGAGGGGGCGAGCAGGACGGCGAGGGCGCCGGCGGCGATCACGGTGAGGGTGACGGCGGTGCGGCGGGCTCGTGGTGGCAGGGCGTGCCAGTGGCGGGCGGCCTGGTCGGTGAGGCGTGGGGTGTCGTGGCCGATGATGTCGTGGGCTTCGTGTGGCCCGGTCTGGTCGACGGGTTCGACGGGGCCGATGCCGCTCATGTCCGCAGCCTCATGGGGAAACGGTAGGTGAGGGTCGCGGGTGGGGAAAGGTGCCGGTGGAGGCGGTCCGCCGGCACCTTTCGGGGTGTGGTCTAGTCGGTGGCGGCGGTGGGTGCGTCGCCGGGCCTCACGTCGCGCAGCAGGCAGGTCAGGCGTGCGCTGCACACGCGGCGGCCCTGCTCGTCGCTGATGACGATTTCGTAGGTGGCGGTGGAGCGGCCGCGGTGCAGGGGGGTGGCGACGCCGGTGACGAGGCCGGAGCGGGCGCCGCGGTGGTGGGTGCAGTTGAGGTCGACGCCGACGGCGATCTTGGTGCTGCCGGCGTGGAGCATGGAGCCGACGGAGCCGAGGGTTTCGGCGAGTACGGCGGAGGCGCCGCCGTGCAGGAGTCCGTAGGGCTGGGTGTTGCCTTCGACGGGCATGGTGCCGACGACGCGGTCGGCGGAGGCCTCGGTGATCTGGACGCCCATGCGGGTGCCGAGGTGGCCCGCGGAGAACAGCGCGGGGAGGTCGACGCCGAGTGCGGCGTACTCGTCGATGACCTCCTGCGGGAACGTCACGTGCTGCTGTTCGCCCATGGGCCTGGCTCCGTTCGTCTCGATCAGTCTGCAAGCCGGCTGAGCAAACGCTCAGTCGGTTGCCGATTGTTCCAGACGGACGACGACGGACTTGCTGGCCGGGGTGTTGCTGGTGTCCGCGGTGTGGTCCAGGGGGACCAGGACGTTGGTCTCGGGGTAGTAGGCGGCCGCGCAGCCGCGGGCCGTCGGGTAGTGCACGACGCGGAAGCCGGGCGCGCGCCGCTCGACGCCGTCCTTCCACTCGCCGACCAGGTCCACGTACGCTCCGTCGGCCACGCCCAGCGCGCGTGCGTCCTCGGGGTTGACGAGGATCACCCGGCGGCCGTTCTTGATGCCCCGGTAGCGGTCGTCGAGGCCGTAGATGGTGGTGTTGTACTGGTCGTGGGAGCGCAGCGTCTGCAGCAGCAGCCGGCCCTCGGGCAGTTCGGGGTACTCCACGGGGGCGGCGGTGAAGTTGGCCTTGCCGGTCCTGGTGGGGAAGCGGCGTTCGTCGCGGGGGGCGTGCGGGAGGGCGAAGCCGCCGGGGCGGGCCACGCGTGCGTTGAAGTCCTGGAAGCCGGGCACGACCCGTGCGATGCGGTCGCGGATGGTGGCGTAGTCCTTCTCGAACTCCTCCCACGGCACCACGCTGCCCTCGCCCAGCACGCGGCGGGCCAGCCGGCACACGATGGCCGGTTCGGACAGCAGTTGCCTGCCGGCGGGTTCGAGGCGGCCGCGGGAGGCGTGCACCATGCCCATGGAGTCCTCGACGGTCACGAACTGCTCGCCGCTGCCCTGCAGGTCGCGCTCGGTGCGGCCGAGGGTGGGCAGGATGAGGGCGCGTGCGCCCGTGACGGCGTGCGAGCGGTTCAGCTTGGTCGACACGTGCACGGTGAGGCGGGCGCGGCGCATGGCGGCTTCCGTGACGTCGGTGTCGGGAGTGGCGGCGACGAAGTTGCCGCCCATCGCGAAGAACACCTTCGCCTCGCCGTCGCGCAGGGCGCGGATGGCCCGTACGACGTCGTAGCCGTGCTCGCGCGGGGGTGCGAAGCCGAACTCTCTCTCCAGGGCGTCCAGGAAGGCGGGCGCGGGCCGTTCGAAGATGCCCATGGTGCGGTCGCCCTGCACGTTCGAGTGGCCGCGCACGGGGCAGACGCCCGCGCCCGGGCGGCCGATGTTGCCGCGCAGAAGCAGGAAGTTGACGACCTCGCGAATGGTGGGCACGGAGTGCTTGTGCTGGGTCAGGCCCATCGCCCAGCACACGATCGTGCGCTTCGAGGCGAGCACCATGACGAGGGCCTGCTCGATCTGCGCGCGCGTGAGGCCGGTCGCGGCGAGGGTCTCGTCCCAGTCGGCGGCCTTCGCGGCGGCCGTGAACTCCTCGTAGCCGTGGGTGTGTTCGCGTACGAACTCCTCGTCGACCGCGCCGTCCGTCTCGAGGATCAGCTTGTTGAGGAGGCGGAAGAGGGCCTGGTCGCCGCCGATGCGGATCTGCAGGAACAGGTCGGTGAGGGCGGCGCCCCGGAGCATGCCCTGCGGGGTCTGGGGGTTCTTGAACCGCTCCAGTCCGGCCTCGGGCAACGGGTTGACGCTGATGATCTGCGCCCCGCCCGCCTTGGCCTTCTCCAGGGCGGAGAGCATGCGCGGGTGGTTCGTGCCCGGGTTCTGTCCGGCGACGATGATCAGGTCGGCCTTGTAGAGGTCCTCCAGCAGGACGCTGCCCTTGCCGATGCCGATGGTCTCCGTCAGGGCCGAGCCGGACGACTCGTGGCACATGTTGGAGCAGTCGGGCAGGTTGTTGGTACCCAGTTCGCGGGCGAACAGCTGGTAGAGGAAGGCGGCCTCGTTGCTGGTGCGGCCCGAGGTGTAGAAGACGGCCTCGTCGGGGGAGGACAGCCGGGCGATCTCCTCGGCGATGATGTCGAAGGCCCGCTCCCAGCTCACCGGTTCGTAGTGCTCGCCGCCCTCGGGCAGGTACATGGGGTGTGTGAGGCGGCCCTGCTGGCCCAGCCAGTAGCCGCTCCTGGTCGCGAGATCGGCGACGGGGTGCGCGGCGAAGAACTCCGGGGTGACCCGGCGCAGGGTGGCCTCCTCGGCCACCGCCTTCGCGCCGTTCTCGCAGAACTCGGCCGTGTGCCGCTGGTCGGGCTCGGGCCAGGCGCAGCCGGGGCAGTCGAAGCCGTTCTTCTGGTTGACGCTCAGCAGCGTCAGCATGGTCCGCTTCACACCCATCTGCTGCTGCGCGATGCGCAGGGTGTGCCCGAGGGCCGGCAGGCCGGCCGCCGCGTGCTTCGGCCCGGCGACCTGCGGCGCGTCCTGAACCGGATCGCCCTTGGGCGGCTTCGTTGCCATCGCTGCGTCTCCTTCACCGGCGCCCGTGCGCTACATCTCCGATCCTCGCACGCACCGCCGACGACGAGGCCGAGGGGTGTGTACGGAACCCTCCCATGGTTGCGTATCAGGCAATAGTTGCGGAAGAGGCAACGACCGTCGGTGGCTCCTCCCGGCCCGTTCTGCTCCCGCCCACTCCATTTCCCGGCCGTGGCCCCCGATGGCAGCCGACTGTCAGTGGGGCGTGGCAGGATCGGGGACGTGGCAGAGACAGCATCGAAGAAGACCGAGACGACCACCGGCGGCAGCCGCCCCCGCCTCATGCTCATGGACGGGCACTCGCTGGCGTACCGCGCGTTCTTCGCGCTGCCCGCGGAGAACTTCACGACGGCGACGGGCCAGCCGACGAACGCGATCTACGGCTTCGCGTCGATGCTGGCCAACACCCTGCGTGACGAGGAGCCCACGCACTTCGCGGTGGCCTTCGACGTCTCCCGCAAGACCTGGCGCTCCGAGGAGTTCACCGAGTACAAGGCCAACCGCTCCAAGACCCCGGACGAGTTCAAGGGCCAGGTCGAGCTGATCGGCGAGCTGCTGGACGCGATGCACGTCTCGCGGTTCGCGGTCGACGGCTTCGAGGCGGACGACGTCATCGCCACGCTCGCCACCCAGGCCGAGGCCGAGGGCTTCGAGGTGCTGATCGTGACCGGCGACCGGGACTCCTTCCAGCTTGTCTCCGAGCACACCACGGTGCTCTACCCGACCAAGGGCGTCTCCGAGCTGACCCGGTTCACCCCCGAGAAGGTCTTCGAGAAGTACGGGTTGACGCCCGCGCAGTACCCCGACTTCGCGGCCCTTCGCGGCGACCCGTCCGACAACCTGCCGGGCATCCCGGGCGTGGGCGAGAAGACGGCCGCGAAGTGGATCAACCAGTTCGGGTCGTTCGCCGAGCTGGTCGAGCGCGTCGAGGAGGTCAAGGGCAAGGCCGGGCAGAACCTGCGCGACCACCTGGAGGCCGTGAAGCTCAACCGCCGCCTGACCGAGCTGGAGCGGCAGGTCCAGCTGCCCAAGGCCGTCACCGACCTCGAGCGTCCCGCGTACGACCGCAAGGCCGTCGCGATGATCCTGGACACCCTGGAGATCCGTAACCCGTCCCTGCGTGAGCGGCTGTTCGCCGTCGACCCGGGCGCCGAGGAGGCGGAGGCCACCCCGGTCACGACGGACGGCGTGCAGCTGGACACCGCCGTGCTGGGCACGGGCGAGGTCGCGCCCTGGCTCGCCGAGCACGGCACCGGCACCCTCGGTGTCGCCACCGTCGACACCTGGGCGCTCGGCACCGGCTCGGTCGCCGAGGTCGCGCTCGCCGCCGCCGACGGGCCGGCCGCCTGGTTCGACCCCTCGCAGCTCGACGAGGCCGACGAGAAGGCCTTCGCGGCCTGGCTCGCCGACGACGCCAGGCCCAAGGTGCTGCACGACGCCAAGGGCGCCATGCGCGTCTTCGCCGAGCACGGCTGGAGCGTCGGCGGCGTCTTCATGGACACCGCCCTCGCCGCCTACCTGGTCAAGCCCGGCCGCCGCTCCTTCGACCTGGACGCCCTGTCCATGGAGTACCTGCACCGCGAGCTGGCGCCCGCCGCCGCGGCCGACGGACAGCTCGCCTTCGGCACGGACGACGGCGCCGAGGCCGAGGCCCTGATGGTCCAGGCCCGCGCCGTCCTCGACCTGGGCGAAGCCTTCGACAGCCGCCTGCGGGAAGTCGGCGCGGCCGACCTGCTGCGGGACATGGAGCTGCCCACCTCCGCCCTGCTCGCCCGCATGGAGCGGCACGGCATCGCGGCCGACCGGGCCCACCTGGAGGCCATGGAGCAGATGTTCGCGGGCGCCGTGCAGCAGGCGGTGAAGGAGGCGCACGCGGCCGCCGGGCACGAGTTCAACCTGGGCTCGCCCAAGCAGCTCCAGGAGGTCCTCTTCGGCGAGCTGGCACTGCCGAAGACGAAGCGGACGAAGACCGGCTACACCACGGACGCCGACGCGCTGGCGTGGCTCGCCACCCAGACGGACAACGAACTGCCGGTGATCATGCTCCGTCACCGCGAGCAGGCCAAGTTGCGGGTCACCGTCGAGGGTCTGATCAAGACGATCGCCGCGGACGGCCGCATCCACACCACCTTCAACCAGACGGTCGCCGCGACGGGCCGCCTGTCCTCCACCGACCCGAACCTGCAGAACATCCCGGTCCGCACCGACGAGGGCCGCGCGATCCGTCGGGGCTTCGTCGTCGGGGAGGGCTTCGAATCCCTCATGACCGCCGATTACAGCCAGATCGAACTGCGCGTGATGGCGCACCTCTCCGAGGACGCGGGCCTCATCGAGGCGTTCACCTCCGGTGAGGACCTGCACACCACGGCCGCCTCCCAGGTCTTCGCCGTCGAGCCCACCGCCGTGGACGCGGAGATGCGCCGCAAGATCAAGGCCATGTCCTACGGCCTGGCGTACGGGCTGTCGGCCTTCGGCCTGTCCCAGCAGCTGAACATCGACGCGGGTGAGGCACGGGCCCTGATGGACGCCTACTTCGAGCGTTTCGGCGGCGTCCGCGACTACCTGCGCCGCGCGGTCGACGAGGCGAGGGCGACGGGCTACACGGCCACCCTCTTCGGCCGGCGCCGCTATCTGCCCGACCTCAACAGTGACAACCGGCAGCGCCGTGAGGCCGCCGAGCGCATGGCCCTGAACGCGCCCATCCAGGGCACGGCGGCGGACATCGTCAAGATCGCCATGCTCAAGGTCGACAGCGCGCTGCGGGCGGCCGGCCTCACCTCCCGCATGCTGCTGCAGGTCCACGACGAAATCGTGCTGGAGATCGCCCCCGGCGAGCGCGCGGCCGCGGAAGAGATCGTCCGCAGGGAGATGTCCGACGCGGTCCACCTGAACGTACCCCTGGGCGTGTCGGTGGGCGCGGGCCCGGACTGGGAGTCGGCGGCGCACTGAGCGCTCTGCGCTCCGCGGGAAGTGCCGCGACGGGCCGTGGCCGGCTGACGGCGCGTCGCGGCTGGTCGCGCAGCTTCCCGCGCCCCCTTGGGGCGCGGGCGAACCGCAGCCGACCTCGCCGGTCCGCCCGGCCCTCGAGCCTGGCGGTCCCGTCACTCTCGTGGCCCCCGCAAAGGCGCCCACGCCCGGCCGCTGCCGTAAGGATGCGGGCATGGGTATACGCATGCTCCACCGCCGCCCGGCGAGAGCGCAGGGTGCCGAGCCGGCCCCCGTCGTGCCCCTCGCCCCGGTCCCGGCCCACGCCGCCACCGCGAGCACCGCCCGCATCCCCACCGACCTGGCCACCACCCTGCGCCGCACGGCCGCCGCCCTGCGCCGCAGACTCGCCACCACCCCCGGGGAACCGCCCCTGTGGCGACTGTGGGCCGGCCTGGGCCTCGGCTACGCGGCCGGATGCGCCCGACGCGTCCGGCACCTGGCGAGCCACGTCCGCCGAACCCGCCCCCGCACCGTCACCGTGTTCGTCGTGACCGCCGGCCCCAACCGCCCGAACGGCCCGACTCGACGCTGACCCGCTCCGATCCGCCGACGCGCGGAGCTGGACGCCGCCCCGCACCCCCGAGGTGGTCGAGCAGCCGGCCAGGACTCGCGCGCCCGTTCCTCGGGACCGTGGGCGGTCTCCCCGACGGGTCTGACGGCCCGCTCGGATTCGTCGGCGTCCGGGGCAGACGCGGACCTGTACCCCGCGACGCAGACGGGTAGCCGGGTGCGACTCGCGTGCCCGGTCCACGTGACCGCCGATGGTCTCACCGACCGGCGGGGCGGCCCGGCTCCGTGCTGACCCGTTCCGGTTGTGCGGCGGGCGGAGTCGGGCGCCGCAGCCGTACCGCCAGGACGTACACGAGCAGCCCGGGGGCGAGGCCTGCGCCTGCCCCGAAGCACAGGGACGGGATCAGTTCCCAGGGTTTCGCCGTTGCGCCCCAGTACGCCCACCATCGTGCCGCCCGCTCCACGGCGCCGGCTGCGGCGCACCCGGCGAGCAGGACGGTGGCCCACCAGCGGTCCCGCGTCGAGAACGGGGGAACCGCCAGTGTCGCGGCCGTGTTCGGCGGCACCCGTCGCAGGGAGCGGGCCAGCCACACGGCGATCACCAGCGCGCCGGCCACGGAACTGGCGTACTGCAGGTACGAGTACACGGGGGAGCCCGCGATCGTGTGGGCGAGCACGGGGAACAGGCGTGTCCCGAAGCGGTCGTGGTGGGTGAACCCGTCCCACACGACGTGGGTGAGCGCGCCGAGCGCCGCCGACGCGTACCAGCGGGCCAGTGAGGACGGCCGTACCCGCGCGCTTGGCGCACCGCAGCGCAGCAGTGCGGCCGGGCGCGGCTGCCAGGACCGTGGGAGCAGCGCGAGCGCCGGCTCGCGCACCAGCAGCCACAGACCGGTCAGCGCCCAGGCGATCAGCACGTCGACGGTGAGGACACCGGGGAAGGAGTGGGTGACGTCTCCGAACTCCATCCCGCCGGATACGACACTCGCCGCGAAGTAGGGCATGTCGGGTGCGAAGGAACCGGCCACCAGAACGGCCGGAACCAGTCGGCCGCGCCCGTCTCCGTCGGATCGCACGGCCGGCAGGACCGCCGCCGCATGGCTCAGGGTGAACGGCAACAGGGCTCCTCGGAGGGGACGTTCGTTAGGGAGGATCCAGTATGCGGGGCACGTTCCGGTCAACCCCCGGATGACCAACCGGTGAAAACCGGGCACGAACGGGTGCACCTGGAAAGCAAGTTGTCGTAGGGTCGCCTGGGTCACAGCCCCACGAGGGCAACCTGCACCGTGGGGTGATCGTCACAACAAGGCGAGCACACAGACGAAGGACGGGCGCTCGGGCGTCCACGGGAGGGGTTCACTCTATGGCGGCGCAATTCGGCAGGAGGCTGGCCAAGGGTGCGGCGACCAGCGCCGTGGCGGCGGTCGCGGTCGCCGCTCTGTCCGCGTCCCAGGCGCCGGGAGCGCCGGTCGACGACCACGGCAGACAGACCGCCTCCAGCGCCCAGCCCTCACCCGACGCGTCCGCCGACACCGGCGCCGCGACCGGCAACTCGCCGTACTACACGGACCTGCCGCCGCTCAACAGCCCGAACCCCAGCCCGAGTTCCTCGCCGACCGCGGGCGGCACCCCGATCGCGCAGGGCGCCGCGGAGGCAGGCATCCCCGCGACCGTCCTCGACGCCTACAAGAAGGCCGAGGCGGCCCTCAAGCAGGCCAAGCCCGGCTGCAACCTGCCCTGGCAGCTGCTCGCAGCCATCGGCAAGGTCGAGTCGGGTCAGGCCCGCGGCGGTGAGGTCACCGCCGACGGCACCACGATCACCCCGATCCTCGGCCCGGTGCTCGACGGCAACGGCTTCGCGATGATCAAGGACACCGACGGCGGCAAGTACGACGGCAACAGTCAGTACGACCAGGCCGTCGGCCCCATGCAGTTCATTCCGTCGACCTGGGCCTGGGCGGGCCGCGACGGCAACGGCGACGGGGTCAAGGACCCCAACAACGTCTACGACTCCGCCCTCGCCGCCGCCCACTACCTGTGCCGCAACGACTGGGACCTGTCGAACCAGACGGACCTCAACAGCGCGATCCTCAGCTACAACAACTCGCAGGACTACCTGAACACCGTCCTGTCGTGGCTGGAGTACTACCGCAAGGGCACCCACCAGATCCCGGACGGCACCGGCACGGTCCCCTCCCACCGCAGCGACAACACCCAGAAGGCCAACCCGAAGCCGACGCCCACGAAGCCGGGCAGGACGACCCCGCCGGGCAAGGGCTCGCCGAGCCCCACCCCGCCGTCCGGCGGCCCGAGCACGCCGCCGACGCCGGGCAACCCGACGCCACCCACGCCCACGCCCACCGACACGGTCGACCACCTGGCGGACGCGGGCACCCTGAAGCTCACCGCGATGGCCGGGGACGCCTTCACCCAGAAGATCAGCACCAAGGCCGTGACCAAGGCCGGCAAGGCCGTCGCCAAGGTCCGCGTCCGTTTCACCGTCGTCGGCACGACCGACACCACCTTCACCGGCGGCGAGACCGTCGCCACGGTCGTCACCAACAGCACCGGCGTGGCGGTCGCACCGGCCCTGCAGGCGGGCGAGAAGACCGGCGACTTCACCGTCCGCGCCACCGTCGTCGGCCGCGCGGTCGCCGGCCTCGACTACCCGGCCAGCGTCACCGAGCGCGTCGCCGACACCCTCGTCCGCACCAGCGACACCGCGCTGACCTGCACCCCGGGCGGCGAGTTCGCCGACCAGGTCGAGGTGAAGGCCACCTACAAGGGCGCCGTCGCCGGCAAGGTCGGTGTCACCGCCACCCTCGTCAAGTCGGTGCTCGACCCGACCGTGAACGACAAGGGCCCCTACTTCAAGGACGCCGACGGCAAGACCGTGCGCACCCTGACCGGCCTGCAGACGGACGCAGGCGGCCTGCTGAAGCTGCCCAAGCTGTATGCCGACGACACCACCGGCACGTTCGTCCTGCGCATCACCACGGCCGGCGGAGCGACGCTCGACGTCCAGCTGAACGTCGCCGCGGCCGGCTCCTCGACGAGCCCTTCGCCGAGTCCTTCGGCGAGCCCCAGCACGTAGTCCTCGGTACTCCTGCGAACACCGACGGCGCCCCTGAGCGAAGAGGGGCGCCGTCGTTGTGTGTGCGACGTGTTCTCATCTCGCCCACCCGTTGCTACGGTGCCGGACCTGACGATGTATCAGTTCCAGTCCGTCGGGAGGCAGGAATGCGCGCCCTGATCGCCGCCGCGACCGGTCTCGCCCTCGCGTTCGCGCTGGTCCTCACGATCACCGCGATGGGGACGCCGACGGGAAAGACGTCCCCCAAACCGCTGCTGACGACGGTGCCCGCACACCCGTAGCCGTCCGCCCGGGAGGCCGAGATGCGCCGCAAGGCCAGTCTGGTCCTGCTCGCCTTCGCCGTGTTCTTCGCGGCCCTGTCCCCGCTGCTGCGTTGGTACGCCTTCCCGCGCCTGGCCAAGATCCCCGCCGACCAGTACCAGGACGTGGTCCTGGAGGCGAAGAACGCCACGCTCCTCGACTACGGCACCATGAAGGCGCGCACCGTCCCCAAGGTCACCATCGTGCAGACGCTCAAAGGCAACGTGCAGGCCGCGAAGGAGATCGACCGGACGGTGGGCCGGGACGTCGTCGTCTGGGACGGCCTCTCCTACGTCCAGGGCCCCGACGGCAAGATGGTCTCCAGCATCCCCGAGCGCTACATCTTCGACGCGCACAGCCAGGCCCCCGTGCACGCGACCGGTGAGATGGTCGACGGCGACCCCGTGAAGCGGACCGGCATCGAGTTCAAGTTCCCGTTCCTCACGCAGAAACGGGACTACGAGTACTTCGACGCGCAGACCCGCACCACCAACCCCATCCACTACAAGGGCACCCAGACCTTCCGCGGTCTGACGGTCTACTACTTCGAACAGACCATCCCCTGGACCCAGGTGAAGTTCCCCAAGGTCATGCCGGTCAAGGGCATCACCCCCGAGTCGGTCGCGAAGACCGGCACCACCCGCTGGTACACCACGGTCCGCAAGTTCTGGGTCGAGCCGGTCACCGGCGCCCCCGTCAACGGCGAGGAGATCCACAAGGAGGAGCTGCGCGGCGGCACCCTCCTCGGCGACCGCCCCAAGGTCACGGCCTTCGCGGGGGACGTGAAGATGCGCGAGGACTTCGTCGAGCACACCGTCGCCCTGGTCAAGTCCAACCGCACCCTCGTCCTGCTGATGACCTCCTACCTCCCCTGGGGCTTCCTGATCCTCGGCACCCTGCTGCTGGCCCTGTCCCTGTGGCTGGAGGCCCGCGGCCGCCGCCCCGGCGATCCGGAACCCGTCGAGTCCTCGGAGCAGGAACCGGTCACCGCCTGAGCCGCGCGTTGGTGTGCCGGGTCGGCTCGGCGGAGGCGGGGTCCTCGGGCCAGGGATGCTTCGGATACCGCCCGCGCAACTCCGCGCGCACCCCCTGGTAGCCGTCCCTCCAGAAGGAGGCGAGGTCGGCGGTGACGGCGGCGGGCCGCCCGGCGGGGGACAGCAGGTGCACGAGCAACGGCACCCCGGCCACGGCGGGCGACTCGTGCAGCCCGAACATCTCCTGCAACTTCACGGCGAGAACGGGCTGTTCGGGGTCGCCGTAGTCGATCCGGATCCGGGACCCGCTCGGTACGGCGATCCGCTCGGGCGCCAGCTCGTCCAGCCGCGCGGCCTGCCCGGAGGCCCACGGCAGCAGACGGCCGAGCGCACCTCCCGCGTCGATCCGCGCGAGGTCGGCCCGCCGGCGGGCCCGCCCGAGCTCCGGCTCCAGCCACTCGTCCACGCGCGCGTGGAGCGCGTCGTCGGACACGTCCGGCCACGGCTCCCCGAGCCGCCGGTGCAAGAACGCGAGCCGCTGCCGCAGCACGAGGGCGTCGGGCGACCACCGCAGCAGGCCGAACCCCTCCTGCCGCAGCCCCTCGAGAAGCGCCTCGCGTACGAGGACGGGGTCGGCGTCCCTCAACGGCCGCACCGCCAGCTCGATCGCCCCGAGCCGCTCTACCCGCCGCGCCACCACGTCCCCGCCGGCCCAGTGGACCTCCTGGACAGTCGAGCACAGGGACGCGGCGGCACGCCGGGCCACGTCCTCGTCGATCACGGCGGCGAGCTGCACACGCGCGTGCCCCTTGCCGACGGGTCGGTCGGCGACGGCGACGGCGATCCACGGGGCGCCGCGCAGGGGACTGCCGGCGCGGAGTTCGGCACGCGTCCCGGAGGCCATCAGGTAGGAACCGCCATCGGCCTTGGCGACCCGCTCCGGGAAGGCGAGAGCGGCGACGGTGCCGGCAAGCGCGTCGTCGCCGCCGGAGGCGGGGTACGCGTCGTCCGGGGGAGGGGCCAGTGGCGCGCGTGTCTTGTCGGCGGCGGTGGTGAGCGCGCGCAGTCGGCGGACCTCGGTCCGCCACCGTCCCGCGTAACTGTCGCCGCCGCGCCGAGCGGTCCTCAACGCGCCGGCCAGGTCGTCACCGTACTCGCGCGGCGCCTCCTCGCTGAGCAGGGCGACCACCTCGGCGGCCCGCTCGGCGCCCACGTCCAGCAGGGCCCGCCCCAGCCGCGGATGCAGGCCCAGCCGGGCCAGCGCCACGCCCCGGTCCGTGGCCCCGCCCGCGGGGGTCACCGCCCCGACGGCGCTCAGCACGGACCGCGCCGCCGCCATCGCCCCGCCCGGCGGCGGATCCAGCAGCGCCAGCCCGGAGGCCTCCGGATCGCCCCAGCAGGCCGTCTGGAGCGCGAACGCCGTCAGGTCGGCCACCTTGATCTCCGGCGAGGGGAAACGCGGCAGACGCGCGTCCTCGGTCTCCGCCCAGCAGCGGTACACCGCCCCCGGCGCCTCACGCCCGGCCCGTCCCGCCCGCTGCCGCCCCGCGGCCAGTGAGGCCCGTACCGTCGCCAGCGCGCTCAACCCGCGCGCGTGGTCGACGCGGGGTTCGCGCGCCAGCCCGGAGTCGACGACCACCCGCACCCCGGGCACCGTCAGGGAGGACTCCGCCACCGACGTCGCAAGGACCACCCGGCGCCGATCGCCCGGAGTCAGCACCGCGTCCTGCACCGCCGCCGGGGCCCGCCCGTGCACCTGGAGGACGTCGACATCGCAGAGGTCCCCCAACCGCCCCGCCACCCGCGCGATCTCGCCCACCCCGGGCAGGAAGCACAGCACGTCCCCGTCCCGCTCGCGCAGCGCCCGCCGCACCGTCGACGCCACATGGTCCAGCAGCGCCGGATCCACGCGCGTGCCGTGCGGCGGCCTCACGGGACGGTCCGGCGGCGACCAGACGACCTCCACCGGGTGCGAGACGCCGGACGCCTCGACGACGGGCGCGTGGCCCAGCAGCCGCGCCCACCCCGCGGCGTCCGTTGTCGCCGAGGCGGCCACCAGCCGCAGCTCGGGCCTCAGCGTCTCCCGTACGTCCCACAGGAACGCGGCCGCGGTGTCCGCGTCGAGATGCCGCTCGTGGCACTCGTCGAGCACCACCACGTCCACGCCCGTCAGCTCCGGGTCCCGTTGCAGACGCTGCAGCAGCACACCGGTCGTGACGACCTCCACGCGCGCGCGTGGCCCTACGACCCGCTCGCCGCGCACGGTGTACCCGACGCTCCCGCCGGGCTTCTCGCCCAGCAGCCACGCCATCCGCCGGGCCGCGGCGCGGGCGGCGATACGGCGTGGCTCGGCCACCAGCACCCGGCGAGCGGGTCCGTCGTCGAGCAGCCCGGCCAGCGCGAGCGGCACGAGGGTGGTCTTGCCCGTGCCCGCGGGCGCCACGAGCACCGCGGTGCCGTGCCCCTCCAGCGCGTCGACCAGCGCGGGCAGCGCGGAGCGTACGGGCAGGGCGCCCAAGGCGTCGTAACGGATCACCTGCTCAGTCTCGTACGCAGACGAAGACCGCCGTGCCCGGGATCAGGTTTCCGCGCAGCGGCGACCAGCCGCCCCACTCGGAGGTGTTCCAGGCCGGCCACTCCGGCTCCACCAGGTCGACCAGGCGGAAGCCGCCGGCCACCACGTCCCGCACGCGGTCGCCGATCGTCCGGTGGTGCTCCACGTAGACCGCGTGTCCCTTCTCGTCCTGCTCGACGTACGGGGTGCGGTCGAAGTAGGAGGCGGAGACGGACAGGCCCTCGGGGCCCGGCTCGTCCGGGAACGCCCAGCGGATGGGATGGGTCACCGAGAAGACGAAACGCCCGCCCGGGCGCAGCACCCGGCGCACCTCGGTCAGCACCCGCACCGGATCGGCCACGAACGGCAGCGCCCCGTACGCCGAGCAGGCCAGGTCGAAGGAGGCGTCCGTGAAGGGGAGGGCGCCGGCGTCGGCGCACACCAGCGGGAACGACCCGCCGATGCGCAGGGCGTGCTGCAACTGGCGGTGCGAGATGTCGAGGGCGACGGGACGGGCGCCCTGCGCGGCAAGCCAGCGCGAGCACTGGGCGGCGCCGGCGCCGATCTCCAGGACGTCCCTGCCCTTCAGTTCCTCCGGGGGACCCAGCAGCTCGGCCTCGACCTCGTCGAGGCCCTCGGGGCCCCACACGAACCGGTCGTCACCGAGGAACGTGCCGTGTTCGACCTGGTACTCGTCGGCGTTGCGGTCCCACCAGCCCCGGTTGGCCCGGGCGCTCTCCGTGACGTCCGCCGTGCGTCGGACGGCCTCCGGCTCGAACGCGGGCTGGGAGGAAACGGGCTCTTGGATGATCGGCTCCCTCGTATTAGTGTGCGGGCTCTTCCCTCCAACCCGACGCCCGGAGGTGTCACGGAAGGGGTCTGGCAGGCCTGCTTGGCCTCCAGAGACAGTTCTTGTGCCGGGTATGCGGCGATCCGCCCCGGGTGTGCGCCTTCGCGCATTGACCCTGCCTGGCTGCCCCCGTATGCTACAAGTTGCGCTGCGGGCCTGCGCACCTCAGACGTAGCAGGCTGCGCTCGCATCTGTTGTATGTCCCCTCGGTTCTCGAGGCGCCACCAGTGGTTTTGTGTGGCGCTTCCTTGGCTGTCCGGCTTCTGCAGAGCGAAACGGGCTCCCGGCGTAAGCAGTACCTACGACTTCAATGTCCGTACCGGAGCCCTTTCCCACATGACGAGCAGCACCGAGACCACCGCCACCACCCCGCAGGTTGCGGTCAACGACATCGGTAACGAGGAAGCCTTCCTCGCCGCGATCGACGAGACGATCAAGTACTTCAACGACGGCGACATCGTCGACGGCGTCATCGTGAAGGTCGACCGGGACGAGGTCCTGCTCGACATCGGTTACAAGACCGAAGGTGTCATCCCGAGCCGCGAGCTCTCGATCAAGCACGACGTCGACCCGAACGAGGTCGTGGCCGTCGGCGACGAGATCGAGGCCCTGGTCCTCCAGAAGGAGGACAAGGAAGGCCGCCTGATCCTCTCGAAGAAGCGCGCCCAGTACGAGCGTGCCTGGGGCACCATCGAGAAGATCAAGGAAGAGGACGGCATCGTCACCGGTACCGTCATCGAGGTCGTCAAGGGTGGTCTCATCCTCGACATCGGCCTCCGTGGCTTCCTCCCGGCCTCCCTGGTCGAGATGCGCCGCGTCCGCGACCTCCAGCCCTACGTGGGCAAGGAGCTCGAGGCGAAGATCATCGAGCTGGACAAGAACCGCAACAACGTGGTCCTGTCCCGCCGTGCCTGGCTGGAGCAGACCCAGTCCGAGGTCCGCCAGACGTTCCTCACGACCCTCCAGAAGGGTCAGGTCCGCTCCGGTGTGGTCTCCTCGATCGTCAACTTCGGTGCCTTCGTGGACCTGGGTGGCGTCGACGGTCTGGTCCACGTCTCCGAGCTGTCCTGGAAGCACATCGACCACCCCTCCGAGGTCGTCGAGGTCGGCCAGGAGGTCACGGTCGAGGTCCTCGACGTCGACATGGACCGCGAGCGCGTCTCCCTGTCGCTGAAGGCGACCCAGGAAGACCCGTGGCAGCAGTTCGCCCGCACCCACCAGATCGGCCAGGTCGTGCCCGGCAAGGTCACGAAGCTGGTTCCGTTCGGTGCGTTCGTCCGCGTCGACGAGGGCATCGAGGGTCTGGTCCACATCTCCGAGCTGGCCGAGCGCCACGTGGAGATCCCGGAGCAGGTCGTCCAGGTCAACGACGAGATCTTCGTCAAGGTCATCGACATCGACCTCGAGCGTCGCCGGATCTCGCTGTCCCTCAAGCAGGCCAACGAGTCCTTCGGTGCCGACCCGGCGTCGGTCGAGTTCGACCCGACCCTGTACGGCATGGCCGCGTCCTACGACGACCAGGGCAACTACATCTACCCCGAGGGCTTCGACCCCGAGACCAACGACTGGCTCGAGGGCTACGAGACCCAGCGCGAGGCGTGGGAGTCCCAGTACGCGGAGGCGCAGCAGCGCTTCGAGCAGCACCAGCAGCAGGTCATCAAGAGCCGCGAGGCCGACGCTGCCGCCGCTGCCGAGGGTGGCGACGCCGCGGGTGCGGCTCCGGCCGCGGGTGGCGGTTCGTACTCCTCCGAGGGTGCGGACACCTCCGGTGCGCTGGCGTCGGACGAGGCGCTTGCCGCTCTGCGCGAGAAGCTCGCGGGTGGTCAGAGCTGACGCTCACTGAGCAGTAGCTCCTGAACTGAGGGGCCGTACCTTTCGAGGGTGCGGCCCCTCAGTGTTGGTCTGGTTGTGTTTCGGCCGGCTGCCGGTGGGGGCTTGTCGCGCCCACGCGGCGGAGCCGCACATCGATACAGCCCCGCGCCCCTGAAGAAAGGGCGTTGCCCTGCGCCCAGTCATGAAAGTCCGCGAGAGATGGCTGATCAAGGGCCCTGGCGGGAATGCCGCTGCTCCAGGGGGTGTTGAAGCGTATGAACACGAGGAGGAGCGGTCACTGTGCTTGATCCGCAGGGTTTGTACGCATGGGAGCCGAAGGGGCTGGCCGTCGTCGACATGGCGCTCGCCCAGGAATCGGCCGGGCTTGTCATGCTCTACCACTTCGACGGATACATCGACGCGGGCGAGACCGGCGACCAGATCGTCGACCGGCTGCTCGACTCGCTGCCCCACCAGGTCGTGGCCCGTTTCGACCACGACCGGCTCGTGGACTACCGCGCCCGCCGCCCGCTGCTGACCTTCCAGCGCGACCGGTGGACCGCCTACGAGGAGCCCACCATCGAGGTGCGGCTCGTCCAGGACGCCACCGGGGCGCCCTTCCTGCTGCTGTCGGGCCCGGAGCCGGACGTGGAGTGGGAACGCTTCGCCGCGGCCGTCCAGCAGATCGTGGAGCGGCTCGGCGTGCGCCTGTCCGTGAACTTCCACGGCATCCCGATGGGCGTTCCGCACACCCGCCCGGTCGGCCTGACCCCGCACGGCAACCGCACCGACCTCGTCCCCGGCCACAAGAGCCCCTTCGACGAGGCCCAGGTCCCCGGCAGCGCCGAGTCGCTGGTCGAGTACCGCCTGATGGAGGCCGGCCACGACGTCCTGGGCGTCGCCGCGCACGTGCCGCACTACATCGCCCGCTCGCCGTATCCGGACGCGGCCCTGACCGTGCTGGAGGCCGTCACGGCCGCCACCGGCCTGGTCCTCCCCGGCATCGCGCACGCCCTGCGCAACGACGCCCACCGCACCCAGACCGAGATCGACCGGCAGGTCCAGGAGGGCGACGAGGAACTCACCGCCCTCGTCACGGGCCTGGAGAACCAGTACGACGCCGTCGCGGGCGCCGAGAGCCGGGGCAACATGCTCGCCGAGCCGGTGGACATCCCGTCGGCGGACGAGATCGGGCGTGAGTTCGAGAAGTTCCTGGCGGAGCGCGAGGGCGACAACTGACCTCCGGCGGTCCCGCTGTCAGTGGCACCGCCTAAGCTTTCGCTCATGCTGACAGTGGGCCTGACCGGCGGGATCGGTGCCGGCAAGAGCGAGGTGTCACGGCTGCTCGTCGCGTGCGGGGCGGTGCTGATCGACGCGGACCGCATCGCCCGTGAGGTCGTCGAGCCCGGTACGCCGGGACTCGCCGCCGTCGTCGAGGCCTTCGGCCAGGAGGTGCTCGCCGCCGACGGCAGCCTCGACCGGCCCCGGCTCGGGTCGATCGTCTTCGCCGATCCGGACAGGCTGGCCGTGCTGAACTCGATCGTGCACCCCCTCGTCGGCGCCCGGTCCAGGGAGCTGGAGCAGGCCGCCGCCGAGGACGCCGTCGTCGTGCACGACGTGCCGCTCCTCGCCGAGAACGGCCTTGCCCCGCTCTACGACGTCGTGATCGTCGTCGACGCGAGCCCCGAGACCCAGCTCGACCGGCTGGTACGGCTGCGGGGCATGACCGGGCAGGACGCACGCGCGCGGATGGCCGCCCAGGCGACCCGCGAGCAGCGCCGGGAGATCGCGGACGTCATCATCGACAACGACGTACCGCTGGAGGAGCTGGAGCGCCGGGTCAAGGAGGTCTGGGCCGATCTCGTGCGCAGAGCCCGGCTCGGGGAATAGCGGTGCCCTCGCGGTGCGTTGAAACCGGCCAGTGAGGGAAGGACTCTGCCGTGCCCGAGACCAGCGGTTCGACCGGACGTACTCCGGAGACGCATGTCATCGACTTCCGTGCCGCCGAGCAGCTGCTCAACGCACGGGACCCGCGGGGCGCGGTGAAGTTGCTCGACCCGGTGATCGCCGCGCACCCCGAGAACACCGCCGCCCGGCTGCTGCGCGCGAGAGCCTTCTTCGCCGCCGCCCAACTGCGGCCCGCCGAGCTGGAGTTCACCATCGTCCTGGAGCGCGAGCCGGACAACTCGTTCGCGCACTTCGCCCTGGCCCGTACCTACGAACGCCAGGGGCGCGGCGACCAGGCCAAGCGCCACTTCCGGCTGGCGGCCGCACTGGACCCCAACCCGCAGTACCTCAAGGCCGCGCGCTTCGACGACTCGGCGTGAGTCAGTTGCGCGGCCGGCTCTCCGGCGGGCGGTAGGGCGGGACGTCCGGGCCCGGCTGGTAGTGCGGGCCCTGGCGGATGTGCCTGAGGATGATCGTCATGTCGACGGTGACCACGAGCCACAGCGCCCCGCAGGCAGCCGCCCACCCGGGCCGACCCGCCAGCGCGAACGCGGCCGTGCCGAAGACCGTCCAGACCAGGCCCCACACGCTCAGCCAGAACCGCGCTCGCAGCGCACTGCGCGCGGTTGTGGGCTCACTGCCGGTACGCATCGTCCGATCACCACTCCTGTTTGCAACGTACTCTTCGTTGCGGACGTTCACCAAAGAGGTCTGGACGAGGGGGAACGCGTGCTGCTGCCGGACGCCGACGAGCTCGCCGAGGTGCTGGTGGACCTCGCCGTGCCGCATGAGGACATCAACGAGGTCGTCCGCATGGGGCGACGGATCACCGACGACCCGGAGCTGCGACGAGCACTGGAGGCCGCGGTCGCGGAGATCGTGAGCGGCATCGGGGAGGTCGAGGCCCCGCTCGAGCTGCCCGAGCTCGACTGGGCGTCGGGCCCACTGCAACGCTGCTTCCCCGCGTACGTCTACGTGGCCGTGCTGCCGCACACGCGCGCCTACCACCGCTCCCGGGGCATCCCCGACGACGTCTCCCGGCGCAGTCTCGCCGACCTCGGGCGGAACATGGCCGTCCACCGCCGATGCCACGGGCTGGCCGGTGTGCAGGCCCCGCGATGGCTCGCCCACCACTTCCGGGGCGAGCTCTACCAACTGGGACGGCTGCAGTTCGAGCGGGCGCGGCTCGGGCAGCGTACGGGGGAGGCGCTCGCGGCGGCCGGGCTGGACGCCGGACCGGGCACCCCGTGCCTGAACCTCCACATCCCCGACTTCCTCGGCCCGCTGTCGCCCGAGGCCTGCGACCGCTCGCTCGCGCTGGCCGCCGAGTTCTTCGCCCGGTACTTTCCCGAGGAGAAGTACCGGGCCGGGCTGTGCCACTCCTGGCTGCTGGACCCGCAGTTGACGGAGCACCTGCCGGCGGACTCCAACATCGTCGGCTTCCAGGAGCGCTTCCGGGTCATTCGCGTGGACGCCGAGCCGTCCGACCGGGAACCCGTGCAGTTCGTGTTCGGCGACCCGGAGTTGCCCATCGAGGGCCTGCCCCGGCGGACGACGGTCGAACGCGTCGTGGGCGACCATCTGCGGGCGGGCGGGCACTGGTACATCGGGCACGGATGGATGCCGCTGTGAGAAAGGGGCGCGGCGACCGATGAGTTCGGACGGGAGCCCGGGTCCAACTCTGTGACAGCGACACGAACCGCTCACCACAGGAGAACCCGATGTCCGAGACCACCGTCCCCGTCACCACCGTCGCCTCCGCCTCCGCCTCCACCACCCCCGCCGTCCGCCGGCGCCGCGGACGGATCGCCCTGCGCACCCTGCAGGTGGTGCTCGGCCTCTTCTACGTCGTCGCCAGCGCCCTGCCCAAGCTGATCGCCAACCAGTACGCCGTCGACTCCTTCCACCGGATCGGCTGGGGCAGCGCGGGCATGTACACCATCGGCGCGCTCGAACTCGCCGGTGGACTGGCCCTGTTGGTCCCGCTGCTGCAGTCGGTGGCCGCGACCGCGCTGAGCGCACTGATGCTCGGCGCGTTCTTCGTCCAGATGATCGTCTTCCATGGCGAGAACGCCGCGACCCCGCTGATCCTGATCGTGCCGCTGGTCCTCATCGCCTGGGCGCGGCGGGGTTCGAACCAGGATCTGCTGCGGCTGGTGCGCCGGCGGCCGTGACGACCGTGACGTCGCCCACGTCCTCGACGTCCGCACGACGGCGGTGGGGGGGGGCGGGGGCCCCGCCCGGCGCCCCCCCCCCCCCCCCCCCCGGACCCCGGGCCGGGGGGCGCCCCCCCCCGCGGGGCGGGCCCCCCCCCCCCCCCGCGCCCCC
>NZ_JBIWPO010000017.1:0-111025 GCF_044768275.1 Streptomyces sp. NPDC101152 | reverse complement strand
GGGGGGGGGCGCCGGTGCCCGCGGCGCCCCCCCCCGCCCCCGGCCCGCCCCCCGGGGGGGGGGGCGGGGGGGGGCCCCCCCGGGGCCCCGCCCCCCCCCCCACCGCCGTATGCCCGGGCCGGGTCAGCGTCCGCCCGGTCGTGCCGTGCCACCGCCTCCCATGAGCCCGCGCAGGCGTTCCAGATCGCGGCGGTCGCGCTTGGTGGGGCGGCCCGCGCCACGGTCGCGGATGCCGATGGGTGCCACGGCCTCGCGGGGCGGCGGGGGAGGGGAGTTGTCGACATAGCACTGAACCGCCACCGGAGCGCCGACCCGCTTGCGGATCAGGCGCTTGACGATCACGATCCGCTCCCGGCCCTCGTGGCGCAGCCGTACCTCGTCGCCGACCCGCAGGGAGTGCGAGGGCTTCACGTTCTGGCCGTTCACGCGCACGTGTCCGCCCTTGCAGGCGGCGGCGCCGAGTGAGCGGGTCTTGATCAGACGGACGGCCCAGATCCAGCTGTCGACGCGCACGCTCTCGCCGGCCGTCGGTCCGGCCGCCTCGGCGGCGGCGATCACGGCGGCGACCTGGGGATCGCCGGCAGCCGCTGACACTCCGGAACCACCGGGCGCACCCTCGCTGCCGCCGGCAGTGGCGGTCTCCATCGGGGCGACCTGGCCGCTCGTCTCCTCGTGACCTTCCAAACCCATGCCCCCGACCTTAGTCCTCCCTCGCGTGTGCCCCCTGGCGGTTTTCCGCCCCGGTCCTCTCGGCGCCGGACCGTCGGCGGGCCCCGCAGCGGCTCGGGAGCTCCACCGCCGTACCGTTGACGCATGGACAGCCTGGCCGAGCTCGACCGTCGGATCGCCGGATGCGCCGCTTGTCCTCGGCTCGTCGAGTGGCGCGAGGAGGTCGGGCGGGTCAAGCGGGCGGCGTTCCAGGACTGGACGTACTGGGCGCGCCCGGTACCCGGCTTCGGGCCCGTCGACGCCTCGCTGCTGATCATCGGCCTCGCGCCGGCGGCGCACGGCGGTAACCGCACCGGCCGCATGTTCACCGGCGACCGCTCCGGAGACGTGCTGTACCAGGCGATGTACGACGTGGGGCTGGCCTCGCAGCCGACCTCCGTCGCGGCGGACGACGGCCTCGCCCTGCACGGCGTGCGCATCACCGCGCCCGTGCACTGCGCCCCGCCCGAGAACAAGCCCACCCCCGGCGAGCGGGACACCTGCCGGCCCTGGCTCGTCCAGGAACTGAAGCTGCTGCGGCCGACCCTGCGCGCGGCCGTGGTGCTCGGCGCCTTCGGCTGGCAGGCCGCGCTGCCCGCGTTCACGGAGGCGGGCTGGACGGTGCCCCGGCCACGGCCCGTCTTCGGACACGGCATCCGCGTGCCGCTGGACGGCCTCGACCTCTTCGGCTGCTTCCACGTCAGCCAGCGCAACACCTTCACCGGCAAGCTCACCCCCGAGATGCTGCGGGACGTGCTGCGGACGGCGGGGGAGGTGGCGGGGCTCCCCGTGAAACAGCTCCCCGTGAAATAAGGAGGCGGGGCGGCCACGGGGAGCGTTACGGTGCCCGGATGCCCCTTTACCCGGAGACCGAACCGTACGACCACGGCCTGCTCGAAGTCGGCGACGGCAACCGCGTGTACTGGGAGACCTGCGGAAACCCGCACGGCAAGCCCGCCGTCGTGCTGCACGGCGGCCCCGGGTCCGGCTGCAGCCCGTATCCCCGGCGCCTGTTCGACCCCGCCCTCTACCGCGTCGTGCTCCTCGACCAGCGTGGTGCCGGACGCTCCACGCCCCGGGCGAGCGCGCACGACACCGACATGAGCGTCAACACGACCGCCCACCTCATCGCCGATCTGGAGCTGCTGCGCCGGCACCTGGGGATCGAGCGGTGGCTGGTGTGGGGCGTGTCGTGGGGGTCCGTGCTGGGGCTGCGGTACGCACAGACGCATCCGGAGCGGGTGAGCGAGCTGGTGCTGACCGGGGTCGCCACCGGCTCCGACGCCGAGACGGCCCTGCTGACCAGGGGACTCGGCCAGTTCTTCCCCGAGGCCTTCGAACGGTTTTGGGCCGGGGTGCCGGAGGACGAACGGGACGGCAACCTCGCCGCCGCCTACAACCGGCTCCTCGAGTCGCCGGACCCCGCTGTGCGGGAGCGGGCCGCGCGGGCCTGGACCGACTGGGAGACGGCGATCATTCCGGCGCCGCCGCGGTCCGTCGAGCGGTACGAAAACGCGGAGTTCCGCAGGGGCTTCGCCCGCACCGTCACCCACTACTGGGGCAACGGCCACTTTCTGGGCGAGGGCCCCCACGAGGGCGTGGTCCTGCGGGACGCCCCGCAGTTGAAGGGCATTCCCGGCACCCTGGTCCAGGGCAGCCTCGACTTCGGCAACCTGCTCGGCATCGTCTGGCGGCTCCACCACGCCTGGCCCGGCAGCGAGTTGGTGGTCGTGGACGACGTCGGCCACACCACCGGCGCTCCCACCATCGCGGAGGCACTCGTGGCGGCCACCGACAAGTACGCCCGCGGGTGATCCGACGTTGTCGTCAGGCGGTGCGTAACCGTGGGTGCTACGCCTCCGTCTCTGCCTCTGCCTCGCCGAACAGATGCCTGACGGTGGAACGGTAGTTGGTCCGCACGTGGGCCAGCGCGTGCGCCTTCGCGCGCTCCGGGTCGCCGGAGGCGATGGCTTCGTACAACTCCCGGTGTTCGATGAGGAGTTGGGGCCACTCCTCGTTCCGCCGGGTCATCCAGCGCAGCCGGCCCGCGACCGGTTCCAGGGCGGCGACGATCAGGCTGTTGCCCGCCATCGCCACGATCCGGTCGTGCAGCTGACTGTTGATGTCGGTGATCGCCTCGGCGTCCTCGTCCTTCGTCGCGGCGGCGGCGCGGTCGAGGAGCGCCTCGACCTCGGCCAGGTCGCCGGGTGTCGCCTTGGCGGCGGCGAGACCGGCCGCGTACACCTCGAGGGCCTCGCGCAGTTCGAACAGCTCCCGGACGTCGTTCGGGGTCAGACGGCGTACGACGGTGCGGCGGGGCGTCTCGAAGTGCACGAACCCCTCGGCGACCAGCGCGCGGATCGCCTCGCGGACCGGCACCCGGGACACCCCGAGGCGCTCGGCCAGGTCTCGTTCCACCAGCCGGTCACCCGGGCCCAGTGTGCCCGCGATGATCTCCTGCCGCAGGCTCGCCAGGACCCGCTCGCGGACCGCGCCCAGAGGTTCGATCTTCGTCGTCGTGGAGCTCATGGAGCCATCTTCGCCGACTCCGGGGTGCTTTTACCGAGCGTTAACAACCGCGACATCGGTCTGAACTCTTGACGACGGGACCATGTCGGCAGTTTGGTATACCAAACGGCTGCCGTCCTCCGTCCCCTTGCCCATGGAGGCCCCGTGTCCCTCGCCGACCGCGCCGAAGCCACCGGCGCCCCAGCGTTCGTCCCCGATCCCCGGCTCACCAACGAAGACCTCGCGCCCGCCGAGAAGCGGAACTGGAAGGTCTTCGACCTCTTCGCGATGTGGATGTCCGACGTCCACAACCTCGGCAACTACACCTTCGCCGCCGGCCTGCTGGTGCTCGGCATGAACGTGTGGCAGGTCTTCACCGCGCTGCTCATCGGCTTCGTGCTCATCTACATCGGCATGAACTGGATGGGCCGGATCGGGCAGCGGCACGGTGTGCCCTTCCCGGTCGTCAGCCGGATCAGCTTCGGCGTCTGGGGCGCCAACATCCCGGCCCTGATCCGGGCCGTGATCGCCATCATGTGGTACGGCATCCAGACCTACCTCGCCTCCGTCGCCGTCAACGTGATGCTGCTGGCCGCCTGGCCGGGGCTGAAGTCCTGGACGCACCACTCGTTCCTGGGGCTCGACGCGCTGGGGTGGTGTTCCTTCGTGTCCCTGTGGCTGATCCAGGCACTGATCATCAGTCAGGGCATGGAATCGGTACGGAAGTTCCAGGACTTCTGCGGTCCCGCGATCTGGCTCGTGATGATCGCGCTGGCCGGGTGGGTGCTGTGGAAGGCCGACTGGAGCATCTCGCTCACCTCCACCCCGCACCCGGTGTCGGTCGGCGAGCAGTGGCGGCAGTGGTTCGGCGCGATCGGGCTGATCCTCGCCACGTACGGCACGCTGATGCTCAACTTCTGCGACTTCTCGCGCTTCGCGCCGGACTACCGGACCGTGCGGCGCGGCAACTTCTGGGGCCTGCCCATCAACTCGACCGCCTTCGTGGTCGTCTCGGTGATCGTCACGGCCGGCTCGCTGAAGGTGTTCGGCACGGCCATCACCGACCCGGCGGAACTGGTCGCCAAGATCGGCAACACCTGGGTGCTGGTCATCGCCGCGTTCACCTTCGCGGTGGCCACCATGGGCGTCAACATCGTCGCCAACTTCGTCTCGCCCGCGTACGACCTGGCGAACGTCTGGCCGCAGAAGATCACCTTCAAGGTCGGCGGCATGATCAGCACGGTCGCCGCGCTGGTCGTGACCCCGTGGAACCTCTTCTCCAACCCGACCGTCGTCAACTACTTCCTCGGCGGCCTGGGCGCCTTCCTGGGTCCGCTGTTCGGCGTGATCATGGTCGACTACTACTGGGTCAGGCGGGGTCGGGTGGACGTCGAGGAGTTGTTCGACGCCCGTCCCGGCTCGCGCTACTACTACAAGAAGGGCGTCAACCCCAAGGCGCTGGCGGCCTTCCTGCCCTCGGCCGCGGTCGCGGCGGTCCTCGCGCTGGTGAAGACGTTCAGCGACGTGGCCCCGTACTCCTGGTTCATCGGCACGGCGCTCGCCGCCGGGCTGTACCTGCTGATCTGCCGGTCCGAGCGGACCGCCGCCACCGGGCCCGCTCCCGCACCTGTGGAGGTCTGACGGACGTGCGGATCGTCGTCACCAACTGCAACACCACGCAGGAGATGACCGCGGAGATCGTACGAGGTGCCCGGGCCGCGGCTGGCCCGGGCACCACCGTGCTCGGGCTCACCCCCGGGTGGGGGCCGGAGTCCGCGGAGGGCTGGCTCGACAGCTACCTGTCGGCGGCGGCCGTCATCGATCTCCTGCGCACCTACGAGGGCCCCGCCTACGACGCCGTCGTGATGGCCGGCTTCGGGGAACACGGGCGGGAAGGCGTACGGGAGCTGGTCGACGTGCCCGTCGTCGACATCACCGAGGCCGCGGCGCATCTGGCGTGTCTGCTGGGGCGGCGGTACGGCGTCGTGACCACGCTGGAGCGGTCGTGCGGGCAGATCGAGGACAGCCTGGAGCTGGCGGGCGTGGGGCGCAACTGTGCGGCGGTCGTCGGAACGGGGCTCGGGGTGCTCGACCTCGGTGACGCCGATCGTACGGAGGTGGCGTTCTTGGCGGCGGCTGAGCGGGCCCTCTCGGCGGGGGCCGAGGTGCTGGTGCTGGGGTGTGCCGGGATGACGGGGTTGCAGCGGGCGGTGAGCGAGAAGTTGGGGGTGCCGGTTGTCGATGGGGTGGGGGCGGGGGTGAAGCTGGCGGAGTCGTTGGTGGGGTTGGGGTTGGTGACCAGCCGGGTGGGGAGTTTTGGGGTGCCGGTGCCTAAGCGGAGGGTTTGGGGGCGGGGGGGATCTTGATCCCGGGACGCGTAGGCGGCGGGCTGCGCCGTACCGCCACGACCCGCTCCTGCGCGTGGGCGGGCGCGGGCAGAATGGCCGGCATGAAACTTCCTGACGGACTCATCCAGGTTGCCGACGGGCTGCATCTGTGGGCCCCGGGGTATACCGGGACCTGGGGATTCGCCAACTGTCTGTTGATCGTTTCGGGGGAGGAGGCGGCCCTCGTCGACACTCCTTATGACCAGGCGATGACCGAGGCTCTGATGGGTGCTGCTGAGACGGTCCTGCCCGGTGCTGTGCGGACGATCGTCAATACGCATGTCAATGGGGATCACACGTTCGGTAATGGCTGCTTTCCCGATGCCGAGATCATTGCGACCAAGGCGAGTGCCGAGCACTTGTGCCATGAGCCGTCGCCGCAGCAGATGCACTTCCTCACCCATCAGACCCCGGCCGACCAGCCTCTGGGGTGGTACGCGCGTCGGCACTTCGGGCGGTACCGGTACGAGGGTGTGGAGTCCGTTCCGCCGACCGTCACCTTCTCCGGACGGTACGAGCTGACCGTGGGCGATATTGCGGCCGAACTGATCGAGGTGGGGCCCGCGCACTCGGCCGGTGATCTGGTGGTGCACTTTCCGGATCGGGGGGTGGTGTGCGCCGGGGACGTGCTGTTCGCCGGGGATCACCCGGTGCACTGGAACGGGCCGCTGGGCAATGTCATCGCGGCCTGCGAGACGATTCTGGCCTTGGACCCGGAGGTGGTCGTGCCGGGGCACGGGGCGGTGATGAGCAGGGAAGATGTCCGTTGCTATGTCACCTACCACCGGGAGCTGGAAGCTCTGATCCGCGCCCGGCACGCCGGTGGCCTTAGCGCCGACGAGGCTGCTGCGGACATCCTGGCCGGCGGCTTCCGTGACCACCTGGGGCTGCCGGAGCGGGTCGTCATTCTGACCGCGGTGGAGTATCGGCACCTGGACGGTGACACGGGGGAGCCGGATCTGGTGGCTCTTGCCGCGCGGGCGGCGGAGTGGGCGTACCGGCATCGCGGTGAGGACGTTCTCGACTAGAGATCCGCGCCCGGGGAACCCGGTCTCCGCCCCCGACGACGCCGGACGACCGTTCGTCGCACAGTCGGCACCGTTCGTCGATTGCCGACTGTGGGTGCGGCGCCTGTACGCCATAGGTGGTGCCTACAATGGATCTCACATTCTTGTGATCTGGATCACAGGAGGAGAGGCAATGAGCACTCCGACCACCGAACAGGCCAAGATCGCGGACCCCGGCCCGCTCGGCCTCGCCGCCTTCGCAGCGACGACGTTCGTTCTCAGCACGTTCAACGCGAATCTCATCACCGACAAGAAACTGGTCGCCGTCGTCCTGCCGCTCGCGCTTTTCTACGGCGGGCTCGCACAACTCCTCGCCGGCATGTGGGAGTTCCGCAAGGGCAACACCTTCGGCGCCACCGCGTTCGGTTCCTTCGGCGCCTTCTGGCTGTCGTACGCGGCCTACGCGAAGTTCGTCGTACCCGGCCTGCCGGCGGCCACCGCACACCAGGCCAGCGGGCTGTTCCTGCTGGTGTGGGCGGTCTTCACGGTGTACATGACCGTGGCCGCGACCCGCACGACGGGGGCGATCCTCGCCGTGTTCGTCACGTTGTCCGCGACGTTCATCGTCCTGTGCATCGCCGAATTCGCGCAGTCGCCGAACACCGTCAAGGCGGGCGGCTGGCTGGGCCTGCTCACGGCCGTGTGCGCGTGGTACGCGTCCTTCGCCGGCGTCACCAACTCCACGTACAACCGTGCCGTCATGCCGGTCTTGGCGAACCTCGGTGAACACCTTCGGCCCCACCGCACGCACCGCGGTCCCTTCGGAGCCCACGCATGACCGACTCCGGTGGCGAAACACTCTCCAACCTGCTCCGTGAGGAGCGACGGTTCCCGCCGCCCCCGGAGCTGGCCGACGCGGCGAACGCCACCGCGGCGGACTACGAACGCGCCGACACCGACCGCCTCGCCTTCTGGGACGAGGCGGCCGGCCGGCTGGACTGGGCACGGCCCTGGGACGAGGTGCTCGACTGGAGCCGTGCCCCGTTCGCCCGCTGGTTCACGGGCGGGCGCCTGAACGCGGCGTACAACTGCCTGGATCGGCACGTGGCGGCCGGCCTCGGGGAGCGGGTCGCCTTCCACTGGGAAGGCGAGCCCGGGGACACCCGCACCATCACCTACGCCGACCTGACGGCCGAGGTCTGCCGGGCCGCCAACGCCCTGCAGTCGCTCGGCGTGCGGACCGGCGACCGGGTGGCGATCTACCTGCCGATGATCCCGGAGACGGTGGTGGCGATGCTGGCCTGTGCCCGCATCGGCGCCCCGCACACCGTGGTCTTCGGCGGCTTCTCCGCCGAGGCGCTGCGCGGCCGGATCCTCGACTGCGACGCGCGAGTCGTGATCACCGCGGACGGCGGCTACCGCAGGGGCAACCCATCGGCGCTGAAACCCGCGGTCGACGAGGCGCTGCACGCGTGCCCGGACGTACGCAGCGTGCTGGTCGTCCGGCGCACCGGACAGGACGTCGACTGGACCGACGGGCGGGACGTGTGGTGGCACGACCTGGTGGACGGACAGTCGTCCGAACACGAGGCGGAGGCCTTCGACAGCGAACACCCGCTGTACATCATGTACACCTCTGGTACGACGGCCCGCCCGAAAGGCATCCTGCACACCACCGGCGGCTATCTCACCCAGGTCGCCTGGTCGCACTGGGCGGTTTTCGACGTCAAACCGGAGCGGGACGTGTTCTGGACCGCGGCGGACATCGGCTGGGTCACCGGCCACTCGTACATCGTGTACGGCCCGCTCGCCAACGGCGTCACGTCCGTGATGTACGAGGGCACCCCGGACACCCCGCACAAGGGCCGTTGGTGGGAGATCATCGAGAAGTACCGCGTCTCGATCCTCTACTGCGCCCCGACCGCGATCCGCACCTTCATGAAGTGGGGCGCCGAATTCCCGGCCGAGTTCGACCTCTCGTCGCTCCGGCTGCTGGGCTCGGTCGGTGAACCGATCAACCCGGAGGCGTGGATCTGGTACCGCAAGCACATCGGCTCCGGCCGCTGTCCGGTCGTCGACACCTGGTGGCAGACGGAGACCGGCGCGCAGATGATCAGCCCGCTGCCGGGCGTGAGCGTCTGCAAGCCGGGTTCGGCCCTGCGGCCGTTGCCGGGCATCGCGGCCGACGTCGTCGACGACACGGGCAAACCGGTGCCCGACGGTTCCGGCGGCTATCTGGTCCTGACCGACCCGTGGCCGGGCATGCTGCGCACCATCTGGGGCGACGAGCAGCGGTACATCGACACGTACTGGTCGCGCTTCCCCGGGACGTACTTCGCCGGGGACGGCGCGAAGAAGGACGAGGACGGTGACATCTGGCTGCTCGGCCGGGTCGACGACGTCATGAACGTCTCCGGGCACCGCATCTCCACCACGGAGGTCGAATCGGCCCTGGTCTCCCATCCGATGGTCGCGGAGGCGGCCGTGGTCGGCGCGACCGACCCGACGACGGGCCAGGGCGTCGTGGCCTTCGTCATCCTGCGCGGCGACGCACAGGACGTCGGGCCCACGGGTGCCGAGCAGGTGGCGACCGAGCTGCGTGCCCACGTCGCCAAGGAGATCGGCCCGATCGCCCGGCCGCGGCAGATCCTGGTGGTCGCCGAACTCCCCAAGACCCGCTCCGGCAAGATCATGCGCCGCCTGCTGCGGGACGTCGCCGAGAAACGCGACCTCGGTGACGTCACGACGCTCACGGACTCCACGGTGATGGACGAGATCCGCGAGCGACTGCCTTCGGCGGGCTCGGCGGGAGGTGAGGAGGAGTAGAAGGTTTCTGCGGGGGTCGTGGTGTGCGGGCCCGCGCTCCCGGGCTCAAGGGCGCCACACGTACCGCACATCCGGCTCCCGCTCCTCGTTCCCGCTCCCGTCCGTGTACTCGACGGCGACGAAACCGTGCCGCTCGTAGAACCGGTGAGCGGGCTTGTTGACCTGGAAGGTCCACAGGGTGAGACCCTGCGGACTGCGCTCCTTGGCCAGCCCGACGAACCGGTCCCCGAGACCGCGTCCACGCCAGCCCGGGGCGAGATAGAGCTGGGAGAGCTCGTCGTCGGCGAGCACCATGACCCCGACGATCCCGTCCCGGTACCCCGCATCCGCGACCCACGTCTCCCGGAAGGGCACCACGACGTCCCGGAAGTAGCCCCGCACCTCGTCGGCGGACCGGGGACTGACGACCGTCGGCAGCGCGGCGGCGAAGGAACGCAGCCAGACATCGGCCGCGGGCCGGGCGTCCGTGGCGCCGGCGCGGCGCAGGACGACGTGGTCGGCCGGCTGTCCGGGTTCGGCGGCGTTCACCGGCGGGCCTCCATCTCGGGCACGACAGCGGTAGCGGTGATCTCCACGAGTTGCCCGGGGTACCCGAGGCAGGCGACGCCGAGCAGCGTCGAGGAGTGCGGCCCCGCACTCAGCCCGGACGCCTCCACGACGTCCCAGACGGCGGTGAGCACGGCGGGTTCACCGGCGACGACGTACACGTCCGTCGCCACGACGTGCGCCAGGTCGGAGCCGACGGCGCGCAGTTGCTCGCCGAGGTTCACCAGTACCTGCTCGGCCTGCCGCACCGGATCCCCCTCACCGACCAGCCTCCCCTCCCCGTCGAGCGGCACGGCCCCGGCGAGGAACGCGAGCCGCGCACCCGCCTCGACGACGGACCCGTGGGCGTAACGGGGCGGCGGGAACAGTCCTGGGACGGTCACACGATGGATCACGGGGCGGCTCCTTGAACGGGTGCTGAAACGGGGGCAGTTCTGGACGCGGGCAGGGGCCGACGCGGACGCAGGACGACCTACCGATGGTCCGGCCCGCCGACCGGTTCCGCATCTGGTTTTCCGCGTGGTCGGGGAGAGTTGCGTTCATAAAGAACCCGTCTTTCCGGTCACCCGTCACATCTCCGAAACACATTCGTCCCGTTCGCTCCAGCTCACCCGTTTACCGTGGAGGCACACCGCAGCCCCGGCCACCGTCGCCCGAAGGCACACCCCGCCCTCGTCCGGACAGGAGCCCTGTGTCCCGTACGTTCGTCGCTCTGCCCCCTTGGCTGGCGCACGCCTTCCGTGCCCAGGGAGGGCCCGTGCCCTGGAGCGCGGTCATCAGGGGCGCGCTGTCGGCCGGGCCGCTTCTCCTGCTCGCCGTCCTGCTCGACCGCACCGCGCCGGGCGTCATCGCTGCGATCGCCGCCATGCTCGCCGGGATCAACGACCGTCCCGGCAGCCGGCGGGCCTCCGTCAAGCGGATCGGCGTGCCCGCGCTCGCGGGAGCGGGCGGGCTGCTCGTCGGGACGTACGGGGGCGAGCATCTCGGGGCCGTCGCCCTGACCTTCCTGCTCACCGCTCTCGGGCTCGTCGCCGGTGGCATCAGCGCGGTCGGGCCGGTCGCCTCCGGCGTCGGGACGCACATGCTCGTCGGCTCGGCCATCGGTGCCGGGATGCCGGGGCCGGAGCCGGGATGGCTGCGCGCCCTCGCCTTCCTGTGCGGCGCCGGGTGGCTGCTCGCGCTGCGGCTGGTGCTGCCGACGCCGGGGGCCACGGCCGGTGACTTCCGCTTCGACGGGGAGCGGGACGCCGTCGCCGCCGTGTACGACGCCGTCGCCGAGTTGCTCGACGCGGTGGGCAGCGAGAGCGCCGTCGACCGGAGGGAGGCGCTGACCGCCGCTCTCGACCACGCGCAGGACGCCCTCGCCGGGCCCCGGTTGCGCCGGTACGCCTCGTCCACCGCCGAACGGCGGCTGCACGCGCAGTACGCCGCAGCGTTGCCGCTCGCCGAGGCGGCGACCGCGCTCGCGTGGGCCGGGGAGGCGGTGAGCGGGCGGACGTCCGAGGGGCCACGGCGGCTCGCCGTCGCCGTACGGGAGAACACGCACACCGGGCCCCTGCCCGCGCCCCATCGGTCCGCCCCCGCGCTGCGTGCCCTGGACGACGCGCTCCTGCACGCCGCCGACGCCTTCGACCGGGGGAAGCCGACCGACCTGCACACCCGCAGGCGGACGGCGGCGAGCGTGCTGCGGCTGGTGTTCGGTGCCGGTGGCCGGGAGTACGGGCTGCGGGTGGCCCTGTGCTTCGGGGCCAGCGTCGCCGTCGCCCAGTATCTGCACCACGCCCGGTGGTACGGGCAGCACGCGCACTGGTACTGGCTGCCGGCCACCGCCGTGTTCCTGGTCAAGCCCGACCTCGGGCCGCTCGTGTCCCGTGTGCTGTGCCGGGCCGCCGGGACCGTGCTCGGGGCGCTGCTCTTCGCCGGCTTCGCCGCCGTGCTGCCCCGGCCGGAAGGGCTGGTCGTCCTGGTGGCGGTGAGCGGCGCCCTGATACCCGTCGCCACCCGGCACTTCGCCGCGCAGACCGCCGTCGTGACCGTGCTCGTCCTCGCCCTCGTCATGGTCGGCGGGGAACCGCAGGCCTCTGTCAGCCGAATCGGGGAGACGCTGCTGGCCTGCGCGATCGTGCTGGTCGTCGGGCATCTGCCGATGCCGGGGCAGCGGGGCGGGGGAGTACGGGCCCGGCTGACGGCGGCGGGCGCCGCCGCGCAGGCGTACCTCACGCACGTCCTGGGCGGGTCGGACGACCGTACCGCCCGCTGGACCCTGCGCCGCGAGGCCTATCGGCGGCTGGCCGAAGCCCGTTCCGCCATCGCCCTGACCGCCGCCGAGCTCCCGCCGCTGGCCCGGCACTCGAAGGGCGCCGACAGCGTGGTCGCCACTCTCGAACGGCTCGTGGACGCCACCACCGCCTGTGCGGTCCACCTCGACGACTCGGGCCGGCTGTCGCCGCGCGACATCGAGCAACTCGCCGGGCTGCTGGAGGAGTTGGGGCGCGAGCGGAGTTTCGTACCGCTGCCCGAACTGCCGCTGGCGGGGTAGCGCCCGGCGGCACCGGGTCCGTACACGCAAAGTGCGGAAGCTGGTACGGAAAGCGACGGAGATCGTCGCAAAGTGACCGGATCCTCACACTCCGCGTTGAACAAGTGTCAACTACGTCTCAGTCCAGCAACTGAGCGAGGCTTTCTCGACCCCGAAGGCGTTAACTCCTACAAGCACAAAGCTGATGGAGGTGCGAGATGGTGAACGGGCGAACAGTGCTCGAACGCTTTCCCGCAGGTGGGCCGCGAGGCTCGTGGCCGGCGGAGGAGTTCGCGCACGCGCGACGGCTCGAAGGACTGCCCGCGGAGGTCGTCATGGACCTCGCGACGGACACGTTCCTGGTGATCGTACGCAGCGACACGGCAGCGGACGTGGTCGCCTGACGTGAGCCCGCCCCCAGGGCGGGCGTTCACTCCCTCCGACCTTCCCTACGGGTGTCACCTCACCCCGCTTTCGGCACCGGTGCCGTGAACTGTTCCGCCTGCAGCGAGTACAGCTCCGCGTAGATCCCGCCGCAGGCCAGCAGCTCGTCCGGGGTGCCGGACTCCGCGAGCCGGCCCTGGTGCAGGACGTGCACCAGGTCCGCGTGGCGCACCGACGCCAGCCGGTGGGTGATGAGGATCACGGTCTGGCCGGTCGAGGCCAGGGCGCGGATCTTCTCGAAGACCTCCAGCTCGGCCCGCGCGTCCAGCGCCGCCGTCGGCTCGTCCACCACCAGGATCCGGCCGCGCCGGTAGGCCGCGCGCGCGATGCCGAGCCGCTGCCACTGGCCCCCGGACAGCTCGTGCCCGCCGCTGAACTGGCGGGCGAGCAGGGTGTCCAGGCCGTGCGGCAGGTCGGCCACCACGTCCTCGGCGCCCGCCTCGGCGAGCGAGGCGGCCATCCGCTCCTCGGTCAGCGGCGCGGAGGAACGTCCGATCGCCACGTTCACCCGGGCGGTGAACGGCCAGCGCTTGAAGTCCTGGGCCACCATCGCGATCCGCTCGGCGAGCCGCTGCCGGTCCGCGCGGGCCGCGTCCACCCCGTCCCACAGGATCCGGCCCCGGTCCGGGGTGTACAGGCCGGCCAGCAGCTTGACCAGGGTCGTCTTGCCGGAGCCGTTCTCGCCGACCAGCGCCACGATGCGGCCCAGCGGAATGCTCAGGGTGACGTCGTCGAGGGCGGGGCGGGCCGACTCGCCCGGATAGCTGAAGCTGACGTTCTCGAAGCGGATCTCCCGCGGCTCCTCGGGCAGCGGGTCGCCGCCGACCGGGATGGCCCGTTCGGCCGCCTCGACGTACAGCTTCTGCAGATCGCCGACGAAGAGGGCCTCCTCGTGCAGCGAGTTCACCGCCAGCACCAGGTTGTCCAGGCTCGACGAACCCGTCCGGATCGCGATCACCGCGGTACCGGCCACCGACAGCGCCATCGCCCCGGCGAGCAGCAGCCCGGCCAGCGTCGCGTACGTCGCCACGGTCGCCAGGCCCGTCCAGGCCCCCGCGATCAGACCGGTGCGCGCCGCCAGCCGGGCCAGCCGCGCCTGTTCCGCCTCCGCCGTCTCCGACATGGCGTGGAAGTGCCGCAGCAGAAAGGGGCCGACGCCGTGCACGCGGATCTCGGGCGCGGCGGCCGGCTCGGTGAGCAGACCGCTGATCAGATGGCCGGCCCGCGCGTGCTGCACCCACGTGTGGAAGGACTCGTAGCGGCGCTGGGCGTTGCGCAGCGAACTCCAGGCGCTCGGCAGCGTCATCGTCACGAGCAGCGGAAGCAGCGCCGGATGCAGCACGGTCAGCACGCTCGCCGCCGCGATCAGCGAGATCAGCGCGTTCACCGCGCGCGTCGCGTACGAGATCATCCGGCGGGCCGAGCCGGCGCCGTACTGCGCGGTGTCCAGCAGCTTGTGGAAGGCGTGGTCCTCGATCGCGGCGAGCTCCACACTCGCCGCCCGTTCCAGATACAGCTCGGTGGCCACCCGCTCCACCTTGGGCTCGAGCCGCCCTGTCGCATACGTCGACGCGGCCCGCAGCAGCGCCCCGAACAGGGTGACGGCGGCCAGGGCGGTCAGCACCGGTACGGCGCCGCGCAACCGGTCCTGGATCTGGCCGCCGGCGATCAGCCGCCCGAGCACGCTGTTCATGGCGAGCAGGGTCACCGCCTGCGCTGCGCCCCGGCCCGCCTCGGCGGCCAGCACGATCCGCGCCGCCCGCCGGTCGGCCTGCCAGGCCAGCCGGAGGCTGGAGCCCAGCAGGGCGGGCAGCCGTGTCACCAGGGCCCGGAAGTCCAGCTCCAGGAAGGCCTCGCGGTGCTGGTTCCAGCCCATGTCATAGCGCAGCGGGCCGCCGAACAGCAGCCGCTCCGACTCGGAGACCTCGGCGCTGACCGAGTCGCGTTTCTTCCCCACCGCCGGTGCCCCCCGATCCGCGTCCGCACGCCGCCGAACGGCCACTATCCCGGGACGGCGTCCCACCAGGGCAGAGCGTGAGCGGGAGAAGGCCGGGTGCGCGGGCGTACGCCCCGCGGCGGCCGGACGATCACCACCGCGGCGGACCGATGTTTACGCAACCATGGTGCCGTCGCGACTATGCGGTGACGGGACGTGACCAGGTGGGCGTCGTCCCCATCACCCGGCACACGGCCAGGTACAACGGGATCGGCGGGGTGTACGGGAGTGTGCCGTCCGGCCTGTGGATCAGGCCGGGGACCGCCGGGGCGTCCGGAACTACCGCCCCGGCGGCGTACTGGGCGGGGGCGGGCCACTCCAGGGCGTAGTCGGAATCGGAGGGGACGAGCCACCACCAGTGCGCCTCGTCGGCGAAGACGCACCCCACGCGGGGCAGCCGGGGCAGCACCAAGGGGCCGAAGCGGGCGGGCACCGCCACCGCGTCGCAGCCCAGCGGAGCCGTCATCCCGTCCGGCACGGGCAGTCGCCGGGGCGTGCCCGGGGCGTGCAGCCCGCGCTCGAGGCGGACCAGCGTGTCCAGGCTCAGCACCTGCCGTCCTGACCCGGCCCTCAACCCCATGTGATCCCCGTTCCCCGTGTCCCGTGGCGCGCGTCCGGTTCGTCCTCGTCGTCCGGGCCATCGGCCGGCCCCGGCTGGGACCTGGCTCCCCAGCCCAGGTCGTTGCAGGGTCCGCAGTCGTGTCGCGGCTCGTCCGTCTTGCGGGGCAGCTCCGCCCAGACCAGCAGGCCCAGTCCGTGTTCGTGGGCCCCCCACGCGTGACAGAGGGTGTCGATGAGGAGCAACCCCCTCCCGTGCTCCTCCTCGGGCCGAGCCCGCGACGGGTGGGGCGCACCCGGCGCACAGCCCTCGTCACGCACGGCTATCCGCACGAGGTCCGCGCCGTCGTGCAACTCGCACACGATGTGGCTGCTCGCGGTGTGGACCAGGGCGTTGGTGACCAGCTCGGTGATCACCAGAGCCGCCGTGTCGCAGATGTCCTCGCACACCGACCAGCCGTTCAGCCGGGCCCTCGTCAGGCGTCTGGCCTGCGCGGGAGAACCCGGATGGGCGGCCAGCTCGAATCGGAACCGGCGCTCGGCCGCGACCCCTCCGGGGCCTGCTGCCGGGGCGGCACCGAGGCTGTGGGGGTGGCCTTCGGCGGCGTCTGTTCCTAAGGGCGCGGACGGAATCACGCTTGCCACTATCGCCCCGGCGTGAACACTTGGCAAGTGTCACTCTGAAAATTGCAGAGTGCGGTGTGACGTTGTGGACGGCCATGGCACACTGCTCGCAACAGCACGTCGAGCGGCGCCAGTTGAGATCAACGGAGATCGGTACAGAACCGTACAGATCTTTCGAATGGGTCTTCGAATGGCGCCGCATGGCTGTCAGCGTCTTTTTCGAGCCCTCGGCCGCCTGGAGGTGGAGCGTGAGCGAACCGCGGTCCGCGCCGACGGTCGGTCAGGTCGTCCTCGGCCGACGGCTGCTGGACCTGCGGGAACGCGCCGGACTCAAGCGCGAGGAGGCCGCCAGGGTCCTGCGCGTCGCCCCCGCCACCGTCCGGCGCATGGAGATGGCCGAGGTCGCCCTCAAAATCCCGTACCTGCAACTGCTGCTGAAGTCCTACGGCGTCTCCGACGAGGAGGCCGAGACCTTCGTGCAGTTGGCCGAAGAGGCCAACCGGCCCGGCTGGTGGCAGCGGTTCCACGACATCCTGCCCGGCTGGTTCTCCATGTACGTCAGCCTGGAGGGCGCCGCCTCGCTGATCCGCTCCTATGACCCGCACTTCGTCCCCGGCCTGCTGCAGACCGAGGACTACGCACGCGGCGTGCTGAGGTCGGGCGCGATCGGCCAGACCAGCCCCGACGACATCGAGCGCCATGTCGCGCTGCGCATACAACGACAGGAACTGCTCACCCGTCAGGACGCGCCCCGGTTCTGGGCCGTGTTCGACGAGACCGCGCTGCGCCGCCCCGTCGGCGGCTCGGAGGTGATGCGTGCCCAGATCGACAAACTGCTCGAGACCACGAAGCTGCCCAACGTGACGCTGCAGGTCGCACCGTTCCTCAACGGCCCGCACCCCGGGACGTTCGGGCCCTTCGTGCTGTTCCGATTTGCCATGTCAGAACTGCCGGACATGGTCTACAGCGAGTACCTGACCGGCGCCGTCTACCTGGACGCGCGCTCGGAGGTGGCGACCCACCTCGAGGTCATGGACCGCACGGCGGCGCAGGCCGCTACGGCACATCGCACGAAGGAGATCCTCGAGGATCTCCGCAAGGAGCTGTGAATGGATCGCATCAAGCCGCGCAAACACGTCTACAACGGCATGCCCGCGCGGGAGTTGGGCAGTGAGGGCTGGCACAAGCCCTGGAGTGGCGGCAACGGCGGCAACTGCCTGGAGGCGATGAAGCTCGCCGACGGACGGATCGCCGTCCGCCAGTCCACCGACCCTGACGGCCCGGCGCTGATCTACACCACCGACGAGATGACCGCGTTCATCGAGGGCGCCAAGGCGGGGGAGGCCGACTTCCTGCTGAACTGATGGTGTGTTGATCCGATGGGTACGTTAATCAATGGTTGAGGTCGGCGGCTAGCGGCGCGTTTGAGGTGATGGGGGAGGAGTCGGGGTGGGTCGGTATGTGACATACCGCTGAAACTTTCAGTGGTATGTCACATACCATCAGGGCTCCGTCCCCGCCCCGCTCGACGCCAGCGCCCGGCACAGCGCCTCCAACGCCGCGCCGTAGGCGTGTTCGGAGGGGGTCGCGTATCCGACGACCAGTCCGTCCCCGGATTCCATGGCCGTCTCCGGATGGCGGAATCCGGCCAGTCCGTCGAGGGCGACCCCCTGCCGCTTCGCCGCATTGAGGGTGGACCGTTCCGTGCCGGGCGGCAGCCGCAGCACCGCGTGCAGGCCGGCCGCGACCCCGCTGACCTCGACCTGCGGCGCGTGCTCGGCGAGCGCCGCGACCAGCCGGTCACGGCGGCCGCGGTACCGCAGCCGCATACGCCGGACGTGACGGTCGTACGCCCCGCAGGAGATGAAGTCGGCGAGGCTCAGCTGATCGAGGACGCTGGCCCACGCCTCCCGCTCGCCCTTGACGGCGAGCACCCCGTCGACGTACCGCTCGGGAAGCACCATCCAGCCGAGCCGCACGGCCGGTGACAGGCTCTTGCTGACCGAGCCGAGCAGGATCACCCGCTCCGGATCGAGCCCCTGGACGGCCCCGACGGGCTTGCGGTCGTAGCGCAACTCCCCGTCGTAGTCGTCCTCCAGCACGAGGCCGCCACGCGCGCGTGCCCAGTCGATCACGGCGCCCCGCCGCTCCGGGTGCAATGGACCACCGGTCGGGAACTGGTGTGCGGGAGTCAGCAGTACGGCCCGCTCTCGCCCCAACTGCTCGACCCGAGCCCCGTGTTCGTCCAAGGGCAGCGGTACGGTCCTGACGCCCGCGGCGGTGAGCAGTTCCCGGTGGAAGGGCAGCCCGTACGCCTCGACGGCCAGCGGCCCGCGCAGCTCGCGCCCCCCGAACAGCAAACGCAGGGCATGCGCGAACCCCGAGCAGATCACGATCCGACCCGGTTCGGTCCGCACCCCGCGCACGCGCGCCAGATACTCCGCCAGCGCCTCCCTGAGCTCCACCCGCCCGGCAGGATCCCCTGGTCCGAACACCTCGCTGGGCGCCTGCTGCAAGGCCCGCCGATAGGACGCCACCCACTCCGCACGCGGAAACGCCGACGCGTCCGGGATGCCTTGGCGGAAGTCGTGGCGCGAGGTGGCAGGGGACGGCTGCGGGGAGGACTGAGGGGCTCGCCGGCTTACTGGTGTCCGCGGGCCACGCGTGCGTGGAGGTGCCGTTGCGGGCCCTCGCCCGGCGGGTCGCAGCGGCTCGGCGGGCCGTAGGGGGTCGGCGGGTCGCAGCGGTTCGGCGCGCTCGGCGACCCGTGTGCCCGAGCCCTGGCGCGCCGTGAGCCAGCCCTCCGCGACCAGCTCCGCGTACGCGTCCGCCACCGTGTTGCGGGCGACGCCGAGATCCGCGGCGAGCGAACGGTACGGCGGCAACCGGGTACCGGGAGCGAGCCGCCCGCTGCGCACGGCCTCGCGCAGCGCCGCCGTGAGCGCGGCGCGCCGCCCACCCGTCACGGGCAGTTCCAGATGCAGGTCGAGCCCGATCCGCTCCGCGGAACTGACCCACGAATCCCCCATGGAAATGCACCCTACAGTGGGTCTTTACCCCTCGTAGGTTGGAGCACATGACGACGAACACGACGCACACGGCGCACCCGATCGACATCACGCGAAGCGCGGCCCCGGTGGCCGAAAAGCGTCGGCTCGACTTCGGGAAGGCCGCTCCGAAGGCCTTCCGCGCCCTCATCGGCTTCGACGCCGCCGCCCGCGAGGGCCTCGATCGGGCCCTGGTCGAACTGATCCAGATCCGTGCCTCGCACCTGAACCACTGTGCGTACTGCCTCCACATGCACACGAACGACGCCCGCAAGGCCGGCGAGAGCGAGGACCGGCTGCACATGGTGGCCGTCTGGCGCGAGGCCCGGCACTTCTTCACGGAGCGCGAGCAGGCCGCGCTCGCCCTGACCGAGGCGGTCACCCTGGTTTCCGACGCCGGCGTCCCCAACGAGGTCTACGCGGAGGCGGCCGCCCGCTTCGACGACGAGGAACTGGCCCACGTCCTCGCCCTGATCCTCGCGATCAACTCCTGGAACAGGGTGGCTCTGTCGACGGGAAAGGTCGCCGGCACGGACGAGCGGCGTGGCTGAGCCACTACACGGCCATCGGCCGGTCATAGGGACCGATCGGTGCCGGCAGTTGCGAACTCCCCGTCAGGCAGCGGTCGACGGCCGCCGCCACCGCTCGCCCCTCCGCGATCGCCCATACGATCAGTGACTGCCCACGGGCGGCGTCACCGGCGGCGAACACACCGGGGACGTTCGTCGCGAACTGGGCGTCCCGGGTGATCGTGCCGCGCGACTCCATCGCCAGTCCCAGTTGGTCGATCAGCCCGTCGTCCCGAGCCGGCCCGGAGAACCCGAGCGCGAGCAGCACGAGGTCGGCTCGCAGTGTCCGCCCCGTCCCCGGCAGCGGCCGCCGCGCCGCGTCGACCTCGACGAGGTACAGCGACCGCACCTGCCCGTTCTCGTCCCCGGTGAAGCGGAGCGTGGACGCCGCGAACAGCCGCGCGTCCGCGTCCGCCGTCGGTGCCGTCTCCAGATCGCGCGCCTCCTCGTGCGCGGCGGAGAGCCGGTAGATCTTCGGGTAGGTCGGCCACGGTTCGACGTCGTCGTCGCGCTCGGTGGCCGGCTGGGCGTAGATGTCCAACTGCGTGACGGAGGCCGCCTCTTCACGAACCGCCGTACCGAGACAGTCCGCTCCCGTGTCCCCGCCCCCGACGATGACGACGTGCTTGCCGGCGGCGGACATCGGCGAGCTGTCCAGGTCCCCCTCGCACACCCGGTTCGACAGCGGCAGATACTCCATCGCCTGGTGTATCCCGGCCAACTCCCGCCCGGGGACGGGAAGTTCACGCCAGGCAGTCGCCCCGGTCGCGATCACCACGGCGTCGTACCGGGCACGCAACTCCACCGCCCCCACGTCCCGTCCGACCGCCGTCGACGTACGGAACTTCGTCCCCTCGGCCCGCATCTGCTCGATGCGGCGCTCCAGATGATGCTTCTCCATCTTGAACGCCGGGATCCCGTACCGCATCAGCCCGCCGAGCCGGTCGTCCTTCTCGTACACGGCGACCGTGTGCCCGGCCCGCGTCAGCTGCTGCGCCGCGGCCAGTCCCGTCGGCCCGGACCCGATCACCGCGACCGTCCGCCCGGACAGCCGCTCGGGCGGACGCGGGGGAGCGAACCCGAGTTCCCAGGCCTGGTCGGCTATGGCCGCCTCGACGTTCTTGATGGTGACCGCGGGCTGGTTGATGGCGAGCACGCACCCGGCTTCGCACGGTGCCGGGCACAACCGCCCCGTGAACTCGGGGAAGTTGTTCGTGGCGTGCAGCCGGTCGGCCGCCGCTCGCCAGTCGTCCCGGCTGACCAGGTCGTTCCACTCGGGGATCAGATTGCCCAGCGGACACGCGTCATGGCAGAACGGTATGCCGCAGTCCATGCACCGGTCGGCCTGCTTGTCGATGATGGGCAGCAGCGCCCCCGGGACATAGACCTCGTTCCAGTCCCGCACCCGCTGCGCGACCGGCCGGCGGGGCCAGTCCCGGCGAGGGGTGGTCATGAATCCCTTGGGATCGGCCATGGCCGTCTTCCTTGCGTACGCGTACGACGGGCCGTGCGTCATCGGGCGGCACTCTTTCGGCCACGATACGACGTGCCGGGCATCACCGCAGAGGGGACGGAAAGTGCTTTCTGCCCTCAGGTCAGCGCCAGCACGTACGCCAGCGCCGAGCCCGCCGAGGCCACCATCCGGACGTGGTTCCACAGGGTCCACTCGCGTACGTACGACGGCCAGTACGCCGCCGCCTCCGGAGTGCCCGGGTCGAGCTTGAGCAGCGCGTCGTTGCGCGGCACGTTGGCGACCATGGTCACCCCGAAGGACCCGAACAGATACAGCGCGCTGCCCAGCAGAAGCTCCACCTTCCCGTCGCCCGGCCACAGCACGAAGGTCACCACGCCGATCACCGCGCACAGCACGGCCGACCCCACGAACACGATCATGAACGCAGGCATCACCGCGGCCACGTTGATCGCGTTCATCGCGGCGACGCCCTGCGCCGGCGGCAACGCGGCCAGTCCCCGCATCACGAACGTCGAGAACGCGTAGAACACCCCCGCCACGAGTCCGGTCCCGAGCACACCCAACACCGTCAACCAGAGGTACGGTCCATCGATCACGTCAACGCCAACTCCCCGTATCTGGCCGGGATCTCCCCGGCGCCCCGCTCCCACCCGCGCTCGGCGAACATGGCCGAACCGCGCGAGCGCACATGCCGATGTCCGGATCCGCGTCGCCGGTGCGCCCGCACCGCCGGCCCTCAGCCACCACCTACCCCTACCCCTGCCTCCGTCCCCGTCGCCCGCCACCCGTCCAGCACCGTCTCCACCCCCGCCCTGATCCGCCGCCGGGCCTCGTGCCGCGGCACCCCGCTCATCAGCAACTGGTCGTACGGCGTCTCCACATGCCGCACGGACGCCACGACCGCCGACACCACGGCCCCCTCCGACAAGGCCCGGCCCGCCGCACTCCGCCCCACCCGCCCGCTGCCCCGCAGGGACGCGTGCGCGGCGATCGCCCGCGCCCGCTCGTCGGGGCACCCGGGAAAGTGCCGCCGTATCTCCGCCGCGAAGGCCTCCGCGAACCGCACGTCTTCATCGGCCCGACGCCTGGCGTCCCGTGCCCGGCGCCGCCGCCGGGCCTCCGCGTCCGCCAGGCACCGTTCCTCGGCACGGGCGAGTCCGGCCTCCTCGACCAGGACGCCCTGCCGCTCGTACCGCGCCTTGCGCCGGTTGAACCGCACGACCACCGCCGACAACGCGCTCTCCTCCCGCGCCCTCCGCGTCAGCGCCGTGTCACCGCGCGGCAGGAACACCAGATGGCCGAGATCGGCGCAGTCGAGACACCGCGGCGCCCCCTCCTCGAGCACCAGCAGCGACAACGGTCCCGCATGGCACTCCCCGCACTGCCGCCGCCTCAGCGGCTGGATGGCGAGAAGCCCGGTACGAGGTGGAGGAGTCGCCAGCTGCGCCATGCGTGTTCCCTTCCCCGTCCCGTGACCCTGACCTACCCGATCCGGTCACCGTCATCACCGATCACCGACACCCGCGTACGGTCGCGTGTCGGCCTGTCGATCTCGTCGAGCACGGCCACCGCGGGATCCGCGTACGACAACGTCGAGCCGCCCTCCGGCGCCCGGTCACCGCCCAGTCGGGACCGTCCGGTACATGCCGCGCCGTCCTCCAGCCCGCCGCCCGGCGTGAGCGTCACCCAGTCGACCGGGCCGGCGTCGACCGCAGCCATGCGAGCCCCGCCGTGTGCGCCACCGCGAACGGCCGTATCTCCGCCGGGAACGCCCCGGGATCGTCCATCACCGGCCGCCCGTCCGCCCCGAGCAGGTCGCCGACCCTCGTTCCCCTCCTCGACGCCGCCCGCGCCTGGTGCGAGACCCACCTGCCCCTGTTGCTCGCTGCCCGCCGTACCCACGAACGGGACGTGTCCTGAACCGCGGGGCCCCGCCCGAGCGCGACGCGTCCCGGCCGGTACCTGACGCATCATGGGCTCTGTGCGACTCGAAGCGATCACCTGGGACCGGCTCGGCGACCTCCTGGCCGAGCGCCTGCTCGACCTGCAGCCGGACGACGGCGCCCTCTGGCCCCGCGTCGCCTTCGACGGCGCCCCCGCGGCCCGGCCCGCAGACCTCGCCGAGCGCGTCGCCGAGGCGCTGCGCATACGCGGCCGCCCCTCGCTGAGCGTCGGTACGGAAGGCTTCCTGCGCCCCGCCTCGCTCCGCCTGGAGTACGGCCACCAGGACGTGGAGGCCTATTACAACGGCTGGTACGACACCGCCGCCCTGTGGCGCGAGGTCTTCGGCCCCCTCGAGCCCGGCGGCGACGGCCGCGTCCTGCCGGACCTTTGGGATCCGGCCACCGACCGCGCCACCCGCAGTTCCTATGTCCAACTCCCGCCCGGCGGCTTCCTGTTGCTGCACGGCCCCCTCCTGCTGCGCCACTGGTTCCCCTTCGACCTGACCGTCCACGTCCTCCTCTCCCCAGGCGCCCTGCGCCGCCGCACCCCGGAGGCCGACCACTGGACCCTCCCCGCCTACGAGCGCTACGAGGCGGAGACCGACCCGGCCGGCACGGCCGACGTCCTGGTCCGCGCCGACGACCCGCGCCACCCGGCGTGGAGCGGCTGACCGCATCGGTTTCTGTTCCGGGTGCGCTCGTCCCGCCGCGCGGCGAGAATGTAGGGCGCCGGTTTCCGCGGTGCGTCCCGTGCCGCGCCGGCCGCCCGGCACCGGGAGGTACCCCATGACCACCGCCGGAGACATCATGCACCGTGGCGCCCAGTGGATCCCGGCCCACGAGACCCTGGACCGCGCGGCCCAGTTGATGCGCGAGCTGAACGTCGGAGCCCTGCCCATCAGCGACCAGAACGAGCGGCTCTGCGGCATCCTCACCGACCGCGACATCGTCGTCGGCTGCGTGGCCATGGGTCACGACCCGGCCAAGGTCACCGCCGGTGAGATGGCCCAGGGCACCCCGCGCTGGATCGACGCGGACGCCGACGTCGACGACGTGCTCCGGGAGATGCGGGACCACCAGATCCGCCGGCTGCCCGTCATCGAGAACAAGCGGCTGGTCGGCATGATCAGCGAGGCCGACCTGGCCCGCCATCTGACGGAGGACCAGATCGCCGACTTCGCCCACAGCGTCTACGCCAGGACCACGACCCGCTGAGCCTGCCGGTCGGACCTCTCACAGCCAGCCGTTGCGCCGGAAACCGCGGTACAGCGCCAGGCACGCCGCGGATATGAGGACGATGACCAGGGGGTAGCCGAACCTCCAGTGCAACTCCGGCATGTTGTCGAAGTTCATGCCGTACACCCCGCAGACCATCGTCGGCACGGCGATCACCGCCGCCCAGGCCGTGATCTTCCGCATGTCCTCGTTCTGCGCGACCGTCACCTGCGCGAGATGGGCCTGCAGAATCGAGTTGAGCAGCTCGTCGAAAGCGGCGATCTGCTCCTTCGCCCGCATGAGGTGGTCCAGCACATCCCTGAAGTAGGCCTGTATCTCCGGGTCGACCACCCGGATCGGCCGGGTCGCGAGATCCTCGATCGGGCGGGTCAGCGGCACCACGGCCCGTTTCAGCTCGAGGAGTTCACGCTTCATCTGGTAGATCCGTCCGGGGTCGGCCCGCGCGCCGTTCTCCGCGAACACGTCCGCCTCCACCTGGTCGATGTCCGCCTGGACGGCGTCCGTGACGTTGAGGTAGTCGTCGACCACGTGGTCCGCGATGGCGTGCAGCACCGCCGCCGGTCCCTTCGCCAGCTGCCGGGGATCGGCCTCCAGACCCTCGCGCAGGGGGCCCAGTGAGCCGTGCATCCCGTGCCGGACCGTGATCACGAAGTCCTCGCCGACGAACACCATGATCTCGCCGGTGTTCACCACTTCGCTGGTCGCCGTCAGCTGCTCGTGCTCGACGTAGCAGACGGTCTTGAACACCGCGAACAGCGTGTCGCCGTACCGCTCCAGCTTCGGCCGCTGGTGGGCCTCGACCGCGTCCTCGACCGCGAGCGGATGCAGGTCGAAGAGTTCGGCGATGCCCGCGAACTCATCGTCCGTCGGCTCGTGCAGCCCCAGCCATACGAAGCCGTCACCGCTCTTGCGCACCCGTTCCACGGTGTCGACCAGATCACCGCCGCCGGGCACCCGCACGCCGTCGCGGTAGGTCACGCAGTTCACCACCGATGAGCCCAGCGGGGACCTGGCCGGGTGGCTCAGGTCGACGCGGGGGCGCCGCCGTGCCAGCCGTGCCACCTTGCGCAGGCCGCCGACCCTGCCGAGGTTCGTGACCTTGCGCAGATTCCCTGCCATGGACATCTGGATCTCCTTGGGTGGATCTCCCGGACTCGGCGCCGGGTGCCTGCGAGGTGCCGCCTTCCCGCGCCTTGGCCGGTCAGTCTGCCAGGTTCTGGTAAGCGACGGTCGAGCCTGCGGGAAGAGGATGTTCCGCTTTGTTCCCGGCTGTGGAAAAGCGTTTCGCCGGGGCGCGAGGCGGCCATCTCGTCGCGGGCCTCGCGTCGACCGCTCCCGACAAGCCGCGCAACTGGGATGATCGCGGCATGACGCGATCCGACGGGTATCTCCTCGACAACCGGCAGTCCGAGGCAGCCGAACGCTTCGACGCCTTCGCCACCCTCTTCGACCCCACGACCTTCCGGCACCTCGAAGGATTCGGCATCGGCCCCGGCTGGCGCTGCTGGGAGGTCGGCGCGGGTGGCACCTCGGTGGTGAGCTGGCTCGCCAAGAAGGTCGGCCCGACCGGAAAGGTCGTGGCCACCGACATCGACACCACACTGCTCGCCCCCGTGGCCCGCCCGCCGGTGGAGGTACGGGTCCACGACGTGGCGGCCCAGGAGCCGCCGGGGGACGGCTTCGACCTGGTGCACGCACGGCTCGTCCTCGTCCATGTCCCCGACCGCGAACGGGCGTTGCGGTCGATGGTCAAGTCCCTGCGTCCGGGCGGCCGCATCCTGGTCGAGGACGCCGACCCCGCGCTGCAGCCCCTGCTCTGCCCCGACGAACACGGCCCCGAACAGCGCCTCGCCAACCGGCTGCGGCACGGTTTCCGGCAACTCCTCGCCGAGCGCGGCGCCGACCTCTCCTACGGCCGCCGCCTGCCACGCCTCCTGCGCGAGGCCGGCCTGCACCGTGTCGAAGCCGATGCCTACTTCCCGCTGACTTCACCGGCCTGCGCGGCCCTCGAGTCCGCGACCGTCCGGCAGATCCGCTCCCAACTCGTCGAGGCCGGACTTGCCACGGACGAGGACATCGACCGTCACCTGGCGAACGTGGCGGCCGGTGGAATGGACCTGGCCACGGCACCGATGATCTCGGCGTGGGGACGCAAGGGATAAGTGGGGCGGACAGGCGGGGGCTGAAGGAGCGCGGAGAGCGCAGACCGTCCGGGCCGGAGGCATGCAGGGTCCGCCGGGGGCGAGGCGGGGAGCAGGTGCAGTCCCCAGGCGGCGGCGATCACCCTGCGGGCAGCCGCGCGGGGAAGCCGTAGCAGACGGGTGCCCAGCATCCCGTCCTGCAGTTCCGCGTGCCCGCGCCACTGGTCGCCGCGCCATCGGCGACCTGTCTCACCTCCGCTCCGGTGGCCGGCCCCCCACCCGCTCGACGGCCAGCGCGCCCGCTCGGCAGCCCTCCTGTGCCGCAGTGTGCGGATCAGCTCCCGAGAGCAGGGCGGCCAGGAAGGCGCCGGTGAACGCGTCGCCCGCGCCCGTCGTGTCCACGGGCGTCGCCGGGGCGGCGTGGACGTGGGCGGACACCGAGCCCCCACGGGCCACCAGCGCGCCCTGTGCCCCCTGCTTGGCGACCACGAGCGGGATGTGCCGGCTCAGCTTGGCCGCCGCGTCCGCCGGATCGGGCAACCCCGTGAGCAGGCATGCCTCGTCGCGGCTCGGCAGCAGCAGGTCCACGCCTTCGACGAGCTCCAGGAAACGGTCGACGCCCAGAGCCGTCAGGAACCCCGCCGACGCCGGATCCAGGCTCACCGGCACTCCACACGCGCGTGCCGACTCCAACGCCACCTTCACCAGGGCGCGGCTCGGTTCGGAGAACAGCAGGTAGCCGGACAGATGCAGCCGTGCGACACCCTCGAGCAGCGCATCCGACCAGTCCTCGGGGGCCAGCCGCAACGACGCCCCACTGTCGGTCAGGAACGTCCGCTCGGCCGAATTGCCGGTGTCGACGAGGCAGATCACCGTGCCGGTCGCGGCCTCCGGATCGACGACCAGCAGGGGCCGTACCCCGCACGCGGCCAGCTCCCGCTCGTGCCAGGCCGCCGCGTCCGTGCCCACTCGCCCAAGGAGGCGTACCTCCGCGCAGCTCCAGTGGGCCGCCCAGCAGGCCACATTGGCACCCGCGCCACCGGGCACTGTCCGGACCACGGCAGCGGTGTCGGTTCCCGCGGCCAGCGGCCCACGGTGCCGGGCGACGACGTCCGTGATCACGTCCCCGACGACGAGCAGCGCACCGGCCGGTGACGGGTCGGCGCCCGCTTCCCTTCCCTCGCCGCCCGGCGCCCCGCCCGGCATCGGTGTCACGCTCCCGTCCAGGCCGCCGCGATCCGTGCCGCCAGTCCCACGTTGCCGCGCACTGCTGCCAGATTGGCGGTCAGCGACGCCCCATCGGTGTGCCGGACCAGGTAGTCCAGCAGGAACGGCGTGACCGCCTGCCCGGTGACGCCCTCCGCCTCACAGGCCTGCAGCGCGTCGGCGAGCACACGCGCGTGCAGTGCGGGATCCAACTGCTCCTCCTCGGGCACCGGATTGGCGACGATCAGCGCCGACTGGGGCCCCGCCAGCGCGTCCTGCGCCCGCATGACCTGCGCCACCTGCGCGGGGCTGTCGAGCGTCCAGTCCACCGGATGCCCCGAGTCCGACAAGTAGAAGCCGGGGAAGCGGTCCGTACCGTACCCGGCCACGGCGACGCCGAGCGTCTCCAGGCGTTGCAGCGTCGCCGGCACGTCCAGGATCGACTTCACGCCCGCGCACACCACCGTGATCCGTGTCCGGGCCAGCAGCCCCAGATCGGCCGACTCGTCCTGCGTGAGGGTCCACTCCCGGTGCACTCCGCCGAGCCCGCCCGTCGCGAACACCCGCACGCCCGCCAGGGCCGCCAGCAGCGCCGTCGCCGAGACCGTCGTCGCCCCGCTCGCCGAGGACGCCAGCGCGAGCGGGAGGTCCCGGTGGCCCAGTTTGCGGATGCCGTCCTCGTTGGCGACCCGCTCCAACTGCTCCTTGTCAAGGCCGACGTGAGGCCGTCCGTCCAGCACCGCGATCGTCGCGGGAACGGCGCCCTCCCGCCGTACGACCCCCTCCAGCTCCAGCGCCACCTGCAGGTTGCGCGGGCGGGGCAGCCCATGGGCGATGATCGTGGACTCGAGAGCCACCACAGGTCGACGCGCGTCGAGCGCCTCGCGTACTTCTTCCGACACCACCAGCACCACGCGTCTGCCTCCTGTCGTCCGGTTCTTCTCATCTCTGGCGAGACGCGAGCCCGGGCAAACCCTTGCGGCCTGTGGTGGACGACACCAGCCTGGGGTCCATGACGGACAACACGGCACGTCTCGACCACGTCGTCCTGTGGGTGCGCGACCCCGTCGCCTCGGCCGGCTTCTACGAGAAGGCGGTCGGACTGCGGCCCCTGCGGCTCGCCGAGTTCGCCGCGGGCAACGTCTCCTTTCCCTCCGTACGGCTCAACGAGGAGACCATCCTCGACCTCATGCCGCACTCCATGGCCGAGCACATGACGATGCTGCCCGGCGCCGCCGACAGCGCGGGCCACGCGGTCAACCACGTCTGCATAGCCCTGCCCGGCGACGACTTCGACACCCTCCACAGCCGCCTCGCGGAACGCGCCGTCCCTGTCTCCGAGATCTCCTACGACTCCTTCGGCGCCCGCGGGAAAGCAAGGCGCAGCTTCTACTTCCGCGACCCGGACGGGAACGTCCTGGAGGCCCGGCACTACGACTGACCTCAGAACAGCGGCTCGGGCAGCACGCCCTCCAGGGCGAGCAGCTTCCGCTTCGTCTCCAGGCCGCCCCCGAACCCGCCGATGCCGCCGTCGCTCTCGACGACCCGGTGGCACGGAACGACGACCGGCAGCGGGTTGGAGCCCATCGCCACGCCCACCGCCTGGGCCGCACCCGGCTGCCCCACCCGCCCGGCCAGATCGCCGTAGCCCACCACCGCGCCATAAGGGACACCGGACGCCAGCTCGCGCAGCACCCGGCGGTTGAACCCGGAGATCAGCGACCAGTCCAGCGGCAGCTCGAAGTCGCGCCGCCGGCCCGCGAAATAGGCCTCGACCTGGCGTATCGCCTCGGCCAGCAAGGGTGAGTCCGGTGCCTCGACGGGCTCGGTGCCCAGCCGCGACGCCAGCCGGTCGAGCGCCTTGTCGCGCACGGCGCCCGTGGCGTGGAACACGACGTTGACCAGGCCCTCGCCGGTCGCGGCCAGCAGCAGCGGACCGATCTCCGTGCCCACCACCGCCCACACGACCTGCTGCTCGTACCGCCCATGGCTGTCCATGCGCCCACCGTACGACCCGCCACTGACAACGCCCCGTGCCGCAAAAGGGGCTCAGGGTGCCTGCAGCGCAGCCCGGACGACGTCGGCCTTGTTGGTGATGACGCCGTCCACGCCGTACCGCTCGACCCGGCGGGCCGTGGCCGCGTCGTCGACGGTCCAGGCGAACACCTTCAGTGGCCTGCCGTGGGGTCCCGTCAACGCGTGCACGGCCAAGACGTACCCTGCCGAGATCGAACCGCAGGAAGGATTGATCCCGTCGGTGAAGGCCGCGTACTTGTGAAGATCCCGCACGGACGGAGTACCGAGGAAGGCCGTCTTGACGGCCGGTTTCAGGTCATGGACGATCCGCAGGCTGTCCGCGCTGAAGCTGTGCACGATCAGCCGCCCGTTCAGATGCCGCCGGTCGAGCCACCCCTCGTCGCCCAGGACCTTCATGATCTGCTTCTCGATGCCCGGGTACAGCTGCGGGTTCTTGATCTCCAGGAGCAGCTTCTGGTGGTTGTGCCCGACTTCTCGCAGGTACTGCGTCAGCGTCGGCACGCGCGTGCCCGCGTACGGTGCACCGAACCAGCTCCCCGCGTCCAGGCGCGCGATCTCCGCGGCCGTGAAGTCCTTCACCTTCCAGGGCGCCCGGTGCGGAAAGACCTTTTCGGCGTTCGTCGTGCGCTTCAGGCTGTCGTCGTGGATGACGACGAGTTCCCCGTCCTTGGTGCGCTGGACGTCGTTCTCGACCCAGGAGACACCCATCGCGGCCGCCTTGTCGATGGACGCCAGGGTGTTCTCCGGAGCGTACGCGGCGGCCCCCCGGTGGCCGATGACCAGCGGACCGGTCCCCTCGGCGACACCGCCCGCCCGGGCGTCGGAGCTCGGCGACAGGAACGCGGTGGCTCCCAACAGCGCGGTGGCGATGGCGGCGACTACGCGCGCGTACATGCGCACTCCTCCCGACGACGATCACGTACAGCTCCTCTGTGACAGCAGAGCGTAAGTGATGCGGCGGTGCAGAATGCTCACACATTGAAATGGAGTTGCCCGAGTGCGCTCACCGGTGCCGCACAACTGGGGCAACGACGTGTTTCTTTGCCGGAAAATCGTTCGACCATTCCGGTGCGGGTCATACTCTCTGCCTCACCCCCACCGCCGGACGGTTCCGGGTGGGGGCACATTTCAGAAGGTCCACGGACACAAGAGGGCGGGAAGGGCAGCCGCGCATGCAAGGCACGGTCGACGGATTCAGCTACGGACTCGTCACACCGGTGGTGGCCTTTCTCATGGCCTCCCTCGGTGGCGCCCTCGGCCTGCGCTGCACCACCAGATCCATGCTCGTCGCCCACTCCTGGCGCCCCGGCTGGCTGGCCCTGGGCTCGGCGGCCATCGCATCCGGCATATGGACCATGCACTTCGTCGCGATGATGGGGTTCAAGGTCCTGCAGGCGCCGATCCACTACGACAAGGCGATGACGTTCGCGAGCCTCGGGGTCGCGGTCGTCATGGTCGGGATCGGGATCTTCATCGTCGGTTACAAGGGTGCGAGGGGAACAGCCCTGTTCACCGGCGGCACGATCACCGGACTCGGCATCGCCTCCATGCACTACCTGGGCATGGCCGCGATGCGGTTGAACGGACGGCTGGAGTACAACACGTTCACCGTGGCCGCCTCCGTCGTCATCGCGATGGCCGCCGCCACCGCCGCCCTGTGGGCGGCCGGACAGGTCCGTGGGTTCCTGTGGAGCGTGGGCGCGAGCCTCGTCATGGGGCTCGCCGTGAGCGGCATGCACTACACGGGCATGGCCGCACTCAGCGTCCACCTCCACGGCACGTCCGCCCCGACCTCCGGCGAGCCGCCCGCCACGCTGCTGTGGCCCATGCTGGTCGGGCCGCTCGCCTTCCTGCTGCTCGCCGGTGTGGTCGTGATGTTCGACCCGCTGATGGTCATGGGCAAGCCCGACTGGACCCCCGTGGAGCACAAGCCGGGCGTCCCGGCACACCCCACCGTCCACCACCCCGTGCCCCGCCCGGTCCGGGAGGTCGGCCGACGCGGTGCCCGAACCCCACAGAACCGCTGACCGGACCCCATTGTCAGTGGGGGGTCGTACGGTGGATCCCATGCGGCCCGTTTCCAACATCGAACGCACGGTGGCGCCCTTCGAGGTCGTCAGCCCCTACCAGCCCAGTGGCGACCAGCCGGCGGCCATCGCCGAGCTGGCCAGGCGCATCGAGGCCGGTGAGAAGGACGTCGTCCTGCTGGGCGCGACCGGCACCGGCAAGTCCGCCACCACCGCGTGGATGATCGAGAAGCTCCAGCGCCCCACGCTCGTGATGGCGCCGAACAAGACCCTCGCCGCCCAGCTGGCGAACGAGTTCCGCGAGCTGCTGCCGAACAACGCGGTCGAATACTTCGTCTCGTACTACGACTACTACCAGCCCGAGGCCTACGTCCCGCAGTCGGACACCTACATCGAGAAGGACTCCTCGATCAACGAGGAGGTCGAGCGGCTGCGTCACTCCGCCACCAACTCGCTGCTCACCCGCCGCGACGTCGTCGTGGTCGCCTCTGTCTCCTGCATCTACGGCCTCGGCACGCCACAGGAGTACGTGGACCGCATGGTCCCGCTCCGCGTCGGTGACGAGATCGACCGCGACCAGCTGCTGCGCCGCTTCGTCGACATCCAGTACACGCGCAACGACCTGGCGTTCACCCGGGGCACCTTCCGCGTCCGCGGCGACACCATCGAGATCTTCCCGGTCTACGAGGAGCTCGCGGTCCGCATCGAGATGTTCGGTGACGAGATCGAGGCCCTCTCCACGCTCCACCCGGTCACCGGCGAGATCATCAGCGACGACCAGCAGCTGTACATCTTCCCCGCCTCCCACTACGTCGCCGGCCCCGAGCGCATGGAGCGGGCCATCAACGACATCGAGAAGGAACTCGGCGAACGCCTGGCCGAGCTGGAGAAGCAGGGCAAGCTCCTGGAGGCGCAGCGCCTGCGGATGCGCACCACCTACGACATCGAGATGCTCCGCCAGATCGGCTCCTGCTCCGGCGTCGAGAACTACTCGATGCACTTCGACGGCCGCTCGCCCGGCTCCCCGCCCAACACCCTGCTGGACTACTTCCCCGACGACTTCCTCCTGGTCATCGACGAGTCGCACAACACGGTCCCGCAGATCGGCGCCATGTACGAGGGCGACGCCTCCCGCAAGCGCACCCTCGTCGACCACGGCTTCCGCCTGCCCTCCGCCCTCGACAACCGCCCGCTGAAGTGGGAGGAGTTCCAGGAGCGCATCGGACAGACGGTCTACCTGTCCGCGACCCCGGGCAAGTACGAGCTCTCGCGCGCGGACGGCGCCGTCGAGCAGATCATCCGTCCCACCGGTCTCGTCGATCCGGAGGTCGTGGTCAAGCCGACCGAGGGTCAGATCGACGACCTGGTGCACGAGATCCGCACCCGCACCGAGAAGGACGAGCGCGTCCTGGTCACCACCCTCACCAAGAAGATGGCCGAGGACCTCACCGACTACTTCCTGGAACTCGGCATCCAGGTGCGCTACCTGCACAGCGACGTCGACACTCTGCGCCGTGTCGAGCTGCTGCGTGAGCTGCGCTCCGGCGAGTTCGACGTCCTGGTCGGCATCAACCTCCTGCGTGAGGGCCTCGACCTGCCCGAGGTGTCGCTGGTGGCGATCCTGGACGCCGACAAGGAGGGCTTCCTGCGCTCCGGCACCTCCCTGATCCAGACCATCGGCCGCGCGGCGCGGAACGTCTCCGGCCAGGTCCACATGTACGCCGACAAGATCACCCCGGCGATGGAGAAGGCCATCGAGGAGACCAACAGGCGCCGGGAGAAGCAGGTCGCGTACAACAAGGAGCGGGGCATCGACCCGCAGCCGCTGCGCAAGAAGATCAACGACATCGTGGCCCAGATCGCCCGGGAGGACGTCGACACCGAACAGCTGCTCGGCTCGGGCTACCGCAAGTCGAAGGACGGCAAGGGCGCCAAGGCACCCGTACCCGCACTGGGCGGCAAGGCGGCCGGTGGCGCAAGGTCCGCCAGGGGCAAGGCCAAGGACACGGTCCCGACCGACCGCCCCGCGGCCGAACTGGCCGAGCAGATCGAGGAGATGACGGCCCGTATGCGTGCCGCCGCAGCGGACCTCCAGTTCGAGATCGCGGCCCGGCTGCGTGACGAGGTCTCCGAGATGAAGAAGGAGCTGCGTCAGATGAGGGAGGCGGGCCTGGCCTGACCTCCTGGGGAGTCGCCGGGCCCGGCGCATGCGCACTGTGTTGCAAGACCGCCACAAAGCACGAGCCGGGCTTCGGCACTGTCAGTGCCTCTGCGTAGGGTTCTGGTCAACCGCGGACTCCGCGGCAACAGGGGACAGTTCGAGAGGGGAACCAGCCGTGACCGTGAACATGACCAAGGGTCAGGCCATCAGTCTGCAGAAGAACGACGGGGGCAGCCTGACCGCGGTGCGCATGGGTCTCGGCTGGCAGGCGGCTCCCCGCCGCGGTCTGTTCGGCTCGCGCACGCGCGAGATCGACCTGGACGCCTCCGCCGTGCTGTTCGCGGACAAGCAGCCGGTCGACGTCGTCTTCTTCCGGCACCTGGTGAGCGACGACGGCTCCGTGCGGCACACCGGTGACAACCTCGTCGGCGGTGTCGGCCAGGGCGGCGACGACGAGGCGATCCTCGTCGACCTCGCGCGCGTCCCGGTCCACATCGACCAGATCGTCTTCACGGTGAACTCCTTCACCGGCCAGACCTTCCAGGAGGTGCAGAACGCGTTCTGCCGCCTGGTCGACGAGACCAACGGCCAGGAGCTCGCCCGTTACACGCTCGCGGGCGGCGGCGCGTACACCGCCCAGATCATGGCAAAGGTGCACCGCGCGGGCTCCGGCTGGACGCTGACCGCCCTCGGCACTCCCGCCAACGGACGTACCTTCCAGGATCTGATGCCGTCGATCCTGCCGCACCTGTAGGACCACCCGGCCACGGGACGACGGCAGCGACACAGGGGGGCTGGGGCGATGACGGCCGAGCTGGTGCGGGGACAGAACCATCCGCTCTCCGAGGCCCGTCTGGAGATCCGGATCTCGGCCGGCACGCCGGTGGTCGCCACGGCCGCGCTCAGCGACGACAACGGCAAGTCCCGTGGCGTCGAATGGATCGCCCATCCCGGCGCGCCCGCCCTGCCCGGCCTCGAGGTCTCCCGGCAAGCGGCCGCCGATCACCGCCTCACGGTGGACCTGGACTCCCTGCCCGAGGCCGTGCACCGCGTCGATGTGCTGCTCGCCCTGCCCATGGGAGGTCCCCAGAGCTTCGGCGTCGTCGCCGCTCCCTTCGTCGCCGTCACCGGCCTGGACGGCACCGAGGTCGCCACCTACACCATCGCCGGTCTGGACGCCGAGTCGGCGGTCGTCGCCCTGGAGCTGTACCGCCGGCAGGAAGCCTGGAAGGTGCGCGCGGTGGGCCAGGGGTACGCCGGGGGCCTCGCCGAGTTCTTCCGCGACCAGGGACTGCCCGATGCCCGGCGCCTCGCCCGCCAGGTCGACGAGGCGGCGAGCCGGAGCGTGGCCCGGTCGGTGCCGGTACCGTGGCAGCGGCCTGCGGACGGTGACCGTACGCGGCAGACGGCCCCGCAGCCCTCGACGAACCCCCACGGGCCCCGACTTCCCGGCGTCCCAGGACCGTCGGCCTCGCCCCACAGCGCTCAGGACACCTCCACGGGCAGCGTGCCGCGGCCGGAAATCCCGCCCGCGGACCCTTCCATTGCCACGGAACCCTCGGGCTCCACGTCCCGTGGCCCGATCGACTACCGCCATCCGGCCCGGCAGGCGGCCGCCCCGCCGCCACCGCCTTCGGCGTCGCCACCACCGCCCGGACAGCCCGCGCCGCCCGTCGCCGGGGACGCGACCGGTTGGTCCATGGACGAGCGGCTCTACAACCAGGTCTGGGGCATGTTCGAGGACCTGGCCCGCACCACGGCCGCGTACCGCAGCGCCGTCGACTTCGCCGACTCGCGGCTGGAGAAGGAACTCGACCAGGCCCTGGCCGATCCGCGCAGCAGGCTCGGCGGCCAGGGTGAGGCCGCGCGCGAGGCCGCCCGCGCCAAGCACGCCGACCTGGTCGACCAGGCCCGCGCGGCCCTCGACCGCGATCTCGCCCAGCTGTCCGCCGAGTCCGACGTCGTCGAACCCGCGCTGCCACCCGCCTACGCCCGCTGGGACAACCCGGTGTGGCACGGCTACCGGGTGCCGATGGAGACGCCCATGGCGCTGCGCCTGGGCGACCTCCACCTGCCCGAGAGCGAGCTGCTGCGCATCCCGATGCTGGTACGGCTGCCGCTGGAACGCGGGCTGTGGATCGACGCCGGAGCGGCCGGGACGTACGACGAATCGTCCGCCGACGCCCATGAGCTGCGCCACCTCGCGACGGAGACGGCGGTGGCCCTCGCGGCCCGGCTGCTCGCGGTCCATCCGGCCGGCGAGTTCACCGTGCATGTCGTCGACCCGGCGGGATCCGCGGCCCAGGCGCTCGCGCCGCTGGTGCGGGCCGGCGTGCTCGCCCCGCCGCCGGCCCTGGGCGCGGCGGGCGTCGCGGACGTCCTGACCCGGCTCACCGAGCGCGTCGACCTGGTGCAGATGGCGGTGCGCGGCCGAGCGGCCGACTCCCTCCCGCCCGGTGTGGACACCGCCGGGCAGCTGCTGATCGTCAACGACTTCCCGCACGGGTTCGACGACCGGGCGGTGACCCAGCTGCGCTACCTGGCGGACGAGGGACCTGCCGTCGGCGTGCACCTGATGATGGTCGCGGACCGTGAGGACGCCGCCGGTTACAGTCCTCTGCTCGATCCGTTGTGGCGTTCGCTGCTGCGACTGACGCCGCTGCCCGACGACCATCTCGCGGATCCGTGGGTCGGCCATGCCTGGACGTACGAGCCGGCCCTCGTGCCGCCCGGCAGCCAGATCCTGCAGCAGGTGCTCGTAAAGGTCGCCGCTGCCCGAGCCAAGCACTGGTAAAGTGGCTCTAGCCTGCTAATTTTGTTTTTCCTTTACTTTTATCTTTACTCTTCCTTGGTGAATGGGGTACTGTTTTCCTCACGGAGGGGAGTACTCCCTACCTGCTGCGGCGCACCCGTCAGTACGGATCAACCAGATCCCGGGGCGTCGGCCCAGGGCCCCGTGCCTAGGTGGAAGAGACCTCCGGTAGCGACGACGTTGACCTTTGCCGTTACGTATGCCGGAGGCGCAGTGGATGTTTCCCCGACCCTGTGGGTCCTGACCATCGTGGGCCTTGCCGCCCTCATCGCGGTCGACTTCTTCATCGGCCGCAAACCGCACGACGTCTCGATCAAGGAAGCCGGGATCTGGACCGTCGTCTGGATCGCCCTCGCCGCGCTCTTCGGGCTCGGGCTGCTCCTCTTCGGCGGCGGCCAGGCCGGCGGCGAGTTCTTCGCGGGCTTCATCACGGAGAAGTCGCTGAGCGTCGACAACCTCTTCGTCTTCGTCCTGATCATGGCGAAGTTCGCCGTGCCCTCGCAGTACCAGCAGCGGGTGCTGCTCGTCGGCGTGCTCATAGCCCTGGTCCTGCGGGCGGTCTTCATCGCCGCGGGCGCCGCGATCCTCGCCAGCTTCTCCTGGGTGTTCTACCTCTTCGGCGCCTTCCTGATCTGGACCGCCTGGAAGCTCATCCAGGAGGCCAGGGCCGATGAGGACGAGGAGGAGTTCGAGGAGAACAAGCTGCTCCGGGCCGCCGAGCGTCGGTTCGGTGTCGCCGATCGCTACCACGGCACCAAGCTGTGGATCCAGCAGAACGGCAAGCGGGTCATGACGCCGATGCTGGTCGTGATGCTCGCGATCGGCACCACGGACGTCCTGTTCGCCCTCGACTCCATCCCCGCGATCTTCGGTCTGACCCAGGACCCGTACATCGTGTTCACCGCGAACGCCTTCGCGCTGATGGGTCTTCGGCAGCTGTACTTCCTCATCGGCGGCCTGCTCAAGAAGCTGGTCCACCTCAGTTACGGCCTGTCGATCATCCTGGGCTTCATCGGCGGCAAGCTGGTGCTGCACGCGCTGCACGAGTCGGGTGTGCACGTCCCGGAGATCTCCATACCGGTTTCCCTGGGCGTGATCTGCTCGGTTCTGATCGTCACGACGATAACCAGCCTGAGGGCGTCAAGGAAGCAGGCGGCGGCCGAGGCCGCGCAGTCGCGGGGCGAAGGCGCTCCGAAGGACAGCATCCAAGCCTGACCACGCCCGACGGAGGAACAGCGAGGAGGCCATGGCCGACAACGACGCCCCGGAGACGGCCGAGTTCGCGCAGCGGGTGACCGCGTAGTGCACCCGGCCACCGTCCTTCACCGACTGCGACCTGGAAGGGATGACCGCAAGTGATGTGCGCCAGGCCCCGCCATGCCGGAAAGCGGGGGCTGTGCCCCTCTGCGAGGATCGCTCCATGATCGCTCGGCTCAGGTCGCTCACCACCGGGTGGACGCTTTTCGTGCCGGTACTGGCGGTCGTCCTGCTGGTCCTCACCTGGGGGCGCGATCTGCCGGGCGCCGTGGTCGCCGTGGTGACCCTGGTCCTCGCGGGGGCCGTCCTGGCCGCCGTGCACCACGCCGAGGTGGTCGCCCACCGCGTCGGTGAGCCGTTCGGCTCGCTCGTTCTGGCCATCGCCGTCACCATCATCGAGGTGGCGCTGATCGTCACCCTGATGGTGGACGGCGGCGACAAGAGCTCGACCCTGGCCAGGGACACGGTCTTCGCGGCCGTGATGATCACGTGCAACGGCATCGTCGGTCTCTGCCTCCTCGTCGCCTCCCTCCGCCATGGCACGGCCGTGTTCAACCCCGAGGGCACCGGCGCCGCCCTCGCGACCGTGGCCACCCTGGCCACGCTCAGCCTGGTTCTGCCGACGTTCACCACCAGCAAGCCCGGCCCGGAGTTCTCCGCCGTGCAGTTGAGCTTCGCGGCGGTCTCGTCGCTGATCCTCTACGGCCTGTTCGTCACGACCCAGACCGTGAGGCACCGCGACTACTTCCTGCCCATCACCCACCACGGCGAGGTGATCACCGCCGACGACCACGCCCACGGGTCCTCCGCGCGTACCGCCTGGATCAGCCTGGGCCTGCTCGGGCTCGCCCTGATCGGTGTGGTGGGTCTCGCCAAGGGGGTGTCGCCCGCGATCGAGTCGGGAGTCGAGGCCGCAGGACTGCACCATGCCGTCGTCGGTGTGATCATCGCCCTCCTGGTGCTGCTCCCCGAGACCATCGCCGCCCTGCGCTCGGCCCGCCGCGACCGCGTGCAGACCAGCCTGAACCTCGCGCTGGGCTCCGCCATGGCGAGCATCGGACTGACCATCCCCGCGGTCGCCCTGGCCTCCGTCTGGCTCTCCGGCCCGCTCGTCCTCGGCCTCGGCTCCACCCACATGGTGCTGCTCGCCCTGACGGTGGCGGTCAGTTCGCTGACCGTCGTGCCCGGCCGGGCCACCCCGTTGCAGGGAGGCGTCCATCTCGTCCTGCTCGCGGCGTACCTGGAACTGGCGATCAACCCGTAGAACGTGCCCGCACGCCTCATCCGGTGACCGGCTCCACCACCCCGGGCCGCACCGGCCGTGTCTCCGGCAGCAGCGCGAAGCAGCCGAGGCTCAGCAGCGCGATCCCGGTCAGATAGGCGCCGACACCCCACGGCACCCGGCCCCCGTGCCCGGCGAGCGCCGTCGCCGCGATCGGCGTGAGGGCGCCCCCGAGCACCCCGCCGAGGTTGTAGCCGACGGCGGCGCCCGTGCAGCGCACCCGGGGCTCGTACAGCTCGGGGAGATACGCCGCGATCACGCCGAACATGGTGACGAAAGCCAACAGGGCGCCCAGGAAGCCGAGGAACATCAGCAACGGTTCACCGGTCGCGAGCAGGCCGACCATCGGGAACATCCACAGGGCTGCCGCGGTGCAGCCGGCCAGGCACATCGGCCGCCGCCCGAAGCGGTCCCCGAGCAGCGCGGCCACCGGTGTGAGCGCACCCTTCACCACCACGGCGGCCATGACGCAGGTCAGCATGAGGGTACGGCTCACCCCGAGCCGCTCCGTCCCGAACGCGAGGGACCAGGTCGTGACCGAGTAGAAGATGGCGTACCCGACCGCGAGAGCTCCGGCCGTCAGCAGGACGAGTCGCCAGTGCTCGCGCACGACCTCCGCGAGCGGCACGCGCGCGTGGTCGTCGAGGCCGAGGAAACCGGGGCTCTCGGCGAGCGACGACCGCAGCCACAGGCCCACAGCGGCCAGCAGCCCCGCCGTCCAGAACGGCACCCGCCAGCCCCACGCCGCGAACTGCGCCTCGGGCAGCGCGGCGGACAGGGCCAGCACCACGCCATTGGCGAGCAGGAACCCCAGGGCGGGACCGACCTGCGGGAAACTCGACCACAGGGCGCGCCGTTCGGCGGGCGCGTGCTCCGCGGTCAGCAGCACGGCCCCGCCCCACTCCCCGCCGACCCCCAGTCCCTGCAGAAACCGCAGCACCAGCAGCAGCACCGGGGCGGCCACGCCGATCGAGCCGTACGAAGGCACGCAGCCCACCGCGACCGTCGAGGCGCCGGTCAGCAGCAGGGAACCGACGAGGACCGGGCGACGGCCACGCCGGTCCCCGATGTGCCCGAACAGCACCGATCCCAGGGGGCGGGCGACGAATCCCACCCCGAACGTCCCGAAGGCGGCCAGCGTGCCCGCCACCGGCGAGAAGGTCGGAAAGAACAGCGGCCCCAGCACCAGCGCGGCCGCCGTCCCGTAGACGAAGAAGTCGTAGAACTCGATGGCCGTGCCGGCGAGCGAGGCGGTCGCGAGTCGCAGCATGGAAGGCGGCCTTACGGAGCGTACGTCGTGCATGCCGCGTCAACTACCCACCGTGACCACCGGTTACGGGGGCGTGCGGAGGCGTCCGCTTGTCAGTAGGTGACCGTGATGCGCCGGGCGGGGCCGTCGACGCGGACGGTGCCGCCGTAAGGGATGACGAGCTGGGGATCGGTGTGGCCGAAGTCCACGTCGAAGACGATCGGGGTGTCGGAGGCATACATACGCATGGCGCGCAGCACGGCCTCGCGCTGCTCCGCGGCGTAACGCGCGCCTTCCTCGGGGCTGTTGGGGCGTTCGAAGGACCAGGTCTTGGCCCTTCCCATCAAAAGGGCGGAGAAACGTCGCAGCAGGCCGCGCTCGCCCATGTTGCGCAGGGTGCGGAAGACCTCGGTGGCGCTGGGGAGTTCCTCGGAGGTCTCCAGGAACAGCACCGAGCCGTCGTACACGCTCAGGTCGTGCGCTACCTCGCGGTCGGCCATCAGCAGCCAGCCGAGGATCTCCAGGTTGCCGCCCCAACTGCGGCCCTCCACCACCCGGTCGGCGTTCACCCAGGTCCAGCCGGCGCCCGGGACGGTCTCCGGCTCGGCCTCGAAGGTCGCGGGGTCGGCCCAGTCGCGGTTGACGTCGGTCCAGCGGTCGGCGGGCCGCAGTTCGTAGGGGCCGGAGGTGAACAGCGCGGCGCGCAGCGAGTCGGCGGTCAGCTCGTTCATGGCGCCGGGACGGCCCAGGGCGGTCATCACCGTCGCGCCGTGGTATCCGACGATTCCGGTGTTGTAGAGGTACGCCAGCAGGTTCGTGTTGTCGCTCATCCCGAAGAACGGCTTGGGGTTCGCCCGGATCAACTCCCGGTCCAGCAGCGGCAGAACGGTGATCTGGTCGTCACCGCCGATGGAGGCCATGACCGCCTTGACGTCGGGGTCGGCGAACGCGGCGTGGATGTCGTCGGCCCGCTCCCGGGGCGTCGAACCCATCGTGCGGGTGGCCGGATACTCCACCGGTTCGAGGCCGTACTCCTTGCGCAGCCGCTCCAGGCCCAGTTCGTGGGGGCGCGGGAACAGCCCGGGCAGGCCGCTGCCCGGAGAGATGACGGCTATGCGGTCGCCGGGCGTGGGCTTGGGCGGATACGAGATCGTCGTCATGGCGGGAGGGTACGGGCCGCCGGGTGCACGGCGCAGCGTGATAAACCGGGTCCGAGCAGCCCACCCGCACCGGACCGGAGGAACCGTGCCCCGCAGCCTGGCCAATGCCCCGATCATGATCCTCAACGGGCCCAACCTGAACCTCCTCGGCCAGCGCCAGCCGGAGATCTACGGCAGGGAGACCCTGGCCGACGTCGAGGCCCTGTGCGTCAAGGCGGCGGCCGCGCACGGCGGCACCGTGGACTTCCGGCAGTCCAACCACGAGGGCGAACTGGTCGACTGGATCCACGAGGCGCGGACGAACCACTGCGGGATCGTCATCAATCCGGGGGCCTACTCGCACACCTCGGTCGCGATTCTGGACGCGCTCAACACCTGCGACGGGCTGCCGGTGATGGAGGTGCACATCTCCAACATCCACCAGCGCGAGTCCTTCCGGCACCACTCCTACGTCTCGCTGCGCGCCGACGGGGTCATCGCGGGGTGTGGCGTGCAGGGATACGTGTTCGGCGTGGAGCGGGTCGTGGCGCTGGTGGGGGCGGCGCGGGCCGAGGCGTAAGCCCCGGCCGCCATGGCGCGCGCCCCTTACAGGCGCCCCGCCTCCACGATCCGCTTCAGGAACTGCCGAGTGCGTTCCTGCTGCGGGTCGCCGAAGACCTGTTCGGCACTTCCGCGCTCCAGGACGACACCCGCGTCCAGGAAGCAGACCTGGTCGGCGACATCGCGGGCGAAGCCCATCTCGTGCGTGGCGAGCACCATGGTCATGCCGTCGTCCTTGAGGTCGCGGACGACGGTCAGGACCTCGCCGACCAGTTCCGGGTCGAGGGCCGCGGTGATCTCGTCGAACAGCAGCAATCGGGGCCGTGCGGCGAGGGCGCGCACGATCGCCACACGCTGCTGCTGACCGCCGCTCAGCCGGTCCGGGTACTCGCCCGCCTTCCCGGACAGCCCGAGCCGTTCCAGGAGCTCCCTGGCGCGTTCCTCGGCCTCCGCACGGGAGACGCCGTGCACTCGCCGCGGGGCGAGCGTGATGTTCTCCAGGACCGTCATGTGCGGGAAGAGGTTGTACGCCTGGAAGACCACGCCGATACGGCGCCGAACCGCGTCCTGGTCGGCGCGGGGGTCGGTGATCTCCTCGCCGTCCAGCCAGATCGCGCCGTCGTCGATCTCCTCCAGGAGGTTCGCGCACCTCAGCAGCGTCGACTTGCCGGAACCGGACGCTCCGATCAGCGCGGTCACCGTGTGCGGAGCGACCTCCAGGTCGACGTCCCGCAGGACCACCGAGCCGCCGAACGTCTTGCGCACGGACTCCATGCGCAGCACGGGCGTGTCGCTCATATCGATCCTCCCTGGGCCTGCCTGCGGTCCATCCGGGCCGTCACCCAGTCCGTGAAGCGGGTCATCGGAATGGTCAGCGCCACGAAGACCAACCCGGCCACGATGTACGGCGTGTAGTTGAGGCTGCGGCCCACGATGATGTCGGCCGCCCGTACGGCGTCGATCGCGCCGCCGATCGAGACCAGCCCCGTGTCCTTCTGCAGCGACACCAGGTCGTTCAGCAGCGGCGGCACCTGACGGCGCACGGCCTGCGGCAGCACCACGTACCGCAGCGCCTGCCGGTTGGTCAGACCCAGCGAACGGGCCGCCGCGCGCTGCGAGGGATGCACGGACTCGATGCCGGCCCGGAACACCTCGGCCACGTACGCCGAATAGGTCAGCGTGAGCGCCGTACCGCCGAGGAGGACCGGGTCGACGGTCACGCCTTGGAGGCGCAGCGCCGGGACGCCGAAGACCACGATCATCAGGTTGATGAGCAGGGGCAGCCCGCGGAAGAAGTCGGTGTACGCGGCGGCGAGCACCCTGAGGGGGAAGAACACCGGACCGCGCAGCGTGCGCGCGATGGCGATCAGCATGCCGAGGACCAGGACCGCCACGCCGCAGACCAGCAGCAGCCGGACGTTCAGCCACAGCCCTTCGAGGACCTTGGGGAACGCCTCGCGCGCGTACTGCCCGTTGAAGAACGTCTCCCTGGTGCGCGGCCAGCCCGGCGCGTTGACGACCACCAGGTAGAGGACGACGGCCGTGACGAGGGTCGAGAGCGCGGCGACCGCCGTCGCGCGACGGGCACGCGCGCGTTTGGAGGCCTCGCGCTCGACACGCCGCTGCGACGGCACGTATCCGTCGCCTCCGCCGGGCAGCCCACCCTTGCCGTCCGCGCTCTCCCGGCCGGACTCCTCCTTGGCGACCGTCACTTGAGCACCGGTGCGTCGACGGCGTCCGAGAGCCACTGCTTCTCGATCTTCGCCAGCGTGCCGTCCTTGCGCAGGGCGTCGACCGCGCCCGACACGCACGAGGTGAGCGCGCTGTCCTTGTCGAGCACCAGCCCGAACTGCTCCGGCGTACGGCCCTGGTTCTCGAACTGGCCGACGATCTTGGCGTTGGTGACCTCGGCCGCCGTGATGTAGAAGGCGGTGGGCAGGTCGGTGACGATGGCGTCCACCTGACCGTTCTTCAGCGCGGACTTGGCCTGGTCGTTCTTGGCGTAGACGGCGGCCTGCTGCTTCGGCTTCACCACGTCGGTGATGTAGTTCAGGCTGGTCGTGCCGACCTGGGCGCCCAGCTTGAGGTTCTTCAGGTCCGCGATGCTGGTCGCCTTCGCGGCCTTGGAGCCCTTGAGGGCGATGACGGCCTGGCGCACGTCATAGTAGCCGGAGGAGAAGTCCACGGCCCTTCGGCGCTCGTCGCTGATGGACACCTGGTTGATGTCGAAGTCGAAGGTCTTCGCACCGGGCGCGAAGGCCTTGTTGAAGGGCACGCTCTGCCAGACGACCGCGCTCTTGGCGTACCCGAGTTGCTGCGCCACCGCGTACGCCACCGCCGACTCGAAGCCCTGGCCGTTGGCGGGCTTGTCGTCCTTGAACCACGGCTCGTACGCAGGCTCGTCGGTGGCGATCGTCAGCTTGCCGGACGTCTTGGTTGCCAACTTGCCCTTGGCGCAGGTGTTTCCGGCCGACCCGGACGGCGAGGCGGCCGCCTTCCCCTCGGGCTGCGGAGCGCAGCCGACGGCGGTGGCGAGCAGGGTGATCGTTGCCGCGGCTACGGCGCGGCGCAGTGCGCTGGGGGCGAGATGCATGGCGGGAGATTGACAGCCGATCGCCCCGTTTGTCGAGGTCACGACCGTAATTGTCCGCATAGTGGGAACGGGTGTTGCAGTCCTGTGAACAGTTCCCGACGGACGCCGGGGCCGCCGGCCGAGGGCGGGGATTCGAAAGACCGGCGGCCCCGTACCGCGCAGGAGCCGTCATCCTGTGCGGGGCTCCCTCCAGTTGACTGCGCAACCAAGTACACCGGGAGCGCGCGCATGACACCGGCGCGTGCGAAGGGTTCACACGGGGCGCGCGCACCGAAGCGCGCCCCCTCGGCCGGGCCGGCCCAACGTTCACCACCCGCGCGCGTGCCACTCCGGAAGGTGCGGGCGCTCCGCGCCCAGGGTGGTGTCGTTGCCGTGTCCCGGGTAGACCCAGGTCTCGTCCGGCAGCACGTCGAAGATCTTCGTCTCCACGTCGTGGATCAGGCTGGCGAACGCCTCGGGATCCTTGCGCGTGTTGCCGACGCCGCCGGGGAACAGGCAGTCTCCCGTGAACACATGGGGATGCCCGTGCGGGTCGTCGTAGACCAGGGCGATGGAACCCGGGGTGTGCCCCACGAGGTGGCGCGCGGTGAGCTCCACCCGGCCCACCCGGATGGTGTCGCCGTCGTCGACGAGGACGTCGGTCGGCACCCGGATGCCGGTGGCGTCGTCCCGGCCCGCGTAGGTGCGGGCGCCGGTGGCCGAGACGACCTGCGCGAGTGCCTGCCAGTGGTCGCCGTGCTGGTGCGTGGTGACCACGGAGGCGATGCCGTCGTCGCCGATCATGCCGAGCAGGGTGTGCGCGTCGTTGGCCGCGTCGATCAGCAACTGCTCGTCCGTGGCACGGCAGCGCAGCAGATAGGCGTTGTTGTCCATCGGGCCGACCGCGATCTTGGTGATCATCAGGTCCTTGAGCTCGTGCACGTCCGCCGGGCCGCCGACCGTCACCTGTCCGCTGTACGTCATGGCGGTCAGCCTATAGCGGGGGAGCGCGCCGGAGTCCCCGCAAAGGGCCGTGCGGGCACGGCAGAACCACGGCGGGGACTCCGGCCCGTCACAGCGGCGGGAGCTTCGGCAGCGCGCCGCCTTCCGCCGTCAGCCCCGAGCCGTCGCGCCGCCCGGCGAGCCAGCCGAGCAACTCCGGCGCCGAGCCGGTGACGGTGACCTCCGGCGCCGCCGCCTCCCGTCCCGTGCGCCACGCGCGCGTACCGTCCGTCAGCCGGGCGGCGGCCACCTCCGGATGCCCCGAGAAGCGCTCGGCGAGGAAGTCGATCTCCCGCCGCACGAACTCGGCGGGCAGATCCTCCAGCTCGTACCCGGTGCCGAGGTCCACATGGTGCAGCTCCACCTCGGCCCAGCGGCGGAACGGCACCTGCGACGCCGAGTCGGTTACCCCGTTGCGCAGCTCCACCGTGCGCGACCAGTCGGCCGGTACGGCCCCCGCCTCCTGGAAGCGCGCCGCGCTCTCCCGCAGGTCGGCGAGCTGGACGTCCAGGGGGCGCGGGGCGTCCCGCTCGATGTCGGCGTCGCGTGCTTCGGCCGACGGATACATGGGCCGGCCCTCCAGGACGTTCACGAGGGCCTCCGCGTTGCGGGCCAGGTGGGCGAGGACGTGGCCGCGGCTCCAGCCGGGAAGCCGTGACGGCTCGGCCACCGAGGCGTTGTCCAGTTCGGCGGCTGCGGTGAGCAGCCGGTCCGTCGCGTCACGTACAGACGCCAGGTCATGACCGTGATCAATCATGGTGCTGACCCTAGCCCGGCCACACCTTTGGGTGAAGGTGGTGAAGCCGTGCCGTAAATCGAATGCGCGTGCTATATGGTCGGCGGTGGCGTCGGGCATGCTGGAGGGCCGGGGATTGTTATCCATCCGGGAATCCGACCGGCGTTGTCAGTGGCTCCCCCTAGTCTGAAGAAGCACGGGGGCCCCGCCCCTGTCACTTCTCTCAAGAAAGGTGCGGACCGGCGTGGCCGACCGTCTCATCGTCCGTGGCGCGCGCGAGCACAATCTGAAGAATGTCTCGCTCGACCTGCCGCGCGACTCGCTCATCGTCTTCACGGGCCTGTCGGGGTCGGGCAAGTCCTCGCTGGCCTTCGACACCATTTTCGCCGAGGGGCAGCGGCGCTACGTCGAGTCGCTCTCCTCGTACGCCCGACAGTTCCTCGGCCAGATGGACAAGCCGGACGTCGACTTCATCGAGGGCCTGTCGCCGGCGGTCTCCATCGACCAGAAGTCGACCTCGCGCAACCCGCGCTCGACGGTGGGCACCATCACCGAGGTCTACGACTACCTGCGCCTGCTCTTCGCCCGCATCGGCAAGCCGCACTGTCCCGAGTGCGGTCGCCCGATCTCGCGCCAGTCGCCGCAGGCCATCGTGGACAAGGTCCTCGAACTGCCGGAGGGCAGCCGCTTCCAGGTGCTGTCCCCGCTGGTGCGGGAGCGCAAGGGCGAGTTCGTCGACCTCTTCGCCGACCTGCAGACCAAGGGGTACAGCCGCGCGCGCGTGGACGGCGGGACCATCCAGCTCTCCGACCCTCCCACGCTGAAGAAGCAGGAGAAGCACACCATCGAGGTGGTCGTCGACCGCCTCACGGTGAAGGACTCCGCCAAGCGCCGCCTCACCGACTCCGTGGAGACCGCCCTGGGGCTGTCCGGCGGCATGGTCGTGCTCGACTTCGTCGACCTCCCCGAGGGCGACCCCGAGCGCGAGCGCATGTACTCGGAGCACCTGTACTGCCCGTACGACGACCTGTCCTTCGAGGAGCTGGAGCCCCGCTCCTTCTCCTTCAACTCGCCCTTCGGCGCCTGCCCCGAGTGCACCGGCATCGGCACCCGCATGGAGGTCGACCCCGAGCTGATCGTCCCGGACGAGGACAAGACGCTCGACGAGGGCGCCATCCACCCCTGGTCGCACGGACACACCAAGGACTACTTCGGCCGTCTGATCGGCGCCCTCGCGGACGCGTTGGGATTCCGGACCGACATCCCCTTCGCGGGCCTGCCCCAGCGCGCCAAGAAGGCCCTGCTGTACGGCCACAAGACGCAGATCGAGGTGCGCTACCGCAACAGGTACGGCCGCGAGCGCGTGTACACCACGCCCTTCGAGGGTGCCGTGCCCTTCGTGAAGCGCAGGCACAGCGAGGCCGAGAGCGACGCCAGCCGTGAGCGCTTCGAGGGCTACATGCGCGAGGTGCCCTGCCCCAGCTGTGAGGGCACGCGTCTGAAGCCGATCGTCCTCGCGGTCACGATCATGGAGAAGTCGATCGCCGAGGTCTCCGCGATGTCCATCAGCGACTGCGCGGACTTCCTGGGCGAGCTCAAGCTGAGCGACCGCGACAAGAAGATCGCCGAGCGGGTGCTGAAGGAGGTCAACGAGCGGCTGCGGTTCCTGGTCGACGTCGGCCTGGACTACCTCTCGCTGAACCGCGCGGCCGGCACCCTCTCGGGCGGCGAGGCCCAGCGCATCCGCCTGGCCACCCAGATCGGCTCCGGCCTCGTCGGCGTGCTGTACGTGCTGGACGAGCCCTCCATCGGACTGCACCAGCGCGACAACCACCGGCTGATCGAGACCCTGGTCCGACTGCGCGACATGGGCAACACGCTCATCGTCGTCGAGCACGACGAGGACACCATCAAGGTCGCCGACTGGGTGGTCGACATCGGCCCCGGCGCGGGCGAGCACGGCGGCAAGGTCGTGCACAGCGGCTCCCTGAAGGAACTGCTCGCCAACGCCGAGTCGCAGACCGGCCAGTACCTGTCCGGCAAGAAGGCGATCCCCGTCCCGGACATCCGCCGTCCGCAGGACCCGTCCCGCCGGCTCACCGTGCACGGCGCCCGCGAGAACAACCTGCAGGACATCGACGTGTCCTTCCCGCTCGGCGTCTTCACCGCCGTCACGGGTGTGTCCGGCTCCGGCAAGTCGACGCTGGTCAACGACATCCTGTACACGCACCTGGCCCGCGAGCTGAACGGCGCGCGCAGCGTACCCGGACGGCACACGCGTGTGGACGGCGACGACCTCGTCGACAAGGTCGTGCACGTCGACCAGTCGCCCATCGGCCGTACCCCGCGGTCGAACCCGGCGACGTACACCGGTGTCTTCGACCACATCCGCAAGCTGTTCGCCGAGACCACCGAGGCGAAGGTTCGCGGCTACCAGCCCGGCCGCTTCTCCTTCAACGTCAAGGGCGGCCGCTGCGAGAACTGCGCGGGCGACGGCACCATCAAGATCGAGATGAACTTCCTGCCGGACGTCTACGTCCCGTGCGAGGTCTGCCACGGCGCCCGCTACAACCGGGAGACACTGGAGGTCCACTACAAGGGCAAGTCCATCTCCGAGGTCCTGAACATGCCGATCGAAGAGGCCATGAACTTCTTCGAGGCCGTTCCGGCGATCAACCGCCACCTCACGACGCTGAACGACGTCGGTCTCGGCTACGTCCGGCTCGGCCAGTCCGCGACCACGCTGTCCGGCGGTGAGGCACAGCGCGTGAAGCTCGCCAGCGAGCTGCAGAAGCGCTCCACCGGACGCACGGTCTACGTCCTCGACGAGCCGACCACCGGTCTGCACTTCGAGGACATCAGCAAGCTGCTGAAGGTCCTGGCCGGCCTGGTCGACAAGGGCAACACCGTCATCGTCATCGAGCACAACCTCGACGTGATCAAGACCGCCGACTGGATCATCGACATGGGGCCCGAAGGCGGCGCCGGCGGTGGACTCGTCGTCGCCGAGGGCACGCCCGAGGAGGTCGCGGGGGTCCCGGCCAGCCACACCGGCAAGTTCCTGCGCGAGGTCCTCGGCGCCGACCGCGTCAGCGACGCGGCCTCGGTGCCGGCTCCGCGCCGGACGGCGGCCAAGAAGACCGTGGCGGCCAAGGCACCGGCGAAGAAGACGGCCACGGCCAGGGCCGACAACACGGCCACGAAGAAGGCCGCTCCCGCGAAGAAGACGACGCGGGCGCGGAAGGCCTGAACCGGCTGTCCGGACATGGCGTGAGAACCGCTGTGGCGCCCCGCAGGAACTCCCTGCGGGGCGCCGCTCGTTCCATGATCAGCAGTCCTGGCCCGACGGTCCGACGAACCGCGGGTCCAGGTCCACGAACTGCCGCTACAGCTCGCCCACTTCGGACGCGTACGGCGGCTCGGCGCCCGCCCGGGAGCAGGTGATCGCGGCCGCGCGCGCCGCGAACCCCAGCAGTCGGGTCCAGCCGTCGCGGCCCAGATCCGCGAGTGCCTGGGCGGACAGGGCGTCCTGCGCGGCGAGGCCGTGCAGCAGGGCCGCGTTCACGGTGTCGCCGGCGCCGATCGTGTCGACGACGTCGACCATCTCGCCCGGCACCGGGTACACCGCGCCCCCCTGCGTGAAGGCGGTGAGCCCGTCCCCGCCGTGGGTGATCACCACGGCCGCCGGTCCGGCGGCCAGCCACTCCTTCGGGGTGCCGCCCAGCCAGCGGGCGTCCTCCTCGGACAGCTTCAGCAGGGACACCGAGGGCAGCCAGCTCTTGAAACGCGCCCGGTACGCGTCCGCGTCCGGAATGAGCCCCGTCCGGATGTTCGGGTCGAGTGCCGTGAAGACACCCTGGGAAGCCGCGGTCCGCAGCAGCGTCTCGTAGGCGGTGGCGCCGGGCTCCAGGACGAGCGAGCAGGTGCCGAAGGACACGGCTCGCGTCCCTGCGGGCAGGGACTCGGGCGCCGCGAAGAACCGGTCGGCGGTGCCGTCGACGTAGAACGAGTAGGCGGCCGAGCCGGTGCCGTCGACGGTGGCGACCGCGAGCGTGGTCGGCTCCGTGCCGCGCTGCACGGCGGACACGTCCACGCCCGCCTGTCGGAGCCCGTGCAACAAAGCCTCGCCGAAGGCGTCGTACGAGGTGCGGGAGCAGAAGGCGGTGGGGGAGCCGAGGCGGCCGAGGGCCACGGCCGTGTTGTAGGGGCCGCCGCCGAGCGCCGGCTGCAGTGCCGCGAGGGCACCCGTGCCCTGCGGTACCAGATCGATCAGGGCCTCACCGGCGACGACGATCACGAGACGGTTCCTTTCCAGAACTGCGAGGAGTGCGAGGACTGCGGGAGCTGATCGGGCGGTGTGGGAGGTGCCCCCTGCGGGCAGCCGCACGAGCTGCGGTGGACGACGGCGCACGGGAGCCGCAGGGTACGGGCAGGGCGTTCCGGGGCGGCGAGGCGGTCCAGGAGGAGCCGTACCGCCTGGGCACCGATCTCCCTGCTCGGCTGGGCGACCGCGGTGAGCCGGGGCGAGAAGAGGTCCGCCCAGGCGAAGTCGTCGAAGCAGCACAGGGCGATGTCGTCGGGCACGGACAGACCGTGGTCGCGCAGGGCGCGCAGCGCGCCGATGGTCATCGCGTTGTTGGCGGTGACCAGTGCGGTGGGCGGGGCGGCCAGGGAGAGCAGGGCCGACGTGGCGCGTTCGGCGCCGCGCGACTCGGAGTCGCCGTGCACGACGAGGCGTTCGTCGTGGGGCAGCCCGGCGGCGGTCAGGCCCTGGCGGTAACCGGCGACGCGTTCGCCGGTGGTGCTGAGCCCGGGCAGGCCGGCGACCAGGGCGATACGGCGGTGACCGAGCTCTGCGAGGTGGGTGACGAGCCGGGCGGTCGGTTCGGCGCTCTCGGCGCAGACCTGGTCACAGCGCGGCGCGCCGTCGGCCGGTGGGTCGACGAGCCGGTCGAGGAAGACGGCCGGGACCTCGTGGCGTGCGAGGTAGGCGACCAGCTCGCGCGGGTTCGCGGAAGGGGCGACGATCATGCCGTCCACGCGTCGCTCGTGCAGCAGCTGGACGACCTTGCGTTCGTGCTCGGGGTCGTCGTGCGGATCGGCGATGAGGAGGCTGTAGCCGTGTTCCAGGGCCGCGGCCTCGACGCCCTGGAGGATCTCCGTGAAGTAGGGGTTGCTGATCGCCGACACCGCGAGCCCGATGGAGCGGGTGCGCGAGGTCACCAGGGAGCGGGCGAGAGTGTTCGGGGTGTAGCCGAGCCGGTCGATCGCGTCCAGGACCGCCTGACGGGTGCGGGGGAGGACCGGCCGGGTGTCGTTGAGGACGTGCGAGACGGTGGCCACGGACACCCCGGCGCTGCGCGCCACGTCGGCCATCGTCGGCATGGCGTCTCCCCTCCCACGGACCTCTGGGTCCCTCCGCCTGCGCGGCTCGCGGCCCGCGCGCCTTGGCCTCCGCAGCCCTCCGGCGCGGAACGTATCCCATCAGGCGACGCACGTAAACGTTTGCGCAAGCGTTTACGTGCGGTCAACCCCGGCTCACCTCACCCCAACCCCGCCGAACCGGGAAGAACCGGCCGCCGATATCGTCGACGTGCACCACCCCCGAACAGTGGAGAACCGCATGCCCGGCCGCCCTTCCCCGAGCCGTCGTACCGTCCTGCGCGGAGCGGCGCTCACCCCCGTCGCCGGGCTCGGCCTGACCGCCTGCGGAGCGGCCGGCGGCACCACGGCGCCCGCCACGCCGACCGCACCGGTCGAACTCGGCAAGGACGGCGAGGTCGCCAAGGGGCAAGCCCAGCTGTACCGGGAGCACGACGTCGTGGTCAGCCGGGCCGAGAACGGCTCGCTGAAGGCGTACAGCACCATCTGCACGCACGCGGGATGCCCGATCGACAGGCTGCAGGGGACGACGCTGGTCTGCCCCTGCCACGGCAGCCAGTTCGACGCCCGGACCGGCAAGGTGCTGCGCTCGCCCGCCACCGAGCCGCTGCACGAGCTGCCGGTGGAGTCCAGGAACGGCAAGATCGTCGCCGGGCCGCGGGCCTGAGGGCCGGACTCAGGCGCGGGTCACTCCCAGTCCCACCCGATGCCCACGACCCCGGTGCGCACCCGCGGTTCGACGAGGTGGACCGAGTGGTGGCGGCCGCTGAGGGGGAGTTCCTGGCGGCCGCTGCGGGGCGCGGCCGGTGAGTGCTGGGCGAAGCGGTGGCAGCGTACGGGCAGGGCGCGCGCGTCGAAGCGCACCTGCAGCGCGTACTGGCCGCCGGCCGGTCCGAAGCCCCGGACGTACTCACGGGAGACACCGGCGGTGCCGTCCTCGACGTCGTAGCGGAAGAGGAAGGTGTCCCCGGCCCGCAGCCGCGTGTCGAACAGCAGCTCGGCCACGAGCACACCGCTGTCCCGGTGCACGCGCACGCGTCCCGTGCGGCAGTTCTCCACGGCGTGCACCCGCATGCGTTCCGGCGCGCACCCCGGGTCGCCGTGGTGGACGGCCACGAAGCGGTCGACGCCGTCCTTGTGGGCGCGCACGATGTGGTGCGACTCCCGTCCGGCCAGCTCGCGGTGCGGCCCGATGCGTATCAGCTCGTGGTGCCCGAGGGTGTGCAGGCCGCCGTCCGGCGGCAGGCGCAGCTCGGCCAGGAGCCGGTCCAGGACGTCCGAGGCCTCCACGAGGGAGCGGTAGGACCGGCTCCCGGGCCGTTGCCCCGGCCCGCCCCCGTCGGTCTCGGCCAGCAGTCGGATCAAGGACTCCTCCGGCAGCTGGAGGATCTCCTCCAGGACCCGCACGGCCCGCAGGGACTCCGGTCGCTGCGGTCGCCGGGCGCCCTGCTGCCAGTAACTCAGGCTCGTGACACCGACCTTGACCCCGTGGCGCGAAAGATGGTGCTGCACGCGCTGCAGCGGCAGTCCGCGGGCGGCGATGGCGGCGCGCAGCGCGACGTGGAAGGGGCCGCCTCGCAGGGCCGAGTCCAGTTCCGCGGTGGCGACGGCGGCGACGTCCGCGTGCTGTGTGGCGTGCGGCATGCAGGGGCCTTTCTGTGAATGCTCGCTACGGCTGGTCGGGCCGGGTTCGCGCTGAGTGTCGGGGTCACCCCGTCGGCGTCGGGGCGTCTTCACATCCGTACGCCGTCGTTCACGGCCCCGAGTTCCCCCGCATTGAAGCGTGTTGACCAAGTCCCGACAACACCTGAAGCTCAACGGCCCCGCGCGCCTGGCCGAGACCCGCGGGCCGGACGGCCGGCGCCGGATGCCTCGAAGCCCCAGGCAACGGGGCGACGCGTCGGGCGTTGTCCACAGGCCCGTCGCGGTGTCAGCCCTCGCCAGTAGGGTGTGAGACATGGCCGATCCCTCCAGCTACCGCCCCAAGCCGGGACAGATCCCGGACTCTCCCGGGGTGTACAGGTTCCGTGACGAGCACCGCCGGGTGATCTACGTCGGAAAGGCGAAGAGCCTGCGCCAGCGCCTGGCGAACTACTTCCAGGACCTGGCGAACCTGCACCCGCGCACCCGGACGATGGTCACCACCGCCGCGTCCGTGGAGTGGACCGTGGTGTCCACGGAGGTCGAGGCACTGCAGCTGGAGTACTCCTGGATCAAGGAGTACGACCCCCGGTTCAACGTCAAGTACCGCGACGACAAGAGCTACCCGTACCTCGCGGTGACGATGAACGAGGAGTTCCCGCGCGTGCAGGTGATGCGCGGCCACAAACGCAAGGGCGTCCGGTACTTCGGGCCGTACGGGCACGCGTGGGCCATCCGGGACACCGTCGACCTGCTGCTGCGCGTCTTCCCCGTGCGCACCTGCTCGGCCGGCGTCTTCAAGAACGCCTCCCGCACCGGCCGCCCCTGCCTGCTGGGCTACATCGGCAAGTGCTCCGCGCCCTGCGTCGGCCGCGTCGACCCCCAGGAGCACCGCGAACTGGCCGAGGAGTTCTGCGACTTCATGGCCGGCCGCACCGGCACCTACATCCGCCGCCTGGAGAAGCGTATGGGCGAGGCGGCCGAGGAGATGGAGTACGAGCGGGCCGCCCGGCTGCGTGACGACATCGAGGCCCTGAAGAAGGCCATGGAGAAGAACGCGGTCGTGCTCGCCGACGCGACCGACGCGGACCTGATCGCCGTCGCCGAGGACGAGCTGGAGGCGGCCGTGCAGATCTTCCACGTGCGCGGCGGACGCGTGCGCGGCCAGCGCGGCTGGGTCACCGACAAGGTCGAGGAGATCACCACCGGCGCCCTCGTCGAGCACGCACTGCAGCAGCTCTACGGCGAGGAGACGGGCGACTCCGTCCCCAAGGAGGTCCTGGTCCCCGCCCTGCCCGACCCCCTCGGGCCCGTCCAGGACTGGCTCACCGGGCGCCGCGGCTCCGGCGTCTCGCTGCGCATCCCGCAGCGCGGCGACAAGAAGGCGCTGATGGAGACCGTCGAGCGCAACGCCCAGCAGGCCCTCGCGCTGCACAAGACCAAGCGCGCCTCCGACCTCACCACGCGCTCGCGTGCCCTGGAGGAGATCGCCGACGCCCTCGACCTCGACAGCGCCCCTCTGCGCATCGAGTGCTACGACATCTCGCACCTGCAGGGCGACGACGTCGTGGCCTCCATGGTGGTCTTCGAGGACGGCCTGCAGCGCAAGAGCGAGTACCGCCGCTTCCAGATCAAGGGCTTCGCCGGTCAGGACGACGTCCGCTCGATGCACGAGGTGATCACCCGCCGCTTCCGCCGCTACCTCGCCGAGAAGGAGAAGACCGGCGAGTGGGTGGAGGACGGCCACGAGGACGGCCTCGTGGGCGAACTCGGCGGTGACCTCGGCGGCGGCCTCAAGGACGAGGACGGCCGCCCCAAGAAGTTCGCCTACCCGCCGCAGCTCGTCGTCGTCGACGGCGGACAGCCCCAGGTCGCCGCCGCCAAGAAGGCCCTCGACGAACTCGGCATCGACGACATCGCCGTCTGCGGCCTCGCCAAGCGCCTCGAAGAGGTGTGGCTGCCGGACGAGGACGACCCGGTGGTCCTTCCCCGCACCAGCGAGGGCCTCTACCTGCTCCAGCGCGTCCGGGACGAGGCCCACCGCTTCGCGATCACCTACCAGCGCACCAAGCGGGCCAAGCGCTTCAAGGCGAGCCCCCTGGACGAGGTGCCCGGCCTCGGGGACGCGCGCAAGCAGGCACTTCTGAAGCACTTCGGTTCGTTGAAGAAACTGCGGTCCGCCACCATCGACCAGATCTGCGAGGTCCCCGGCATAGGCCGCAAGACGGCCGAGACCATCGCCGTGGCCCTCGCCCAGGTGGCCCCCGCCGCACCCGCCGTCAACACGGCGACTGGAGAGATCATGGAGGAGGAACCCGATACCACGGGTTTGGGCGCGGAGCCCGTGACGACGGGCGCCCCGGACGAACGACGGGGGCAGGAGACATGAATGTGAACGAGCACGACCGGCAACAGGACCAGGGCGGAGACGGAGCACAGGTGAGTACGGGCACGACCAGCGAGACGGCCGGGCTTCCCGACGCGGCCATCCCCGAGCTGGTGATCATCTCCGGCATGTCCGGTGCGGGCAGGTCGACGGCCGCCAAGTGTCTGGAGGACCTCGGCTGGTTCGTCGTCGACAACCTGCCGCCCGCGCTGATCCCCACCATGGTGGAGCTCGGCGCCCGCTCCCAGGGCAACGTGGCGCGGATCGCGGTCGTCGTCGACGTCCGCGGCCGCCGCTTCTTCGACAACCTCCGGGAGTCCCTCGCCGACCTGGAGGCCAAGCACGTCACCCGGCGGATCGTCTTCCTGGAGTCCTCCGACGAGGCCCTGGTCCGCCGCTTCGAGTCGGTCCGCCGTCCGCACCCCCTCCAGGGCGACGGCCGCATCGTCGACGGCATCGCCGCCGAGCGCGAGCTGCTGCGCGAGCTGCGCGGCGACGCCGACCTGGTGATCGACACCTCCAGCCTCAACGTGCACGAGCTGCGCGCCAAGATGGACGCCCAGTTCGCCGGTGAGGAGGAGCCCGAGCTGCGGGCCACCGTCATGTCCTTCGGCTTCAAGTACGGCCTCCCCGTGGACGCCGACCTTGTCGCGGACATGCGCTTCCTGCCCAACCCGCACTGGGTCCCGGAGCTGCGCCCCTTCACCGGCCTCAACGAGGAGGTGGCGGCGTACGTCTTCAACCAGCCCGGCGCCAAGGAGTTCCTCGACCGCTACGCCGAACTGCTGCGCCTCATCGCGGCCGGCTACCGCCGCGAGGGCAAGCGGTACGTGACGATCGCCATCGGCTGTACCGGCGGCAAGCACCGCTCGGTGGCCATGTCGGAGAAGCTCGCCGCGCGCCTGGCGGCCGAGGGCGTGGAGACGGTGGTCGTGCACCGGGACATGGGACGGGAATGACGGAACGTTCTCCTCGGCTGAGCCGGCTGCGCCGGATGGCGCCCGACTCCCGCGCGGTACGGCAGGTCGAGGCCCGCGGCGCCCGGCCGCGCCGGCGCGGTGCCCAGCCCAAGGTCGTCGCCCTCGGCGGCGGTATGGGCCTGTCCGCCTCGCTCGCCGCCCTGCGCCGGATCACCGGCGACCTCACCGCCGTCGTCACCGTGGCCGACGACGGCGGATCCAGCGGGCGCCTGCGGGACGAGCTGGGCGTGCTGCCGCCCGGCGACCTGCGCAAGGCGCTGGCCGCGCTGTGCGGGGACGACGAGTGGGGCCAGACCTGGGCCCGGGTGATCCAGCACCGCTTCACCTCCCAGGGCGACCTGCACGACCACGCGGTCGGCAACCTCCTGATCGTCGCCCTCTGGGAGCAGCTCGGCGACCACGTCCAGGCCCTGGACCTGGTCGGCAACCTCCTCGGCGCGCACGGGCGCGTGCTGCCCATGTCCGCCGTACCCCTGGAGCTGCAGGCCCTGGTCAAGGGACACGATCCCCGGCGGCCGGAGGACGTGGACACCGTGCGCGGGCAGGCGACGGTGGCGCTGACGCCCGGCGAGGTGCAGTCCGTGCACGTGGTGCCGCACGACCCGCCCGCCGTTCCCGAGGCCGTCGAGGCCGTGCTGGACGCGGACTGGGTGGTCCTCGGCCCCGGCTCCTGGTTCTCCTCGGTCATCCCGCACCTGCTCGTGCCGCAACTCCTGGACGCCCTCACCGAGACCAAGGCCCGCCGGGTACTCTCGCTGAATCTCGCGCCGCAGCCCGGAGAAACCGAGGGCTTCTCCCCGCAGCGTCATTTGGAGGTTTTGGGACGACACGCCCCTAAACTCGCCCTGGACGTGGTGCTGGCCGACGAGGCCGCCGTGCCCGACCGTGACGTGCTCACCGAGGCCGCCGAGCGGCTCGGAGCCGCGGTCGAGCTGGCTCCGGTCGCCCGGAGGGACGGAACTCCGCGGCACGACCCGGAGCTGCTGGCCGCCGCGTACGACCGTATTTTTCGGATGCATGGAAGGATCGGCCCATGGCGATGACGGCAGCGGTGAAGGACGAGATCTCCCGGCTCCCCGTCACCCGGACCTGCTGCAGAAAGGCGGAGGTCTCCGCCATCCTGCGGTTCGCCGGCGGCCTCCACCTGGTCAGCGGGCGCATCGTGATCGAGGCGGAGCTGGACACCGCGATGGCGGCCCGGCGCCTGAAGCGGGACATCCTGGAGATCTTCGGCCACTCCTCCGAGCTGATCGTGATGGCACCCGGCGGACTGCGCCGCGGCTCGCGCTACGTCGTCCGGGTCGTCGCCGGCGGGGACCAGCTGGCCCGGCAGACCGGCCTGGTGGACGGGCGGGGCCGCCCGATCCGCGGCCTGCCCCCGCAGGTGGTCTCGGGGGCCACCTGCGACGCGGAGGCCGCCTGGCGCGGCGCCTTCCTCGCGCACGGATCGCTCACCGAGCCCGGCCGCTCCTCCTCCCTGGAGGTGACCTGCCCCGGCCCCGAGGCCGCCCTCGCCCTGGTCGGGGCCGCCCGCCGGCTGTCGATCGCCGCCAAGGCCCGCGAGGTGCGCGGCGTGGACCGGGTCGTCGTCCGCGACGGCGACGCGATCGGCGCGCTGCTGACCCGTCTCGGCGCGCACGAGTCGGTGCTGGCCTGGGAGGAGCGCCGGATGCGCCGCGAGGTGCGGGCCACGGCGAACCGTCTCGCCAACTTCGACGACGCCAACCTCCGCCGCTCCGCTCGCGCGGCCGTGGCCGCCGGCGCCCGTGTGCAGCGCGCGCTGGAGATCCTCGGCGAGGAGGTGCCCGAGCACCTCGCGGCCGCCGGACGCCTGCGCATGGAGCACAAGCAGGCGTCCCTGGAGGAGCTGGGCGCGCTCGCCGACCCGCCGCTGACCAAGGACGCGGTCGCCGGCCGTATCCGCAGGCTGCTCGCGATGGCCGACAAGCGCGCCTCCGACCTCGGCATCCCGGGCACGGAGTCGAGCATCACCGAGGAGATGGCCGACCACCTGGTCGGCTGACCCGAGGCTCCAACACGCCGGTGCCGACGCCCACTTGGGCCCGTCGGCACCGGCGTTTTACTGTCTTTGAGGCGCTCTTGACTCAGCCCTGAAGTGGCATGAGCCTGGCAAGCGATTCGTCGGCGTGACGAAACACGGCTAGGGGGGTTCATGAGACACAGAGCGAGATCGATCCTCGCTGTCGGCGCGCTCCTGATCGGCGGAGCGAGCCTCGCGCCCATCGCCCAGGCACAGAACGGACCGTCACAGGGCTCCGACCCCAACGAGGTCGACGTCTACCGCGCGGACGTCACCGCCCGGCAGGTACCCCTGCTGCTGGCGGCCGGGCAGGACGGCCAGGAACTCGCCGAGCAGGTCCCCACGAAGGGCACCGCCTCGGTCGAGCTCTACCTCACCCGTGAGCAGGCCCACAAGCTCGAGAAGCAGGGCGTCGACCTCACCGAGCACACACTTTCGGCCAAGGCGGAGAAGCGGGTCGAGAACGCGGCCCAGGGCGTGTTCCGCCCGTACAGCGGAAGCGGTGGGCTCAAGGAGGAGATCGTCCGCACCGGGCAGCGGAACCCCGGGCTGACCAAGGTCGTCTCCATCGGCAGGACGATCAACGGCCAGGACATCCTCGCGCTCAAACTGACCAAGAACGCGAAGAAAACGAAGGACGGCTCGAAACCCTCCGTGCTGTACCTGTCCAACCAGCACGCGCGCGAGTGGATCACGCCGGAGATGACCCGCCGGCTGATGCACTACTACTTGGACCACTACAAGACCGACAAGCGCATCAGAAGGATCGTCGACACGACCGAACTCTGGTTCGTCATCTCGGCCAACCCCGACGGCTACGACTACACCTTCAAGAACTCCACCACCCGCCTGTGGCGCAAGAACCTGCGGGACGTCAACGGCGACGGCGTCATCTCCACCGGGGACGGCGTCGACCTCAACCGCAACTTCCCCTACAAGTGGGGCTACGACGACGAGGGTTCCTCCCCGAACCCCACCAGCGAGACCTACCGCGGCGCGAGCCCGGCCTCCGAACCCGAGACCAGGGCGATCGACGCCTTCGAGAAGCGCATCCGCTTCTCCTACGGCGTCAACTACCACTCCGCCGCCCAACTCCTCCTCTACGGCGTCGGCTGGCAGGTCGCCACCCCCACCCCCGACGACGTCGTCTACAAGGCACTCGCCGGCTCCCCGGACCACTCCGCGATCCCCGGCTACCGCCCGCAGGTCTCCTCGGAGCTGTACACCACCAACGGCGAGGCGGACGGCCACGCCGCCAACGTCAACGGCATGTCGATGTTCACCCCCGAGATGTCGACCTGCCAGACGGCGTCGAACCTCGACCCGAACGACCAGTGGAACGCCGCCGACTGCCAGTCCGTCTTCAACTTCCCGGACGACGAACACCTGATCCAGCAGGAGTTCGAGAAGAACGTCCCGTTCGCCCTCTCGGTCGCCGAGACCGCCGCCCACCCCGACACACCGTCCTCCTCGCTCGGTCTGACGGCCGCCGACTTCACCCCGGCGACGTTCTCCACGTCGTACTCCCGCGGCGCCGACCAGGAGGTCTCCGTCGTGGTCCGCAAGGCGATCCGCGACAAGGAGCTCGACTACCGCGTCAACGGCGGCCGAACGAAGCACCGGCCGCTGCGGGCCTGGAAGGGCGGCGAGACCTACGGCGGCCAGGACAACCTGCACTTCGACGAGTACCGGGCCAAGGTCGGCGACGGCAGCCCGGGCGACAAGGTCGAGGTGTGGTTCACCGGCCGGTCCGGAGCCGGCAAGAAGGTCTCCAGCGAGCACTTCACGTACACCGTCGCCCAGCGGGCGCAGGCCGACACCCTCGTCGTCGCCGAGGAGGGAGCCGCCGCCACGCAGGCGCAGACCTACGTGGACGCGCTGAAGGCCAACGGACACAAGGCCGTCGTCTGGGACGTCGCCACCCAGGGCGCGCCCGACGCGCTCGGGGTGCTGAAGCACTTCAGGACCGTCGTCCACTACACCGGTGCGAGCGCCCCCGGCAACGCCACCCAGCTCCAGTTGCGCGCCTACCTCAACGAGGGCGGCAAGCTGATCGAGGCAGGCGAGCAGGCCGGCGGCGACGTCGACCTCGGCGGCGGCACCCTGTCCGACGACTTCAGCCAGTACTACCTGGGCGCCTACTCCCGTACGTCGACACCGGGCGCCACCGGCTTCACCGGTTCCGGCGAACTCGGCGGCTTCAGCGGGGCCCTGGGCGCCGCGCCCGGAAACCCGCTCGACAAGGCCGGCACCTACGCCGTCACCTCCGACTCGCTGCCCGCCGACAAGTACCCGCAGTTCGCGAGCGCCGGCGCGGGCCAGTTCGCCGGCACCGTCAACCCGTACGGGCCCTACGCGGGCTCCTACATGGCGGCCGCCGTGCACACCGACGACGCGTACAAGCGCCTCACCCGCACCATCGACCTCACCGGGGTGTCGGCGGCCGACAAACCCGCCCTGCGCAGCCGGCTGCTGTGGGACACCGAGCCCGGCTACGACCACGTCATCGTCGAGGCCCACACCACCGGCGCGGACGACTGGACGACGCTCCCGGAGGCGGGCGGCGCGACCAGCAAGGCCGTGCCGTCCGACTGCGAGGCGGGCTTCCTGGTCAACGAGCACCCGTGGCTCAGGCACTACCTGACCGTGGCGAGCAGCGGCTGTACCGCGACCGGAACCAGCGGCTCCTGGAACAGCCTGACCGGCGCCTCCAACGGCTGGCAGCAGGTCGAGTACGGACTGAGCGCCTACGCAGGCAAGTCGGTCGAGGTCTCCATCAGCTACGTCAGCGATCCCGGGACCGGCGGCCACGGAGTGCTCGCCGACGAGGCCTCGCTCGTCCTCGACGGCACGGCGACACAGACCGAGGGATTCGAGACCTCGCTCGGTGCCTGGCACGTCCCCGGACCGCCCGCGGGCAGCCCGGCCGTGCTCGACGACTGGCAGCGCACCGGAGCCCTGTTCAAGACGTACGGCGCCGTCACCACCGACCGGACGGTGCTGCTGGGCTTCGGCCTGGAGCACGTCGGCGCGGCGGCGGACCGTGCCGCACTCGTCAAGAAGGCGCTCGCCGCTCTGGGAAGGTGAACAGCCTGGTCAACGATGACTAGCTCTCCGTAGTCAAAAAGAGTGACCAGAACTTTCGAGCCGGGCGGTCCGTACCCCTACTGGCGGGTACGGACCGCCTGCCCGTGTATGCGGCATCTCGATGTCACCGCGGGGCCCTCAGGGAGGTAGGGTCGGGGGTGGTCGGGGACATCCCAAACAGAGCTCGCCGGCACCGCATGGCCGGCGTACCAACGAGGAGATCGGTTCGTGACGATCCGCGTAGGCATCAACGGCTTCGGTCGTATCGGTCGCAACTACTTCCGCGCGCTGCTGGAGCAGGGTGCTGACATCGAGATCGTGGCTGTCAACGACCTGGGTGACACCGCGACCACCGCTCACCTGCTCAAGTACGACACCATCCTGGGCCGCCTCAAGGCCGAGGTGTCGCACACCGCCGACACCATCACCGTCGACGGAAAGACCATCAAGGTCCTGTCCGAGCGCAACCCCGCCGACATCCCGTGGGGCGAGCTGGGCGCCGACATCGTCATCGAGTCCACCGGCATCTTCACGAAGAAGGAAGACGCCGCGAAGCACATCGCGGGCGGCGCCAAGAAGGTCATCATCTCGGCCCCGGCCAAGGATGAGGACATCACCATCGTGATGGGCGTCAACCAGGACAAGTACGACCCGGCGAACCACCACGTCATCTCCAACGCCTCCTGCACCACCAACTGTGTGGCGCCGATGGCGAAGGTCCTCGACGAGAACTTCGGCATCGTCAAGGGCCTGATGACGACGGTGCACGCGTACACCAACGACCAGCGCATCCTGGACTTCCCGCACAAGGACCTGCGTCGCGCTCGTGCCGCCGCCGAGAACATCATCCCGACCACCACGGGTGCCGCGAAGGCCACCGCGCTGGTCCTCCCGCAGCTCAAGGGCAAGCTGGACGGCATCGCCATGCGTGTCCCGGTCCCGACCGGCTCGGCCACCGACCTCGTCGTGGAGCTGTCCCGCGAGGTCACCAAGGACGAGGTCAACGCCGCCTTCAAGAAGGCCGCCGAGGGCGAACTGCAGGGCTACCTGACCTACACCGAGGACGAGATCGTCTCCTCGGACATCGTCAGCGACCCGTCGTCCTGCACCTTCGACTCCTCCCTGACCATGGTCCAGGAGGGCACCTCGGTGAAGATCCTCGGCTGGTACGACAACGAGTGGGGCTACTCCAACCGCCTCGTCGACCTCACGGTCTTCGTCGGCAACCAGCTCTGATCCCCAGAGCAGGCACTTTGCTGTGAGAGCAGGGCTCGGGCGGCGCAGGGACGCGCCGCCCGGGCCCTGACTCACGTACAGAACAGCTCTCGTACGATCAGAGCAGCCCTCACCAGGAGTCCCTCATGAAGACGATCGACGAACTTCTCGCCGAAGGCGTGGACAACAAGCGGGTCTTCGTCCGCGCCGACCTGAACGTGCCGCTCGCCGACGGCCTCATCACCGACGACGGCCGCATCCGCGCCGTCCTGCCCACCGTCAAGGCCCTCGCCGAGGCGGGCGCCAAGGTGGTGGTCGCCTCGCACCTGGGCCGCCCCAAGGGTGCCCCGGACCCCGCCTTCTCGCTGCTGCCCGCCGCCGAGCGGCTCGCCGAACTCCTCGGTGCCCCGGTCGCCTTCGCCCAGGACACCGTCGGCCCCGCCGCCCACGACGCGGTGAACGGCCTGCAGCCCGGCCAGGTCGCGGTCATCGAGAACCTGCGCTTCAACGCCGGCGAGACCGCCAAGGACGACACCGGGCGCGGCGAGTTCGCCGACCAGCTCGCGGCCCTCGCGGACGTGTACGTCGGCGACGGCTTCGGCGCGGTGCACCGGCGGCACGCCTCCGTGTACGACCTGCCGGCCCGGCTGCCGCACTACGCCGGGTACCTCATCGCCACCGAGGTCGGCGTCCTGAAGAAGCTCACCGAGGACGTCAAGCGCCCCTACGTGGTCGTGCTCGGCGGCGCCAAGGTCTCCGACAAGCTCGCCGTCATCGACGAGCTGCTCGGCAAGGCCGACCGGCTGCTCATCGGCGGCGGCATGATGTACACCTTCCTCAAGGCCAAGGGCCACGAGATCGGCAAGTCCCTCGTCCAGGAGGACCAGATCCCCGCGGTCCTCGAGTACATCGAGCGGGCCGAGAAGACCGGCGTCGAGCTGGTCCTGCCCGTCGACGCGCTGGTCGGCCCCGCCTTCCCGGACCTGAAGGCCAAGGCCGCCACGAACCCCGCCACCGTCGCCGCGGACGCCGTGCCCGCCGACCAGATGGGCCTGGACATCGGTCCGGAGACCCGCAAGCTGTACACCTCGAAGATCATCGACGCGGCCACCGTCTTCTGGAACGGCCCGATGGGCGTCTTCGAGCACCCCGATTTCGCCGAGGGCACCAAGGCGGTCGCCCAGGCCCTCCTCGACTCCCCGGCCTTCACGGTCGTCGGCGGCGGCGACTCCGCCGCGGCCGTCCGCCTCCTGGGCTTCGACGAGACCGCGTTCGGACACATCTCGACCGGTGGCGGCGCCTCCCTCGAATACCTCGAGGGCAAGACGCTCCCCGGCCTCGCCGCACTGGAGGACTGACCCCGCTATGACCACTCGCACGCCGATCATGGCGGGCAACTGGAAGATGAACCTCAACCACCTCGAGGCCATCGCGCACGTCCAGAAGCTCGCCTTCGCCCTGGCCGACAAGGACTACGAGGCCGTCGAGGTCGCCGTCCTGCCGCCCTTCACCGACCTGCGCTCCGTGCAGACCCTGGTCGACGGCGACAAGCTCCGGATCAAGTACGGCGCCCAGGACATCTCGCAGCACGACTCCGGCGCCTACACCGGCGAGATCTCCGGGCCGATGCTGGCCAAGCTGAAGTGCACCTACGTGGTCGTCGGCCACTCCGAGCGCCGCCAGTACCACAACGAGACCGACGAGATCGTCAATGCCAAGGTCAAGGCGGCCTACAAGCACGGCCTCACCCCGATCCTGTGCGTCGGCGAGGAGCTGGACGTGCGCGAGGCGGGCAACCACGTCGCGCACACGCTCGCCCAGGTCGAGGGCGGCCTCAAGGACCTCCCGGCGGAGCAGGCCGAGTCCGTCGTGATCGCCTACGAGCCCGTGTGGGCCATCGGCACCGGCAAGGTCTGCGGCGCCGAGGACGCGCAGGAGGTCTGCGCCGCCATCCGCGCCAAGCTCGCCGAGCTGTACACGCAGGAGCTGGCCGACCAGGTCCGCGTCCAGTACGGCGGTTCCGTGAAGTCCGGCAACGTCGCCGAGATCATGGCACAGGCCGACATCGACGGGGCGCTGGTGGGCGGCGCGTCGCTCGACGCCGACGAGTTCGTCAAGATCGTGCGCTTCCGTGACCAGTGAGTAGGCCCTAGGCGCGATCCGTCGTACCCTTGCGGGGTCCAGCACTGTGCCGGACCCCGCGTCGTCCATCGAGTCCGAGGAAGTTGGTCCAGCCGTGGTTTTGGGGTTCTCGATCGCCCTGATCGTCTTCAGCCTGCTGCTGATGCTGCTGGTGCTGATGCACAAGGGGAAGGGCGGCGGCCTGTCCGACATGTTCGGTGGCGGCATGCAGTCGTCCGTCGGTGGGTCCTCGGTCGCCGAGCGCAACCTCGACCGCATCACCCTGGTGATCGGTCTGCTGTGGTTCGCGTGCATTGTCGTCCTCGGCATCATCATGAAGTCGTCGTGAAGACGAACAGCTGAGCGGCAACACGCACACAGCACTTCCATTCCGCACGTAAGGCCCCATGTTCGGTACGCGCAGCTGAGCGCGGCCTATCATGGGGCTTGCGTCTAGGTGTGGGGCTTGTAACTCCAACCACTGGACGTGCGTTGGGCCTTACGTAGACTGAGGCGCTCGCAACGAAGCGACACGCCGACTCGCTTCGCGGCACCATCACGCAGGGAGTTACGACCGTGGCAAGTGGCAACGCGATCCGAGGAAGCCGGGTCGGGGCGGGGCCGATGGGCGAGGCCGAGCGCGGCGAGTCCGCGCCGCGTCTGCGCATCTCCTTCTGGTGCTCCAACGGGCATGAGACGCAGCCCAGCTTCGCCAGCGACGCGCAGGTTCCCGAGACCTGGGACTGCCCGCGCTGCGGCTTCCCGGCCGGTCAGGACCGGGACAACCCGCCGGACCCGCCGCGCACCGAGCCCTACAAGACGCACCTCGCGTACGTCCGGGAGCGGCGCAGCGACGCGGACGGCGAGGCGATCCTCGCCGAGGCGCTCGCCAAACTGCGGGGCGAGATCTAGGAGTTGACGGCCGGCCGGGCACCCTGTGGGTGACTGGCCGGAGCTGTCCCAGGACCGGTTGTCAGTGGTGCCCGCTACGGTTTGTGCGAGTGCGAATCGCGCTGACCGAAGGCGTGGAGGTACTGGCCTGCCAAGTACCGGGAGCTGCGCGGCCGGTGGTGAGGCGGTCGCTCAGGCCACCGCGGTCAACGTGTCCGCCAGCCGTCGGCGGGCCGCGCGGGCGGCGGGAACGGCGGCGAGCGCGGCCGCGCCCAGCACCGCCGCCACCGCGAACAGGACCAGCAGCGCCGGCGACGGGCTCTGCGCGATCCCGGCGCCGATGCCGCTCGATCTGCCCTGGCTGTCGATCAGCCAGTGCGCGAGGGGCGTGCCGAGGGCCGTGCCGACGACGACCGCGGCCAGGGCGGTGCAGCCGGTGGCCGTGACGGTGACGGAGGTGATCTGGCGCGGGGACAGGCCGATGGCCTTGAGGGCCAGCAGATCGCGTTCGCCCTCCCGGACCATGCCGCCGATCGCGGTCAGCAGCTCGACGATCCCGATGAGGGCGAGGACGCCGATCAGCCCGAGGACGACCGAGCGCAACGGCGAGAGTCCGTCGGCCGGGTTGGCGACCGCGTGCACCTCCAGATGCCCGCGCCCGGCACCGGCCAGCCGTCCGGCGACCGTGTGCGGATCGGTGCCGGGGCGCAGGCGCAGCTGGTAGAGGGTCGGGGTGAGGTGCGGGTCGTTCCCGCGGAGGGTGTCGAGGGAGGTGGAGATGACCCGGCCGGCGTTCTCCGGTTCGATGCTGCGACCCACGATGTGCAGGATCTGCGGCTGGTCGCCCACGGTCATGCGCACCCAGTCGCCGACCCGGACGTCCAGCAGGTCGAGCAGGCCCTGCCCGGCCACCGCCTCGTCGCCGCCGCGTGCCGGGCGGCCCTCGGCGAGGGTGTAGGGATACGGCTCCTGCCGGGTGCCGAAGCCGCGCAGGGCGATCGTGGCGGTCTGGCCGGGGACCAGCGCGGCCACCTCCACCCCCGGGTAGACGGCGGCGACCTGCGGATCGCGGGCCAGCAGCGCGCGGGCGGCCCGGTCGTCGAGGCCCGCGTCCGTGTGCACGGACAGCGCGGCGGGCAGCCCGATCCGCTCGGGCCGGTTCTGCGCCCGGTCGATGGTGGTCCAGGCGCTCATCGCCACCACGATCAGCAGCAGCGGCAGGGCAAGCCGGGTGATGGTCGCAAGCGAGCGGACCCGGCGGGTGAACGCCGTCCGCCAGCCCAGGATCAGCGCGGGTGGCAGCCGCACCCCGAGCGCCCACCGTGCCGCCCCCGACAGACGCCCGCCGCGGGAGACCGGGGGCCGCGGTACCGGTACGGGCGGTACCCGCCCCGCTCGCCAGGCCGCCAGGCCCGTCGTCGCGCCGATGAACAGGACGGCGCCCGCCGGTATCGCCGCCAGGGCCGGGGTGTGCCCCGGCAGGCCCTGCCAGACGCCGACCGCGTCGCCGAGGCGGCCCGGGACACGGCTGCCCAGGGCCTGCGTCAGCGCCGCCGCGCCGACGGCGCCGAGCAGTGCGTACGCGACGTGCTGGAAGAGGAACACCCGCACGACCTGGGCCGGCGTGAAGCCGATCGCCTTGAGGACCGAGATGTCACGGAGGTGCCCCCGGATACGGGTGGCGATCGCGCCGTGCACCGCGAGTCCGGCCGCGATCAGCGCACCCAGGCCGAACAGGCCCAGCACCTGGCCGAGCAGCCGGTTGTCGCCCTGGGCCTCGGCGCGGGCCTGCTTCCAGGTGGACACCCCGCCGATGGCGCCGGCGCCGAGGACGGTGACGGCACGCTGGACGACGTAGTCGGTGTCCTCGGGGTCGGTCAGGCGCAGGCCGATGACCTGGCCGGTGGGGTGCGGTACGGCGGAGGGCAGGGCCCAGACCAGGCCGGGCTGCTCGCCGGGGCGGTAGCGGGGCTCCGCGCTGTCGGCCACGCCCAGGACGGTCACCGTGCGTGCCGCGCCCGGCAGGGTCAGCCGGTCGCCCGGCACCGCGAGCAGGGCACGGGCCAGACGGCTCTCCAGGACGACGCCGTCGGGGGTGGCGGGGTCGAGCCAGCGGCCGGCGGTGAGCAGCGGGCGGCCGACGGTGGGGCGGTCCGGCGTCACGCGAAGCTCGGCGGCGGCGCGGGTGCCGCGGGAGACGAGGGTGGTGGCGGCGGTGGGATAGGGGCCGGCGACGGATTCGACCCCGTCAAGGCCCGACAGTGCGCGCACGTCGGCGGACGGGCCCGTGTGGATCCAGACGTGGGCACCACGCGCCTGGGTGAAGACACGCTGCCAGGGGTTGGTCGCGTACCCGAACAGAGCCGTCGCCAGCAGCAGCGACACGACGATCCCCGCGGTCGCGAGCACCAGGAACAAGGCCTCACCGCGATGTGTCCGCAGATCCGAATGCGCCCAGCGCAGAGTCGCCCGCACGAGATCAGCTCCCCGCGCCCTGGGCGTCCGCGCGCTCACCGTCGTCGTACGTCCGCATGTCAGTCCTTGAACTCCAGTACCCCGGAGATGCCGGTCCGGCGGGACAGCGTGTCGTCCAGGTCCGCGTCGTCGGCTATGCGGCCGTCGAAGAAGCTGATCACCCGGTCCGCGGCGCTCGCGAGCCGGGCGTCATGGGTGACCAGAACGATCGTCTGGCCCCGGCGGTGGAAGCGGGACAGCAGCCGCATCACCTCGCGGGTGCCCTTGCTGTCGAGGCTGCCGGCGGGCTCGTCCGCGAGCAGCAGCGGAGGGTGGTTGACCAGGGCCCTGGCCAGCGCGACCCGCTGCTGCTCACCGCCGGACAGCTCACCGGGCAGGCTCCGCTCCTTGCCCGCGAGCCCCAGCTCGTCCAGCAGCCCCTCCCGCTCGGCGCGCGCCCGTTTCGGCGGCACCCCGGCGAGCAGCGCCGGCAGCTCCACGTTGTCGGCGACCGACAGGTTGGAGACCAGGTTGAAGAACTGGAAGACGATCCCGATCCCTTTCCTGCGCTCCACCGCCCAGCGCGCCTCGCTCCACCCGTCCGCGCACGCCCCGTCCAGCCACACGCTGCCGGCGTCGGGCCGCTGCAGCCCGCCCAGCAGATGCAGCAGGGTCGACTTGCCGGCGCCGGAGGGCCCGGTGACGGCCACGAACTCGCCTCGCGTCACCACCAGGTCGACCCCGCGCACCGCGTGCGCCGGGGCACCCTCGCCGTGATGCGTCTTGACCAGGCCCTCGGCGCGCAGCACGGGAGCGGGACGCTCGCTCATTCCAGCTCCTCCAGCTCTTCCTGGCACCGCTCCAGCCAGTCGAGGTCGGCCTGCAGGTGCAGCATCGCGCCCTCGATCAGCAACTGGGCGACACGGTTGTCCCGGTCCTCGGCGGCGGCCAGCTTCGACAACTGCCGCATGGTGTTCAGATACTGTCGCCGCTGCTTGTTGATCAGGGCGATCTGGTCGGCGAGACCCGTCTGCGGAGCGAGCGCCAATTTCATGAAGAACTCGTCCCGCACCCGCGGCTCGTCCTCGGGCTCCTCGAACCACACACGCAGTGCGGCCCGCCCGGCCTCGGTGAGGTGGTAGACCTTCTTGTTGGGCCGGCTGGACTGCTCGACGTCCTCGCCCTCGATCAGTCCCTGCTTCTCGAGACGGCCGAGGGTCACGTAGATCTGGCCGACGTTCGGCTGAGGGTACGCGGAGCCCAGCAGTTGCTCAAGGTCCTGCTTCAGCTCGTAGCCATGGGCCGGACCGCGCGCGAGAAGTGCCAGGAGAGGCAGGCGCACTACCGCAGTCCTCCCGTCCGCCTAATGTGGGCCAGACCCCTAGGGCCTGCCGTCAGTCTCCCGCCTGCCCGGCGGTGTCTGGCACGCGCGCTCGCCGCGTTGCCGAACCGCCCACGTGGCTCCGCCACAAGAGCGCTCCGGCGCCTAGCGATCGCACGCACCAGACACCGCCGGGCCCGCCCTTCGGGCGGACGACGGGAGATTGACGCCAGGCCCTAGTATCGCCCATACCTAACAGGTATACATGGCCTCTGACTCCGGACGAAGGTGACCGGTGCAGGTGTGCAAGGAGGAACCTATGCGGTGGATACACGCCGCCGGTAGGGGGCTCCTCGTCCTGGTCGTGATCCTCGCCGGTTACGTCACCTCGGGCGCCCGTGCCGACGAGGGGGCCGGCAGCGGTCGCGGCCCCCTCACCCTCGCGACCGCCGGTGACCTGACCGGCTATCTCGGCCCCCTCCTGGAGGGCTGGAACCGCACCCACCCCGGCGAGAAGGTCACCCTCGTCGAGCTCCCGGACTCCGCCGACGAGACCCACGCCCAGATGACCACCGACCTGCGCGACGGCGACCGCAGCCGCTTCGACGTCCTCAACATCGACGTCAGCTGGACCTCGGAGTTCGCGGCGGCGGGCTGGATCCGACCGCTGCCCCGCGACCGCTTCCCCCTCGACACCTTCCTCAAGCCGGTGGTCAGGACCGCCACCTACGACGGACGGCTGTACGCCGTCCCCTACGTCACCAACGCCGGCCTCCTCCTCTACCGCAAGGACGTCCTCGCCAAGGAGGGCGTCCCGCCGCCGCGCACCTGGGCCGAGCTGGAACACGACGCGAGGACCATCGCCCCGAAGTACGGACTCGGCGGCTACGCCGGGCAGTTCCTGCCGTACGAGGGCCTGACCGTCAACGCAGCCGAGGCCGTCTACTCGGCGGGCGGCACGATCCTCGGCGACGAGGGTGCCCGCGTCACCGTCGACTCGGCGGCGGCCAGGGAGGGGATCGGGTTCCTGGCGCGCGGGGTGCGCGAGGGCTGGATCCCCCGGGCGGCGCTCGGCTACAAGGAGGAGGAGTCCAAGCGGGCCTTCCAGGACGGCAGGCTGCTCTTCCTGCGCAACTGGCCCTACGCCTACGTCCTCGCCTCCGCCAAGGGCTCCCCGGTCGCCGGGAAGATCGGCGCCGTGCCGCTGCCCGGACCGCACGGCCCCGGCACCAGCGTCCTCGGCGGTTCCAATCTCGCCGTCAACACCCGTGCCCGGCACCCCGATTCGGCCGCGCGACTGATCGCCTACCTCACGAGCGAGCCGGTCCAGCGCCAGGTCCTCACCCGCGGCGCGCTGCCGCCCGTGCGGGCCGCGCTGTACGACGATCCCGGTCTGGTACGCCGGTTTCCGTACCTCCCCACCCTGCGCGCGAGCGTGATCTCCGCGATGCCGCGCCCCAAGAGCCCGCGCTACGACCAGGTCAGCCTGGTCGTGCAGGCGGTCGTGCACGACGCGCTGACCGGGCAGCAGACGCCCGCGGCGGCGGTGCGGCGTCTCGCGCGGGAGCTGGCCGCGATCCCGGGTCGCTAGGCAGCTCTCGATAGTTACTCGTTAAGTAACGCGCTGGTCTCTCTTGCGCCCGTTCTTGTCTCATAAATCGCCATATTAAGGGCTGACTCGACGGTAGCTTCCTGCTCGTTCATTGACACCTTCTCGACACGCCTACCTAACATGCATGCATGCTGAGTAAGTACCGCTGGTGGCGGGACGCGGTGATCTATCAGGTGTACGTCCGCAGCTTCCTGGACAGCACCGGTGACGGCGTCGGCGATCTCGCCGGGGTCCGGGCGGGGCTGCCGTACCTGAAGAAGCTGGGCGTCGACGGGATCTGGCTGAGCCCCTTCTACCCGTCCCCGCAGCACGACCACGGCTACGACGTCGCCGACTACTGCGACGTCGACCCGCTCTTCGGCGACCTCGCCGAGTTCGACCTGCTGATGGCGGCCGCCCGGCGGCTCGGCGTCAAGGTGCTGCTCGACATCGTCCCCAACCACTGCTCCAGCGAGCACCCGTGGTTCCAGGAGGCGCTGGCGGCCGGACCCGGCAGCCCGGCCCGGGCCCGGTTCCACTTCGCCGACGGACACGGCCCGGACGGTGCCGAACCGCCCAACAACTGGCACTCCATGTTCGGCGGCCCCGCCTGGACGAGGGTCGGCGACGGCCAGTGGTACCTGCACATGTTCGCGTCCGAGCAGCCCGACTGGAACTGGCGCAACCCCGAGATCGGCGCCGAGTTCGACCGGGTGCTGCGCTTCTGGCTGGACCGGGGGATCGACGGCTTCCGCATCGACGTGGCGGCCGGCCTCTACAAGCACCCGGACCTGCCCGACTCGGACGACCCCGAGGCCGACGCCCGCACCCGCGACTCGGTCAACCCGCTGGCCTGGAACCAGCCCGAGGTGCACGACGTGTGGCGGCGCTGGCGGGCCACCTGCGAGGAGTACACCGCCCGCGACGGACGCGAGCGGCTGCTGGTCGGCGAGGTGTCCGTCCCGACCGCCCGCGAACACGCCCGGTACGTCCGCCCCGACGAGCTCCACCAGGCCTTCTTCTTCGACCTGCTCAGCGCCCCCTGGGACCCCGACGCCTTCCGCAAGGTCATCTCGGAGGCCATGCAGGACATCGCCGGCACGGGCTCCACGGTCACCTGGGTCCTCAACAACCACGACCAGGTGCGCACGGTGACGCGGTACGGCGAACCCGCCACCGAGGGCAGCGGACTCGGCGCCGCCCGCGCCCGCGCCGCCGCGCTGCTGATGCTGGCGCTGCCCGGAGCCGCGTACATCTACCAGGGCGAGGAACTCGGGCTGCCCGAGGTCGTCGACCTGCCCGACGACGTGCTGACCGACCCGATCTTCCGGCGCACGGGCAGTCGCGCCAGGATCCGCGACGGCTGCCGGGTCCCGCTGCCCTGGTCCGGACAGGCCTCGCCCTTCGGCTTCACCTCCGGTGCCGAGAGCGCGCGGCCGTGGCTGCCGCAGCCGGAGTACTTCGCCGAGTACGCCACCGACCGTGCCCTCGCCGACACCCGCTCCTTCTGGCACCTGTACCGGGACGGCCTCCAACTCCGCGCCGCACTACCGCAGTTGGGCGAGGGGGCGCTGCGGTGGCTGGACACCCCGCCGGGTGTCCTCGGTTTCGTCCGCGGCGACGGACTCGTGTGCGCGGTCAACTTCGGGACGGCGCCCACGCCTTCGCCGGTCTCCGGCACCCCCCTGCTGTCCAGCGGCCCGTGCCCGGCCGGGGTGCTCCCCGGCTCCACGGCCGCCTGGTGGATCAGCGATCTCTGATCACCCGTCACCTCCCCACCCCCTGAAGGGACATCAACGATGATGCGACGACGCACGACCCTGCTCACCGGCTGTACCGCCCTCGCCCTGGCCCTCGGCGCGACCGCCTGCGGAGGCGGCGGACCGGTCACCGCGGGCGGCGGCGACAAGGCACTGAACGGACAGACGGTCACCGTTGCCGGTGTCTGGACCGGCAGCGAGCAGAAGAACTTCCAGAAGGTGCTGGACGCGTTCACCGCGAAGACCGGCGCCAAGACCGCGTTCGTGTCGACGGGGGACAACGTCTCCACCGTCGTCGGCAGCAAGATCGAGGGCGGCAACGCTCCCGACGTGGTGATGGTCCCGCAGGTCGGTGTGTTGCAGCAGTTCGCGAAGAAGGGCTGGCTCACCCCGCTGTCGGCCACCACCGAGAAGGCGGTGGACGCCGGTTACGCCCCCGTCTGGAAGAAGTACGGCAGCGTCGCCGGCCGTCTGTACGGCCTCTACTTCAAGGCCGCCCACAAGTCGACCGTCTGGTACAGCCCCGCCGCCCTCGACCAGGCCGGCGTCAAGCCGCCGAAGACGTACGACGAGATGCTGAAGGACGGCCACACCCTCTCCGACTCCGGGCTCGCCGCCTTCTCCGTCGCCGGCGAGGACGGCTGGACCCTCACCGACTGGTTCGAGAACATCTACCTCTCCCAGGCGGGCCCCCAGAAGTACGACGCCCTCGCCGCCCACACGCTGAAGTGGACCGACGCGAGCGTGGTCAAGGCACTCGGCACGCTCGGCAGGCTGTTCAAGGACAGGCAGCTGATCGCGGGCGGCCAGAAGGAGGCCCTCAACACCGACTTCCCGGGCTCGGTGGAGAAGGTGTTCGGGCCCAAGCCCGAGGCGGGCATGGTCTACGAGGGCGACTTCGTCGCCGGGGTGGCCCACGACCAGTTCGGCAGGAGCATCGGCAAGGACGCGGACTTCTTCCCGTTCCCCGCCGTCGACGGCGGTTCGGCGCCGGTGGTCAGCGGCGGCGACGCGGCGGTGGTGCTGAAGGACGGCAAGAACGCCAAGGCCGGCATGAAGCTCCTCGAGTACCTGGCGACCCCCGAGGCGGCGGCGGTGTGGGCGAAGGCGGGCGGCTTCCTGTCCCCGAACAAGAAGCTCGACCCGAGCGCCTACGCCGACGACGTCACCCGCGCGACCGCCAAGTCCCTCGTCGGCGCCGGTGACTCGGTCCGCTTCGACATGTCCGACCAGGCGCCGGCCGCGTTCGGCGGCACCAAGGGCGCGGGCGAGTGGAAACTGCTGCAGGACTTCCTGCGCGACCCGTCCGACCCGAAGGGCACCGCGGCCAAGCTGGAAGCCGCGGCGGCCAAGGCGTACAAGGGCTGACGGGCCGTGACCGCGACCTTGGTGAACGAGACGAGGCCGCCCGGGACAGGGCTCGTCGAACGTGCCCGGAGATCCCGGCGGCGGGCCCGGATCGTCGCCCTGCTGTTCGTCTTCCCCGCGCTGCTCCTGCTCGGCGCGCTCGTCGTCTACCCGGTGCTGTTCTCGATCGGCCGCAGCTTCTTCGACGCGTCCGGCACGCGGTTCGTGGGCGGTGAGAACTACACCGAGATGTTCCGCGACCCGGCGACCCTCAAGGCCGTGCGGAACACGGTCATCTGGGTCGTCGTCGCGCCCGCGTTGCTGACCGGCCTCGGTCTGATCCTCGCCGTGCTGGTGGAGAAGGTGCGCTGGGCGACCGCCTTCAAGCTGTTGCTCTTCATGCCGATGGCCGTGTCCTTCCTGGCCGCCGGAATCATCTTCCGGCTCGCCTACGACGAGGACCCGCACCAGGGCGTGCTGAACGCTGCCGTGGTCGGGATGCACGACGCCTTCAAGGGCACGTCGGCCTATCCGACCGCCCGGGCCCGGGCGGGATTCGGCCTGGCCAAGGGAGCAGACGGCTCGTACCGCACGAACTCCACCGTCTCACCGGGGAGTTCGGTGACGCTCGGGCTGGTGGGCGTCGCGCCCAAGGACCTGCCGAAGGGAGCGGAGCCCGCCTACCCGGCCGCGCACCGCAGCGCGGGCGCCGACGAGGTGCGCGGGGTCGTCTACCTGGACTTCACGCCCGGTGGGGGAGGGGTACGGGGGAAGGTCGACCCGCGGGAGAGCGGGCTGCCCCGGATGCGGGTCGAGGCCGTGCGGGACGGCGGCACGGTCGCCGCCACGACGACCGCGGCCGACGGCTCCTTCCGCTTCACGGGGCTCAAGCCCGGCTCGTACACGGTGAAGTTGCCGGCCTCCAACTTCGCGCAGCCGTACCAGGGAGTCTCCTGGCTCGGTCCCGCGCTCGTCACGCCGGCGATCATCGGGGCGTACGTCTGGATCTGGACGGGCTTCGCGATGGTGCTGATCGGGGCGGGGCTGGCCACCCTGCCCCGGGACGCGCTGGAGGCGGCGCGGATGGACGGCGCGAACGAGTGGCAGATCTTCCGCCGCATCACGGTCCCGCTCCTGGCCCCGGTGCTGACGGTGGTCTTCGTGACCCTCGTGATCAACGTGATGAAGGTCTTCGACCTCGTCTACATCATCGCGCCGGGGCCGGTGCAGGAGGACGCGACCGTGCTGGCCACACAGATGTGGCTGGTGTCCTTCGGCGGCGGCAACAACCAGGGCCTGGGCAGCGCGCTGGGCGTCCTGCTCCTCCTGCTGGTGGTCCCCGCCATGGTCTTCAACGTCCGTCGTTTCCGAAGGAGTCAGCGATGAACGCGGTACGCCGAGTCCTCGGCAGCGGGCTGGTGCAGGCCTTCCTCGTCCTGATCGGCCTGGTGTGGCTGACCCCGCTCGCGGGACTGTTCCTGTCCTCGCTGCGGTCGTCCGGGGACTCGGCGAGCAGCGGCTGGTGGACGGCGTTCACCAGCCCCGGCCAGTTGTCCTTCGACAACTACTCGGCGCTGCTGAAGAACGCGGGCATCACGCAGGCCTTCTGGAACACGGTGCTGATCTCGGTGCCGGCCACGACGCTGGTCGTCGTCCTCGCCGCACTGGCCGGATACGCCTTCGCCTGGCTGGACTTCCCCGGCCGCGAGGCCGTCTTCCTGGTCGTCGTGGCCCTGTTGGTGGTGCCGGTGCAGATCGGCCTGCTGCCGGTGGCCAAACTCTTCGGCGAACTGGGTCTGTTCGGCACCATCCCCGGGGTCGTCCTCTTCCACGTGGCCTACGGCCTGCCGTTCGCCGTGTTCCTCCTGCGCAACTACTTCGCCGAGATGCCGAAGGAGATGCTGGAGGCCGCCCGCATGGACGGCGGCAGCGAATGGCGCATCTTCACGCGGCTGGTGCTGCCCGTGGGGCGCCCCGCCATCGCCTCGCTGGCCATCTTCCAGTTCCTCTGGGTGTGGAACGACATGCTGGTCGCCCTGCTGTTCGCGGACAGCTCGTCACAGCCGCTGACGGTGGAACTCCAGTCGCAGATCCGGCAGTTCGGCAGCAACATCGACGTCCTGGCACCGGGGGCGTTCGTGTCGCTGGTGGTCCCGCTGGTGGTGTTCTTCGCGTTCCAGCGGCACTTCGTGCAGGGCGTGATGGCCGGGTCCGTGAAATGAGACGGTGGGGGCTCCCGAAGGGACCCCCCACCGCACGCTCACGGCGAGGCCGGTGGATACAGCGAGCGGGGCAGTTGCGAGGCCGCCGCGTCGTCCAGCAGCCACAGGGTGCGCTGCCTGCCCTGGGCGCCCGCCGCCGGGGCCTGGATCTCGCCCGCGCCGGACAGGGCGATCGCCGCCGCCTCCGCCTTGTCCTCACCGGCCGCCAGCAGCCAGACCTCGCGGGCCGCGCGGATGGCGGGGAGGGTCAGGGTGACCCGGGTCGGTGGGGGCTTGGGAGCGCCGTGGACGCCCACCACCGTGCGCTCCGTCTCGCGGACCGCGGGCAGCTCCGGGAAGAGCGAGGCTACATGGGTGTCCGGGCCCACGCCCAGCATCAGGACGTCGAAGGTGGGCACCGACCCATGGTTCTCGGGACCGGCCGCACGCGCCAGTTCCTGCGCGTAGCCCTCCGCCGCCGCCTCCACGTCCGTGCCGTACGGGCCGTCGGACGCCGGCATGGCGTGCACGCGCTTCGGGTCCAGCGGGACGGCGTCGAGCAGGGCCTCGCGGGCCTGGGTGACGTTGCGCTCCGGGTCGCCCTCGGGCAGGAAGCGCTCGTCGCCCCACCACAGGTCCAGACGCGCCCAGTCGATCGCGTCCCGGGCCGGGGCGGCCGCGAGCGCCGCCAGCAGGCCGTTGCCGTTGCGGCCGCCCGTGAGGACCACGGACGCGTAGCCGCGGGAGGCCTGCGCGTCCACGATCTTCGTGATCAGGCGGGCCGCGGCGGCCTGCGCCATCAGTTCCTTGTCGTGATGCACGACCAGCTGCGGAGTGCTCACTTCGCCGCCGCCTTCTTGGACTGCTGCTTCACCGGTTCCGGCGCCGCCGCCTGTGCCGCGGGAGCTTTCGCAGCGTCCTCGACAGGCGTTTCGACGGCGACAGGCTCGTCGGCCGATCCTCCGGCGACGTCTCCTGCGGTGACCTGTTCTCCCGCGCTGACCGGTTCTCCTTTGGGAGCCGGTTCCTGAAAGGAGGGGCCCTCGTTCAGCCGGTCCACCCCGAACCGCAGTGCCGAGGCGTATGTGTCGTCCGGGTCCAGCCGCCGCAGCTCCTCCGCGATCAGCTCGGCCGTCTCGCGCCGCTTCAGCGCCACCGCCCGGTTCGGCTGGCCCTGGATGGAGAGGGTCGCCAGGGAACCGTCCGGTCGGTCCAGGGTGATCGGGCCGCCGTCGGTGTGCATGCGGACCGCCGTCAGGCCGGGGCCCGAGGACAGCGACCGCTTCACCGGCACGTCCAGCCGGTCCGCCAGCCACATCGCCAGCAGCTCGCAGCTCGGGTTGAACTCCTCGCCCTCCACCTCGACGGCCTCCACCGTGCAGGTGACCTGGTCGAGAGCGGCCGCCAGCATGGAACGCCAGGGCGTTATGCGGGTCCAGGAGAGGTCGGTGTCGCCGGGGGTGTAGGTGTCGGCGCGCGCCGTGAGCTCCCGTACCGGCTGCTCGGCGGCGTACGTGTCGGTCACCCGGCGCTGGGCGAGGGCGCCCAGGGGGTCGTTCGCCGGGTCGAGCGGCGCGTTCACCGGCCACCAGACGACGACGGGCGCGTCCGGCAGCAGCAGGGGCAGGACCACCGACTGGGCGTGGTCCACGATCTCGCCGTACAGGCGCAGCACGACGGTCTCACCCGTCCCCGCGTCCGCGCCCACCCGGACCTCCGCGTCCAGGCGGGACGACGTGCGGTCGCGGGGCGAGCGGGAGACCCGCCTGATGACGACGAGCGTGCGCGATGGATGCTCGCGCGAGGCGTCGTTCGCCGCCTTCAGAGCGTCGTACGCGTTCTCCTCGTCCGTCACGATGACCAGCGTGAGCACCATGCCGACGGCCGGCGTGCCGATGGCCCGCCGGCCCTGCACCAGCGCCTTGTTGATCTTGCTGGCCGTGGTGTCCGTGAGGTCTATCTTCATGGCCGGCGCCAGCTCCGTCCCTCTCGTGCGAGCATTTCGTCCGCCTCGACGGGGCCCCAGGTACCGGCCGGGTACTGGGCGGGCTTGCCGTTGGAGTCCCAGTACTGCTCGATCGGGTCGAGGATCTTCCAGGACAGCTCGACCTCCTCGGTGCGTGGGAAGAGGTTCGAGTCGCCGAGCAGGACGTCCAGGATCAGCCGCTCGTACGCCTCCGGACTCGACTCGGTGAAGGACTCGCCGTACGCGAAGTCCATCGACACGTCCCGGATCTCCATGGACGTGCCCGGCACCTTGGAACCGAAGCGGACCGTCACGCCCTCGTCCGGCTGGACGCGGATGACGATCGCGTTCTTGCCCAGCTCCTCCGTCGCCGTGTGGTCGAACGGGGAGTGCGGGGCCCGCTGGAAGACGACCGCGATCTCGGTGACCCGGCGGCCCAGCCGCTTGCCGGTCCTCAGATAGAACGGGACGCCAGCCCAGCGGCGGTTGTCCACCTCGAGCTTGATCGCCGCGTACGTGTCGGTCTTGGAGTTGGCGTCGATGCCCTCCTCCTGGAGGTACCCGACCGCCTTCTCGCCGCCCTGCCAGCCCTCCGCGTACTGTCCGCGCACGGTGCTGCGGCCCAGGTCCTTGGGCAGCCGCACGGCCCCGAGCACCTTGGTCTTCTCGGCGGCCAGCGCGTCCGCGTCGAAGGAGGCGGGCTCCTCCATGGCCGTCAGCGCCATCAGCTGGAGCAGATGGTTCTGGATGACGTCACGGGCGGCGCCGATGCCGTCGTAGTAGCCGGCCCGGCCGCCGATGCCGATGTCCTCGGCCATGGTGATCTGCACGTGGTCCACGAAGGACCGGTTCCAGATCGGCTCGAACATCGTGTTGGCGAAGCGCAGCGCCAGGATGTTCTGGACGGTCTCCTTGCCCAGGTAGTGGTCGATGCGGAAGACCTGGTGCGAGCCGAAGACCTCGTGGACGACCTTGTTGAGCTCCTCGGCCGACTTCAGGTCGTGGCCGAAGGGCTTCTCGATGACCGCGCGGCGCCAGGAGCCACCGGTCTGGTCGGCCAGCCCGTGCTTCTTCAGCTGCTGGATGACCACGGGGAAGGACCGCGGCGGCACGGACAGGTAGAAGGCGAAGTTGCCGCCCGTGCCCTGCGCCTTGTCCAGTTCCTCGATGGTGCCGCGCAGCCGCTCGAAGGCGTCGTCGTCGTCGAAGGTGCCCTGGACGAAGCGCATCCCCTGGATGAGCTGCTGCCAGACCTCCTCGCGGAACGGCGTGCGCGAGTGCTCCTTGACCGCGTCGTGCACGACCTCGGCGAAGTCCTCGTGCTCCCAGTCGCGGCGGGCGAAGCCCACCAGCGAGAAGCCCGGTGGCAGCAGACCCCGGTTGGCGAGGTCGTACACGGCGGGCATGAGCTTCTTCCGTGACAGATCGCCCGTGACGCCGAAGATGACCAGGCCCGACGGCCCCGCGATACGCGGGAGCCGTCGGTCGGCGGGGTCACGCAGCGGGTTGCTGCTCGACAAAGATCAACCCTCCGAGGGAGCGAGGCGCTCCAGCTCCGCCTCCGTCGACTTGAGCAGGTCGTTCCAGGACGCCTCGAACTTCTCGACGCCCTCGTCCTCCAGGAGCTGCACGACGTCGTCGTAGGAGATCCCGAGCTTCTCGACCGCGTCGAGGTCGGCGCGGGCCTGCTCGTACGTCCCGGCGATCGTGTTGCCGGTGATCGAGCCGCTCTCCTCGGTGGCGTGCAGCGTGGCCTCCGGCATGGTGTTGACCGTGTTCGGCGCCACCAGGTCGTCGACGTAGAGGGTCGGCTTGTACGCCGGGTCCTTGACGCCCGTCGAGGCCCACAGCGGACGCTGCTTGCGGGCGCCCGCGTTCTCCAGCCTGCCCCAGCGGTCCGAGGAGAAGACCTCCTCGTACGCCTGGTAGGCGAGCCGGGCGTTGGCGACGGCGGCCTTGCCGCGCAGCGCCTTGGCCTCGTCGGTGCCGATCCCGTCGAGGCGCTTGTCGACCTCGGTGTCCACGCGGGACACGAAGAAGGACGCCACGGAGTGGATCTTCGACAGGTCCAGGCCGCGCTCCTTGGCCTTCTCCAGGCCGGCCAGGTAGGCGTCCATGACCTCGCGGTAGCGCTCCAGCGAGAAGATCAGCGTGACGTTGACGCTGATGCCGAGGCCGATGACCTCGGTGATCGCCGGGATGCCCGCCCGGGTGGCCGGGATCTTGATGAGGGTGTTGGGCCGGTCGACCAGCCAGGCGAGCTGCTTGGCCTCGGCGACGGTGGCCTTGGTGTCGTGGGCCAGACGCGGGTCGACCTCGATCGACACGCGGCCGTCCTGGCCCTCGGTGGCGTCGAAGACCGGGCGCAGGATGTCGGCGGCGTCGCGGACGTCCGCCGTGGTGATCATGCGGATGGCCTCTTCGACGGTGACCTTGCGGGCGGCGAGGTCCGACAGCTGCTGGTCGTAGCCGTCGCCCTCGGAGATCGCCTTCTGGAAGATCGTCGGGTTGGTGGTGACGCCCACGACGTGCTGCTGGTCGATCAGCTCGGCGAGGTTGCCGGACGTGATCCGCTTGCGCGACAGGTCGTCCAGCCAGATCGCGACGCCCTCCTCGGAGAGGCGCTTGAGTGCGTCTGTCATGGAATTACATCTCCTACGTGTCGTATATGAGCGTCAGCGCTGGGTGGCCACGATGGATTCCCGGGCCTGGGCGGCCACGTTCTCGGCAGTGAAGCCGAACTCGCGGAAGAGGACCTTGCCGTCCGCGGAAGCACCGAAGTGCTCCAGGGAAACGATGCGTCCGGCGTCCCCCACGTACTTGTGCCAGGTGAGCCCGATACCGGCCTCGACCGCGACCCGCGCCCTCACCTGCGGCGGCAGGACGCTGTCCCGGTACCCCTGGTCCTGCTCCTCGAACCACTCCACGGACGGCATGGACACGACCCGCGTCGGCACACCGTCCGCCTGCAACTGCTCACGCGCCTCGACGGCCACGTGCACCTCGGAACCGGTGGCGATGAGGATGACCTGCGGCGCGGCGCTCTGCCCTTCGGGCCCTTCGGCCTCGAACAGGACGTAACCGCCCTTCGCAGCATCGTCGTTGGGCTCGTACGTCGGCACACCCTGACGGGTCAGCGCCAGACCGTGCGGGGCGCCCTTGCCGTAGACCTTGGTGTAGCGGCGCAGGATCTCGCGCCAGGCGATCGCGGTCTCGTTGGCGTCGGCCGGGCGGACCACGTTCAGGCCCGGGATGGCGCGCAGCGAGGCGAGGTGCTCGATGGGCTGGTGGGTGGGGCCGTCCTCGCCGAGGCCGATGGAGTCGTGCGTCCACACGTAGGTCACCGGCAGGTGCATCAGCGCCGAGAGGCGCACGGCGTTGCGCATGTAGTCGGAGAAGACGAGGAACGTGCCGCCGTAGACACGGGTGTTGCCGTGCAGGGTGATGCCGTTCAGCTCCGCGGCCATGGAGTGCTCGCGGATGCCGAAGTGGACGGTGCGGCCGTACGGGTTCGCCTCCGGCAGCGGGTTGTCCGCCGGGAGGAACGACGACGTCTTGTCGATCGTCGTGTTGTTGGAGCCCGCGAGGTCCGCGGAGCCGCCCCACAGCTCGGGGATCACCGCGCCGAGCGCCTGCAGCACCTTGCCGGACGCGGCACGCGTGGCGACGCCCTTGCCGGGCTCGAAGACCGGGATCTTCTCCTCCCAGCCGGCCGGCAGCTCACCCGCGTTGATGCGGTCGAACTCGGCCGCGCGCTCCGGGTTGTTCTGCCGCCACAGCTGGAACGACTTCTCCCACTCGGCCTTCGCCTCACGGCCGCGGTCCAGGGCCTGGCGGGTGTGCTTGAGGACGTCGTCGGAGACCTCGAAGGACTTCTCCGGATCGAAGCCGAGGACGCGCTTGGTGGCCGCGACCTCGTCGTCGCCGAGCGCCGAGCCGTGCGCTGCCTCGGTGTTCTGCGCGTTCGGAGCGGGCCAGGCGATGATCGAGCGCATCGCGATGAAGGACGGCTTGTCCGTCACCTTCTTCGCGGCCTCGATCGCGTTGTAGATCGCGTGCGGGTCGAGGTCGCCGTCCGGCTTCGGCGCGACGCGCTGCACGTGCCAGCCGTAGGCCTCGTAGCGCTTGACGGTGTCCTCGGAGACGGCCGTCTCGGTGTCGCCCTCGATCGAGATGTGGTTGTCGTCCCACAGCAGGATCAGGTTGCCGAGCTTCTGGTGGCCGGCCAGCGAGGACGCCTCTGCGGAGATGCCCTCCTGCAGGCAGCCGTCACCGGCGATCGCGAAGATGAAGTGGTCGAACGGGGACTCGCCCTGCGCCGCCTCGGGGTCGAACAGGCCGCGCTCGTAGCGGGCGGCCATCGCCATGCCCACGGCGTTGGCGACACCCTGGCCCAGCGGGCCGGTCGTCGTCTCGACGCCCTTGGTGTGGCCGTACTCGGGGTGGCCGGGGGTCTTGGAGCCCCAGGTGCGGAACGCCTTGAGGTCGTCCAGCTCCAGGCCGAAGCCGGCCAGGTAGAGCTGGGTGTAGAGGGTCAGGGACGAATGGCCGGCGGACAGCACGAAGCGGTCGCGGGCCACCCAGTCGGGGTCGGCCGGGTCATGCCGCATCACCTTCTGGAAGAGGGTGTAGGCGGCGGGCGCCAGGCTCATCGCCGTACCGGGATGGCCGTTGCCGACCTTCTGTACGGCGTCGGCGGCCAGGACGCGGGCGGTGTCCACGGCCCGCTGGTCCAACTCGGTCCACTCGAGGTCTGTGGTGGTCGGCTTGGTGCTCACCCTGGGTCAGGGCTCCTCTCCACATGTTCGAACGCCGGTGCACTGGACGCCCACCGGCCGTTGTCGAGCCTACCCCCGGAACAAGCGCGTTTTTTCGAGTCATTCCAGACTGCCGGGCCCGCGGGAGATCCGCCTCCCGACTGCGGTGATGCGTATTCGGCAACTGAATACGGAGCCGCTCATCTGACTGCTCAATCGAGCTTCGGTACGACCGATGAGCGGGTCGTGAGCCGCCGTCGGGCGACCCCCGCCAACACGACCCCACCCCCGCGAAGGTCGGGGTATGGGCAACGTCTACAGTGGCGTGGTACGCGCGAGCCTTTACCGGGCATTCACACGGTCCGGCTCGCTGGGATGTCTCTGTAGGGGTGTGCGTGACGGCCGTCGAATCCCGTCCAGCGGGGGTAATCGGTGCGAGCGAGAGCCCGCGTCACCGGCCGTTCGGGGCCCGTGTCAAGGCATTCGTGGCGCTGACCAAGCCGCGGATCATCGAGCTCCTGCTCATCACCACCGTTCCGGTGATGTTCCTCGCCCAGCAGGGCGTGCCGGACCTGAAGCTGGTCCTGCTCACCTGCGTCGGCGGCTACCTCTCCGCGGGCGGCGCCAACGCGCTCAACATGTACATCGACCGCGACATCGACGCGCTGATGGACCGCACCTCGCAGCGGCCGCTGGTCACCGGCATGGTGAGCCCGCGCGAGTGCCTGGCCTTCGGTATCTCCCTCGCGGTCGTCTCCACCCTGCTCTTCGGCCTGACCGTCAACTGGCTCTCGGCCTGGCTCTCCCTCGGGGCGCTCCTCTTCTATGTCGTCGTCTACACGATGATCCTGAAGCGCCGCACCGCGCAGAACATCGTCTGGGGCGGCATCGCGGGCTGCATGCCGGTGCTGATCGGCTGGTCGGCCGTGACGGACTCGCTCTCCTGGGCCCCGCTCATCCTCTTCCTGGTGATCTTCTTCTGGACGCCGCCGCACTACTGGCCGCTGTCGATGAAGGTCAAGGAGGACTACGCGCGCGTGGGCGTGCCGATGCTGCCGGTCATCGCCTCCAACAAGGTGGTCGCCAAGCAGATCGTGATCTACAGCTGGGTCATGGTCGCCGTCTCCCTGCTGCTGACCCCCCTCGGTTACACCGGCTGGTTCTACACCGCCGTCGCCCTGGCGGCGGGCGGCTGGTGGCTGTGGGAGGCGCACGCCCTGCAGAATCGCGCGAAGGCCGAGGTGACGGGCGGCAAGCTCAAGGAGATGCGCCTGTTCCACTGGTCCATCACCTATGTGTCGCTGTTGTTCGTGGCGGTGGCCGTGGACCCCTTCCTCCGTTGAGGCGCCGCTGAGGCGGGGGTCACTCACCCCGCCCGTCGCCAAACGATCTACTCGTCGGTAGCATCCTGGCCATGGCAGACACGCAGCAGGTTGACGCGAAGGCCGAGCGCAAGGCGGCGAAGCTCGCCAAGCGGATCGACGCCTTCTCCAAGGCGCACGGCGGCGCCGAGGGCCAGGTGGCCCACATCGGCGAACGCGGCGCCCGCATCGTCCTCGTCGGCGACGACGGCACCTGGGGCGACCTGGTGGCCCGCACGCAGGAGATCGCCGAGAAGGCGGTCGAGAAGTCCGGCATCACGACCCACGAATCCTTCGACGGCGAGTTCGCGGCGAAGGTGCGGACGGGCGCCTACGAGTGGAAGCGCATGGCCGGCATCCAGCTGGGCGGCTGAGCGACACCGGCCGGGGACGGGCGCGTCACGAAATCAGGCCGCGACCTCGCACCCCGTTCACCCGTTAGGACGTGCAAGACCACGTCCCAGCGGGGAGCCGGAATGATCGAAACGCCGTCCCTGGTGGACCAGTACTGCCACGGCGTCCTCAGAACAGAGCTGGGCCTAGGCACCTTCGAGGCCCAGCTGGCCCGCACCGAGGGCCCGCCCGCGCCCGGCACCACCCTCTTCGACACCCAGACGGGCTTCGCGCTACGCCGCTGGTGCCCCCCGTTACTCGGTCTGGAACCGCACTGCCCGCCCGCCCGCTACCTGGCCCGGCGTCGTGAACTCGGCGTACTGGAAGCGGGCCGCAGGCTCCTGCGCGGCAGCGGCATCACGACCTACCTGGTCGACACCGGGCTGCCCGGCGACCTCACCGGCCCTGGCGAGATGGCGTCCACCGGCGCCGCCGACGCCCACGAGATCGTGCGGCTGGAGCTGCTCGCGGAGCAGGTCGCCGACACCTCCGGCACCGTCGAGTCCTTCCTCGCCAACCTCGCCGAGTCGGTGCACGGCGCCGCGGGGAGCGCCGTCGCCTTCACCTCCGTCGCCGGCGTACGGCACGGCCTCGCGCTGGCACCCGAGCCGCCGGGCCCGGGGGAGGTGCGGGGCGCGGCGGGACGGTGGCTGGCGGCCCGCGCGGTCGGCGGCGAGCTGAACGACCCTGTCCTGCTACGGCACCTCCTGTGGATCGCCGTGGCCTCCGGGCGGCCCCTCCAGCTCCACGCCGGCCTCGGCGAGCCGGGCACCCGCATCGACCGCACCGACCCGGTGCTCCTCACGGACTTCGTCCGCGCCACCGCAGGTCTCGGCACCGACCTGGTGCTCCTGCACGGCTACCCCTACCACCGCCACGCGGCCCACCTGGCCGGCGTCTTCCCGCACGTCTACACCGACTCGGGCGCCGCCCTGATCCGCACCGGCGCCCGCTCGGCGACGGTCCTCGCCGAGATCCTCGAACTCGCCCCCTTCGGCAAGATCCTCTTCTCCAGCGGGGCCCACGGCCTGCCCGAACTGCACGTGGTGGGTGCCCGCCTCTTCCGCGAGGCCCTCGGGCGGGTGCTGGGCGGCTGGGTGGCCGAGGGTGCGTGGGCGCTGGCGGACGCCCAGCGGGTGGCAGGGATGGTCGCGGCGGGCAACGCGCGCAGGGTGTACGGGCTGGACTGACCTGTCCAGACTGGGGCCATGCCGACGCCGACCGACGCCCTGCTGACCCGCTTCCTCGACGACCTCGCCCCGCTCGCCCCCGTGGCGGTCTGGGCGCACGGCTCGCTCGCCGGGGGCGACTACCAGGAGGGGCGCAGCGACCTGGATCTGATCGCGGTGCTGCCGGGCCCGGTGCGGCTCGGCGCGGTACGCACGGTCGTCGCCCTGCACCGCCGCCTGCGCGCCCAGCCGCTCGCCGACCGGCTGCACTGCAGCTATCTGACGCCGGGCAGGCTGGCAGACACGGAACGCGGGCACCTGACCTGGGCGCACGAGCACGTCATGCGGCGGGCGGTCACACCGGTCACCCGGCGCGAACTGCACACCTTCGGCCGGGTCCTGCGGGGTGAGCCGCCGGCCGCGGTGCTGCCCCCGGTGCCGGAGCGCGAGCTCAGGGACTTCGTCGTGCGCGACCAGCGGGAGTACTGGCGTCCCCACGTCGACACGGCCCGTCTGTGGAAGCGGGACATCTGGGTCGACATGGGCCTGGTGACCTTCGCCCGGGCGAGCGTGACCCTGCGCGAGGGACGGCTCATCTCCAAGCGGGAGGCGCTGGACCTGCTGCCCGGACTCGGCGCGCCCGTCGAGGTCGTCGAGGACATCAGGCGACGGCGCTACGGACAGCCGCCGCCGCCCGGCGAGGGCTGGACGGCCCGCCGGGCCGAGCTGACGAGGCGCTACCTGGGTCCGGCGATCGACGCGCTCGTGGCCTCGTACGCCTGACCCGGCAGCTCCGCCTCCGCCGCGGGCCGCTCGCGCAGGGCCAGCAGCACCCGCAGGACCCAGATCCAGATCACCGCGGAGCCGAGCATGTGCAGGCCGACCAGGACCTCGGGCAGGTGCGTGAAGTACTGGACGTAGCCGATGACGCCCTGGGCGAGCAGGACCAGGAACAGCTCGCGGGTGCGGGCCAGCGGGCCCTTGGGGGCGTCGACCGCCTTGAGGATGAACCACAGGGCGAAGGTCAGCGTCACCACGATCCAGGCGAGCACCGCGTGCAGCTTGGCGACCGTCTCCCAGTCGATCGGGATCCGGTCGACCTCCTTCGAGTCACCCGCGTGCGGACCCGCGCCGGTCACCACCGTGCCCACCGCGATCAGCAGGACGGACGCGACGACCAGGAACCACACCAGCTGCTGCACCGGCCTGCCGACCAGGTGCCGCGGCTCCCCGTCGCCCTCGCGGGTGCGCTGCCACATGACGGCGGCGACCGCGATCAGACCGCAGGACAGCAGGAAGTGCGCCGCGACGGTGTACGGGTTGAGCCCGACCAGGACCACGATGCCGCCGAGGATCGCGTTGCTCATCACGATCCAGAACTGCGCCCAGCCGAGCCGCGTCAGGGAGCGCCGGTACGGCTTCTCCGAGCGCGCCGCGATGATCGCCCAGCCGACCGCCGCGCACAGTACGTATGTCAGCATGCGGTTGCTGAACTCGATCACGCCGTGCACGCCCATGGCCTGCGTCGTGGTGAGCGAGTCGGCCGTGCAGGTGGGCCAGGTCGGGCAGCCGAGCCCGGACCCGGTCAGCCGCACCGCGCCACCGGTGACCACGATGATCACGGACATGACGAGCGCGGACAGGGCCGCCCGCTGGACCGTCCGAGGCGTCGGGGTCCAGCGTGCGGCGATGAAGGCGAGCGGGTTGCGCGCGGCCGCGAGGGCGTCGGCGCGGGTCAGGTTCGGCACGCGCTCCATGGTAGGCCGCCGCTTGTGCACGCTTTCACGAGGGTCCATGCCGCCCCTACTCCCAGCGGAAGAACTTCCCGGCGACGGCCAGTCCCAGGACCGCCCACACGCCCAGGATCCCCAGGTCGCCCCAGGGCATGCCTGCCCCGTGCTGCAGCACGCCCCGCAGGCCGTCCGACAGCGCGGAGATCGGCAGCAGGCCCAGCACGTCCTGGGCACCCTGCGGGAACTTGGTCAGCGGCACGATGACGCCGCCGCCGACGAGCAGCAGCAGGAAGACCAGGTTGGCCGCGGCCAGCGTCGCCTCCGCCTTCAGGGTGCCCGCCATCAGCAGCCCAAGGCCCGAGAAGGCCGCCGTGCCGAGGACCAGCAGGAGCAGGACGGCGACGGGGTTGCCGTGCGGGGACCAGCCGAGCGCGAAGGCGATCACCGTCAGCAGCACGACCTGCAGGACCTCGGTGACCAGGACCGATGCCGTCTTGGCCGTCATCAGGCCCCAGCGGGGGAGGGGGGAGGAGGCGAGGCGCTTGAGGACGCCGTAACGGCGTTCGAAGCCCGTGGCGATCGCCTGTCCCGTGAACGCCGTCGACATCACCGCCAGCGCCAGGATGCCGGGGGTGAGGAAGTCGACGGACTTGCCGGCGCCGGTGTCGACGATGTCCACGGAGCTGAACAGCAGGAGCAGCAGGGTCGGGATAACGATCGTCAGCAACAGCTGCTCGCCGTTGCGCAGCAGCATCCTGGTCTCCAACGCCGCCTGCGCCGCGATCATGCGGGGCAGGGGGGCCGCGCCGGGCTTCGGCGCGTACGTACCGGTGGCCGTCGTCACGGGCGCAGCTCCTTGCCGGTGAGCTCCAGGCTGTGCTTTCCCGGGGGCCAACCCCCGGACCCCCGGCAGGTCCTTGTGCGGGCCGGAATCATGAACGCAGCTCCTTGCCGGTGAGCTCGAGGAAAACGTCCTCGAGGGTGTGCCGTTCCACCGAGATCCTGTCCGGCATCACACCGTGCTGCGCGCACCAGGACGCCACCGTCGCGAGCAGTTGCGGGTCCACCTTGCCGACGACCCGGTAGGAGCCCGGCGTCAGCTCGGCCGCCGAGCAGTCAGCGGGGAGGGCCTTGAGCAGCGAGCCGACGTCCAGCCCGGGGCGGCCCGTGAAGCGCAGGGTGTTCTCGGCGCCGCCGCGGCACAGGTCCTCGGGGGAGCCGTGGGCGATGACCCGGCCGGCGTCGATGATCGCGACGTCGTCGGCGAGCTGCTCGGCCTCCTCCATGTAGTGCGTGGTGAGGATCACCGAGACGCCGTCGGCGCGCAGGTCGCGGACCAGGTCCCAGGTCGCGTGGCGGGCCTGCGGGTCGAGGCCGGCGGTCGGCTCGTCGAGGAAGACCAGTTCCGGGCGGCCGACCACGGCCATCGCGAGGGCGAGGCGCTGCTGCTGCCCGCCGGAGAGACGGCGGTAGGTCGTACGGCCGCAACTGCCGAGGCCCAGACGCTCGATCAGCGCGTCCACGTCCAGCGGGTTCGCGTGCAGCTTCGCCATGTGCCGCAGCATCTCGTCCGCCCGCGCACCGGAGTAGACGCCGCCGGACTGGAGCATCACGCCGATGCGGGGGTGCAGTTCACGGGCCTGCCGCACCGGGTCGAGGCCGAGGACGCGGACGGTGCCGGAGTCCGCCCGGCGGTACCCCTCGCAGGTCTCCACGGTGGTCGTCTTGCCCGCGCCGTTCGGGCCGAGTACGGCGGTCACGCCCGCTCTGGCCACCAGGTCGAGGCCGTCGACGGCGGTTTTCGTGCCGTACCGCTTCACCAGGGCCTGAACCTGGACCACGGGCTCACTTCGCATGGGCCCGAGTCTAGGTTCGCCGTCCAGGGCGCCGACGGGCGGGTACGGGATCTCCACCGGCGGCCACCTCGTCCTCGCGGGACCGGTGCAGCGCCAGCCACCGCTCGGCGTACGCCACCGCGTCCGCCACCGGGAACAGCCGTACGTCGGCGGCCCCCACCCGGCCCCGCACGACGGGCCGGTCCCGCTCGAAGTCGTGCCCCAGATCGTCGAAGCGGTCCGAGGTGATCGACACCTCGGTGACCGTCTCCCACCCGTCCGCTCCCGGGCGGCCGACCCGTACGAGCGGGGACGGTATCCGGTACTCGGCGAGATGGAAGCTCGTGCAGGTGTCGTAGCCGACGCCCAGCAGCAGCACGCGCGCGTGCAGCTCCTCCAGCCGAGCGAGCGGGCTGTGCTCACCGAGCCGGCAGTCCGGTGCGTGGCCGTCGACGATCTCCGCCGCCCGCGGGCCGATCGCCGCGAACGAGGTCTGGGGGTGCGCGCTGCGCAGGGCGCCCGGCCAGGTGCGTACCGTCTCCGGGATCACGCCCACCCCGCGCGACGGCGTGATCAGGGGGTCGTACGCCGGCATCGTCGCCCGGATCCGCTCCCACCACTCCTCCGGCACGGGCGGGTTCGCCCACAGCGCCGGGTCCGAGAGGTCGCCGCTCTGGGTCGGGACGACGATCGTGCCGTCCGGGCCCACCGCGTCCAGCAGCCCTTGGACGACCGCCACCGCGCCTCCGCAGACCCAGCCGAGGCGGCTGAGGGACGAGTGCACGAGGAGGGTCTCGCCGGGCTGGACGCCCAGGTCGCGCAGCTGCTCCGTGACGGTGGCGCGGGTGACGAGGGGGCCGGTCGAAAGAGGTGTCGGCATGGTGGGGGAGTCTGGTCGACGGGGATCGCCCGTGCCACCGGTTTTGATCGATCAAAGATCGTTTTCGCTGGTCGGCTTAGGTGAACCTAAGTGACGCAGGGCACCGTCGGGCGCCCCTGGCGTGGGTTGCCCGGCGCTGAGGAATTACGCAACAATGGTGTTGTGAAATACGTCGGCGAGGCTCCGGAGGAACTCGCGACCGGTGAGCGCTCCACGCGCAACCGGGTCGCGCGGTCCATCCTGGACCACGGCCCGTCGACCGTCACCGAACTGGCCGGCCGCCTGGGCCTGACCCCGGCCGCCGTCCGACGGCATCTGGACGCGCTCGTCGCGGACGACGTCGTCGAGGCCCGTGAGCAGCGGGTGTACGGCACGCGCACGCGTGGGCGCCCCGCGAAGGTCTTCGCGCTCACCGACTGCGGCCGCGACGCCTTCGACCAGTCCTACGACAAGCTCGCCGCCGACGCCCTGCGCTGGATCCAGGAGAGGTTCGGCGGGGACGAGGCGGTCGTCGCCTTCGCCCGCGCGCGGATCGCCGAGCAGGCCGCCGCCTACCGCCGGGCGATCGAGGCAGCCGCCCCCGAGGAGCGCACCGAAGCCCTGGCCAGGGCGCTGAGCGCGGACGGGTACGCTGCTACGGCGCGCAGCGCACCGGTCGGCGAGCAGCTGTGCCAGCACCACTGCCCCGTCGCCCATGTCGCGGAAAAGTTCCCCCAGCTCTGCGAGGCGGAGACCGAGATCTTCTCCCAGTTGCTGGGAACCCATGTCCAGAGACTGGCGACCATCGCGCACGGTGACGGCGTCTGCACGACGTTCATCCCCAAGATTTCCCACACCACCCACAACGCACCTGCAAGCACGGCCGGGAGGAACCCCGCATGACTCTCCCCATCGAGGAGACTGCCCACCCTGAGCTCGAGGGCCTGGGTAAGTACGAATACGGCTGGGCGGACTCCGACGAAGCCGGTGCTTCGGCGAAGCGAGGTCTGAGCGAGGAGGTCGTCCGGGACATCTCCGCGAAGAAGAACGAGCCGGAGTGGATGACCAAGCTCCGCCTCAAGGGCCTGCGCCTGTTCGACAAGAAGCCCATGCCGAACTGGGGCTCGGACCTGTCGGGCATCGACTTCGACAACATCAAGTACTTCGTGCGCTCCACGGAGAAGCAGGCGGAGTCCTGGGAGGACCTGCCCGAGGACATCAAGAACACGTACGACAAGCTCGGCATCCCCGAGGCGGAGAAGCAGCGCCTCGTCGCCGGTGTCGCCGCCCAGTACGAGTCCGAGGTCGTCTACCACCAGATCCGCGAGGACCTGGAGGAGCAGGGCGTCATCTTCCTGGACACCGACACCGCGCTGAAGGAGCACCCGGAGCTCTTCAAGGAGTACTTCGGCACCGTCATCCCGGTCGGCGACAACAAGTTCGCCTCGCTGAACACCGCCGTGTGGTCGGGCGGCTCCTTCATCTACGTCCCGCCGGGCGTCCACGTGGAGATCCCGCTCCAGGCCTACTTCCGGATCAACACGGAGAACATGGGCCAGTTCGAGCGGACCCTGATCATCGTCGACGAGGGTGCCTACGTGCACTACGTCGAGGGCTGTACGGCGCCGATCTACAAGTCGGACTCGCTGCACTCGGCGGTCGTCGAGATCATCGTCAAGAAGAACGCCCGCTGCCGCTACACGACCATCCAGAACTGGTCGAACAACGTCTACAACCTGGTCACCAAGCGCGCCGTCGCCTACGAGGGCGCGACCATGGAGTGGATCGACGGCAACATCGGCTCCAAGGTGACGATGAAGTACCCGGCGGTCTACCTGATGGGCGAGCACGCCAAGGGCGAGACCCTGTCCATCGCCTTCGCCGGCGAGGGCCAGCACCAGGACGCCGGCTCCAAGATGGTCCACATGGCGCCGAACACCTCCTCCAACATCGTCTCCAAGTCGGTGGCGCGCGGCGGTGGCCGTACCTCCTACCGCGGTCTGGTCGAGATCGGCGAGGGCGCCCACGGCTCCAAGTCGAACGTGCTGTGCGACGCGCTGCTCGTCGACACCATCTCCCGCTCCGACACGTACCCCTACGTGGACGTCCGCGAGGACGACGTGTCCATGGGCCACGAGGCGACCGTCTCCAAGGTCTCCGAGGACCAGCTCTTCTACCTGATGAGCCGCGGTCTCTCCGAGTTCGAGGCGATGGCGATGATCGTGCGCGGCTTCGTCGAGCCGATCGCGAAGGAACTGCCCATGGAGTACGCCCTCGAGCTCAACCGGCTGATCGAGCTCCAGATGGAAGGCGCGGTCGGCTGAGACCAACCGCCGTCCCCATCACGCCACTCACGTAAGAAAGCGAGCAGACCGACAGCCATGGCTGAGGCTCAGAACTCCCCCGCCCTCAACTCCGTTCGGGCGGGGGGACCCCCACCGGTGGGGTCCACCACCGCCGGCTCGATCGCGGTGGCCGCCGAGTCGACCGTCGCCACGCGCATGAGCGCGCCCCCCTCCTTCGACGTGCAGGACTTCCCCGTCCCGCACGGCCGCGAGGAGGAGTGGCGGTTCACCCCGCTGGAGCGCCTGCGCGGCCTGCACGACGGCAGCGCCGTCGCGACCGGCGAGGGCGTCAAGGTCGAGGTGGACGCGCCCGAGGGCGTCACCGTCGAGACCGTCGGCCGTGACGACGCCCGGATCGGCAAGGCCGGCACCCCGGTGGACCGCGTGGCCGCGCAGGCGTACTCCGCGTTCGAGAAGGCCGGCGTGGTCACCGTCCCCAAGGAGACGGTGCTCACCGAGCCCATCCGGATCGCCGTGCACGGCGAGGGCGGCGTCCGCTTCGGCCACCAGGTGATCGAGCTGGGCGCCTTCGCCGAGGCCGTCGTCGTCATCGACCACACCGGTGACGCGGTGCTCGCCGCCAACGTCGACTACATCCTGGGCGACGGTGCCAAGCTGACCGTCGTCTCCGTCCAGGACTGGGACGACAAGGCCGTGCACGTGGCCCAGCACAACGCGCTGATCGGCCGGGACGCGTCCTTCAAGTCCGTGGTCGTCACCTTCGGCGGAGACCTCGTACGGCTGCACCCGCGCGTGCGGTACGCCGGCACCGGCGGCGAGGCCGAGCTGTTCGGGCTGTACTTCACCGACGCCGGCCAGCACCAGGAGCACCGCCTCCTGGTCGACCACAACGTCCCGCACTGCAAGTCCAACGTCGTCTACAAGGGCGCGCTCCAGGGCGACGACGCGCACGCCGTGTGGATCGGCGACGTGCTCATCGAGGCCGAGGCCGAGGGCACCGACACCTACGAGATGAACCGCAACCTGGTGCTGACCGACGGCGCCCGCGTCGACTCCGTGCCGAACCTGGAGATCGAGACCGGCGAGATCGTGGGCGCCGGACACGCCTCCGCGACCGGCCGCTTCGACGACGAGCAGCTCTTCTACCTGATGGCCCGCGGCATCCCGGCCGACGAGGCCCGCCGCCTGGTGGTCCGCGGCTTCTTCGCCGAGCTGGTCCAGCAGATCGGCGTCGAGGACATCGAGGCGCGGCTGCTCGAGAAGATCGAGGCCGAGCTGGAGGCCACCGTCTGATGGCCTTCGTACGCGCCTGTGCGCTGAGCGAGCTGGAGGAGGACACCCCGAAGCGGGTGGAACTCGACGGCACGCCGGTGTCCGTCGTGCACACCGCGGGCGAGGTCTTCGCGATCCACGACGTCTGCTCGCACGCGAACGTCTCGCTGTCCGAGGGCGAGGTGGAGGACTGCCAGATCGAGTGCTGGCTGCACGGCTCCAGCTTCGACCTGCGCACCGGCAAGCCGTCCGGCCTCCCCGCGACGCGCCCCGTCCCCGTATACCCCGTAAAGATCGAAGGGGACGACGTGCTCGTCTCCCTCAACCAGGAGTCCTGAGGCAATCCATGGCAACGCTTGAAATCCGAGACCTGCGCGTCACCGTCGAGGCCGACAACGCCACGAAGGAGATCCTCAAGGGCGTCGACCTGACCGTGAAGCAGGGCGAGACGCACGCCATCATGGGCCCCAACGGCTCCGGCAAGTCGACCCTCGCCTACTCCCTCGCGGGCCACCCCAAGTACACGATCACCGGCGGCACCGTCACCCTCGACGGCGAGGACGTCCTGGAGATGTCCGTCGACGAGCGCGCCCGCGCGGGCCTGTTCCTGGCGATGCAGTACCCGGTCGAGGTCCCCGGCGTGTCCGTGTCGAACTTCCTGCGCACCTCCGCCACCGCCATCCGCGGCGAGGCCCCCAAGCTGCGCCTGTGGGTGAAGGAGGTCAAGGAGGCCATGGAGCGCCTCAACATGGACCCGTCCTTCGCCGAGCGCAACGTGAACGAGGGCTTCTCCGGCGGCGAGAAGAAGCGCCACGAGATCCTCCAGCTCGAACTGCTCAAGCCGAAGATCGCGATCCTCGACGAGACCGACTCCGGCCTCGACGTCGACGCCCTTCGCATCGTCTCCGAGGGCGTCAACCGCGTCCGCGAGACCGGCGAGGTCGGCACCCTGCTGATCACGCACTACACGCGCATCCTGCGCTACATCAAGCCCGACTTCGTGCACGTCTTCTCGGGCGGCCGCATCGTCGAGTCCGGCGGCGCCGAGCTCGCCGACAAGCTGGAGAACGAGGGCTACGAGGCTTACACGAAGGGTGGCGTATCCGCGTGACGCAGTTGCCGGGCCTCCTCACGGGAACATCTCAACTACTCGACGAGGCGCTCCGCAAGGACTTCCCCATCCTGGACCGCCAGGTCCACGACGGCCGGAAGCTCGTGTACCTGGACAACGCGGCGACCTCGCAGAAGCCGCGCCAGGTGCTGGACGCCCTCGCCGAGTACTACGAGCGCTACAACGCCAACGTCCACCGCGGTGTGCATGTGCTCGCCGAGGAGGCCACGGCGCTGTACGAGGGAGCGCGCGACAAGGTCGCCTCCTTCATCAACGCGCCCAGCCGCGACGAGGTGATCTTCACCAAGAACGCCTCCGAGTCGCTCAACCTCGTGGCGAACATGCTCGGCTGGGCCGACGAGCCCTACCGGGTGGACTCCGAGACCGAGATCGTCATCACGGAGATGGAGCACCACTCCAACATCGTGCCCTGGCAGCTGCTGTCGCAGCGCACGGGCGCGAAGCTGAAGTGGTTCGGTCTCACGGACGACGGCCGGCTCGACCTGTCCAACATCGACGAGATCATCACCGAGAAGACGAAGATCGTCTCCTTCGTGCTGGTGTCGAACATCCTGGGCACGGTCAACCCGGTCGAGACGATCATCCGGCGCGCCCAGGAAGTCGGCGCCCTCGTCTGCATCGACGCCTCCCAGGCCGCCCCGCACATGCCGCTGGACGTGCAGGCGCTGCAGGCCGACTTCGTGGCCTTCACCGGCCACAAGATGTGCGGCCCGACCGGCATCGGCGTCCTCTGGGGCCGCCAGGAGCTGCTGGAGGACCTGCCTCCGTTCCTCGGCGGCGGCGAGATGATCGAGACGGTGTCGATGCACTCCTCGACCTACGCTCCCGCCCCGCACAAGTTCGAGGCGGGCACCCCGCCGATCGCCCAGGCGGTCGGTCTCGGCGCGGCGATCGACTACCTGAACGCGATCGGCATGGACAAGATCCTCGCCCATGAGCACGCGCTGACGGAGTACGCGGTCAAGCGCCTGTCGGAGGTTCCCGACCTCAGGATCATCGGCCCCACCACGGCCGAGGACCGGGGCGCGGCGATCTCCTTCATCCTCGGCGACATCCACCCGCACGACGTGGGCCAGGTCCTCGACGAGCAGGGCATCGCGGTCCGCGTCGGCCACCACTGCGCGCGGCCCGTCTGCCTCCGCTACGGAATTCCTGCGACCACGCGAGCGTCGTTCTATCTGTACTCCACGCCGGCCGAGATAGACGCTCTGGTCGACGGGCTGGAGCACGTACGGAACTTCTTCGGCTGAGAGGCTGTCGTGAAGCTGGACTCGATGTACCAGGAAGTCATCCTGGACCACTACAAGCACCCCCACGGGCGTGGTCTGAGGGATGGCGACGCCGAGGTGCACCACGTGAACCCGACGTGCGGCGACGAGATCACCCTCCGTGTGAAGTACGACGGCACGAAGATCGAGGACGTCAGTTACGAGGGCCAGGGCTGCTCGATCAGCCAGGCCTCGGCCTCCGTGCTGAACGACCTCCTGGTCGGCAGGGACCTGGCCGACGCGCAGCGGATCCAGGAGACCTTCCTGGAGCTGATGCAGTCCAAGGGCCGGATCGAGCCCGACGACGCGATGGAGGAGGTGCTGGAGGACGCGGTCGCGTTCGCCGGTGTCTCCAAGTACCCGGCCCGGGTCAAGTGCGCCCTCCTGAGCTGGATGGCGTGGAAGGACGCGACGGCCCAGGCACTGGGTGGCGCCGACGCCGAAAGGAAGACGGCATGAGCGAGACCGTTGAGATGAAGCCGGCCTCGGAGGAGGAACTCCGGGAGGCCCTGTACGACGTCGTGGACCCCGAGTTGGGCATCGACGTCGTCAACCTCGGCCTGATCTACGGCATCCACATCGACGAGTCCAACATCGCGACCGTCGACATGACCCTGACCTCCGCGGCCTGCCCGCTGACGGACGTCATCGAGGACCAGGCCAAGTCCGCCACGGACGGCCTCGTCAGTGAGCTTCGCATCAACTGGGTCTGGATGCCGCCGTGGGGCCCGGACAAGATCACGGACGACGGGCGCGAGCAACTGCGGGCGCTGGGCTTCAACGTCTGACATCCGCTTGCTGCAGAAGGCCTGCTGAAGAAAGCGGCGACGTCCCCTCGGGGCGTCGCCGCTTCTCGTCGTTCAGGCCGTCGTTCAGGCCACGCCGCCCACCAGGCGGAACGCCGAGTCCTGCTGGTACTGGCCGTCGTACTGGTAAGGGTCCAGTTCCAGCTGGAAGTTCTGGTGGCGCAGGAAGCGGCCGGGGTAGTTCACCGACTCGAACATGACCGCGCCGGGGATGCCGGACGGGCGGGCGCAGAAGGTGGCGTCCTGCTGGAACAGTGATGAACCGTCGTCGGGTTCGTCACGCAGCAGGAAGTTCCGGTGGCGCAGGTACTTGCCGTCGTGCGTGGCGAAGGAGTAACAGGAGCCGTCGGCCAGGCCCTTGATCAGCCGGAAGGTGGAGTCCTGCCGGGATTCCGAGCCGCCGAGCGGGTCGAGTTTCACGTAGTCGCCGCTCACGTGCCAGTAGCGGTCGGGGTAGTTCACCGCGTTGACGGACACGTAGGTGACCGAGGGCTTCGGCCTGCCCGGCGAACCCGAGTGCGAGGTCGGCGACTTGGCGGGCTGCGGCCCGCCCGCGGCGGACGGCGAGCCGTTCTCCTGCGGGCTGGGGGAGGCACCGGTGTCCGCCGGGGACAGCCCGGACTTCCCGGTGGACGGTGACGAGGGGCTGTTCGTCGGGGGCGTGGCGAAGGAGATCAGGCCGGGCACGGTGGCGGCGCCGGTCGGCGACGTGTCCTTGGCGGCACGTGACGAGCCGCCAGAACCGTTGTCCATCACGGCTATCCAGGTCACGCACGTGATGATCGTGGCCACGGCCAGCCCGCCGGCCAGCCAGAGTCTTCGGGTGCCGGGAGCCCGGGAGGTGTCGGGGGTCCAGCCGTTCTCCCAGGGCTCGTTCGGCGGGGGCTGGGGGGTGGTTTCTGGCATGCGCTGTTCCTCCAGCGGCGCCCGAGGCGGCGGCCGGGGATGTGAGGGTGACGTAAGTGAGCGGTGAAACACTAGTGGAGCAGAGGGGGTGCTGGGGGCGTTTCAGCGAGCGGTTTCCGTGAATCTTGAACCTCCCTCAGGAATCTTGTCCAGAGATCGGCACGAGCCGCGATGTGTACACCTGTACGCATCGTTGTGTACGCTCGTCCACATGGGATATCTCTTTCTCGGCGCGGCCATCGCCGCCGAGGTGGGCGCCACCACCGCCATGAAGTACAGCGAGGGCTTCAGCAGGCTGGTGCCGACCGTGCTGACCGTTGTCGGCTACATCGTCTCCTTCGTCCTGCTCGCGCAGACACTGAAGACCGTCTCGGTCGGCACGGCCTACGCCATCTGGTCCGGCATAGGCACCGCGGCGATCGCCACCATCGGGCTGATCTGCTTCGGCGAGGGCATGACGGTGACCAAGGCCGCCGGAATGGCCCTGATCATCATCGGCGTGGTGGTGCTCAACCTCGGGGGCGCGCACTGATGGCCCGGCGCTACGACCCCGACCGGCGGCAGCGCATCATCGACGCGGCGATCCGGGTGGTGGGCGAGAAAGGGCTCGCCGGGCTCACCCACCGCGCCGTCGCGGCCGCGGCCGATGTGCCGCTCGGCTCGACGACGTACCACTTCAGGACCCTCGACGAGCTGACGGTCGCGGCGCTGCGGCAGGCGAGCGAGGGCTTCGCCAAGGTGATCGCCTCGCGCGGCGGCCTTCAGGACCCCTCGGCCGACCTGGCCGCCGAACTCGCGGGCTGGATGGGCGAGTGGCTTGCGGGCGACCGGACCGGGGTCGAGCTGGAGTACGAGCTCTACCTCGCCGCCCTGCGCCGTCCCGTGCTGCGACCGGTGGCCGCCGAGTGGGCCGAGGACCTCGCCGACCGGATCGCTCCGCGCACCGACGCGGTGACGGCGCGGGCGCTGGTCGCGCTGATGGACGGGATCTGTCTGCAGGTGCTGCTGACGGGGGTGGCCTACGACGAGGGGTACGCGCGGGAGATGCTGCGGCGGGTGATCTCCGGCGGGTGATCCCTGCCGTGGCCCGGACCTCCTGGAGCCGCGGAAACCGCCGGTGGCGGTCCCTGTCGGCCCGCACCCTGAGACACCCTCCCCGCGGGTTGGCCTGGGCGGCCCCCGGCCGGTTAGGTTGCCCTCATGACCGACACGACTGCTTCCCGTTCCACCGGTGCCGTGGCCGCCGGCCTCGCCACCGTCGCCGCCGACGGCACCGTTCTCGACACCTGGTTCCCCGCGCCCGAGCTGGCCGACGAGCCGGGTCCGTCCGGCACCGAGCGGCTGTCCGCCGAGCGTGCCGTGGAACTGCTCGGGGCGGGTGCCGCGAAGGCGATCGGGCCGGACGCCCGACGGGGTGTCGATGTGGTCGCCGTGCGCACGGTCATCTCCTCGCTGGACGAGAAGCCGATCGACGCCCACGACACCTATCTGCGGCTGCACCTGCTGTCGCACCGGCTCGTCAAGCCGCACGGCCAGAGCCTCGACGGGATCTTCGGCTTCCTCGCCAACGTCGCCTGGACCTCGCTCGGTCCCGTCGCCGTCGACGACGTGGAGAAGGTGCGGCTCAACGCCCGCGCCGAGGGGCTGCACCTCCAGGTGACCTCTATCGACAAGTTCCCCCGCATGACCGACTACGTCGCGCCCAAGGGCGTGCGCATCGCCGACGCCGACCGGGTCCGCCTCGGGGCCCACCTCGCCGAGGGCACCACCGTCATGCACGAGGGCTTCGTCAACTTCAACGCCGGCACGCTCGGCACCTCGATGGTCGAGGGCCGTATCTCGGCCGGTGTCATCGTCGGCGACGGGTCCGACATCGGTGGCGGCGCCTCCACCATGGGCACGCTGTCCGGCGGCGGCAACGTCATCATCTCCATCGGCGAGCGCTGCCTCATCGGCGCCGAGGCCGGCGTCGGCATCGCGCTCGGCGACGAGTGCGTCGTCGAGGCCGGGCTGTACGTCACCGCGGGCACGCGCGTGACCATGCCGGACGGGCAGATCGTCAAGGCCCGCGAGCTCTCGGGCGCCTCCAACATCCTCTTCCGCCGCAACTCGGTCACCGGCGCCGTGGAGGCCCGCCCGAACAACGCCGTCTGGGGCGGTCTGAACGAGATCCTGCACAGCCACAACTGAGCGGGCCGTTGGTGAGCGCCCTCTCCGTCCCGGGGGAGGGCGCTTCGTCACGTCCGCCGCCCTTTGGCGAAACGCTACGGCGGTGGTCGTCAGGCCGCCGTGAGGTCCTCGTAGGCCGCGAGCAGCCCGTCGAGCGCGGCGCGGCCGGCGGGCCGCAGCGGTGGGCGGACCGGGCCCGCGGGCAGGCCGAGTTCGTTCAGCAGCGCCTTCCCGGTGACCGTGCCGGGCAGACCCGCCGCCATCATCGACTCGATGAGCGGCGTGGCCCGTTGCTGCAGCCGGGCCGCTCCCGCCGTGTCGCCCGCGTCGAACGCGTCGATGACGGCGCGCAGTTGGGACGGCACGACGTTCGCGACCGTGCTGACATAGCCCGCGCCACCCACCGCGTACAAGGCGAGGTTGTGCTCGTCGCAGCCCGCGTAGTACGCCAACTCCCCCTGCCCGAGCACCTTTTGGGCGGCGAGGAAGTCGTGGGAACAGTCCTTGACGGCCACGATCCGGGGGTGCTCGGCGAGTCGCAGCATCGTCCCGGGTTCGATCCGGGTGCCGGTGCGGCCCGGGATGTCGTACAGCACGACCGGCAGCCCCGAGGCGTCCGCGACCGTGCGGAAGTGCTCCTCCAGCGCGTCCTGCGGAGGCCTGCTGTAGTAGGGGCTGACCACCAGTACCCCGTCCGCGCCCGCCTTCTCGGCCGCCAGCGCCAGTTCCACGGTGTGCCGGGTGTCGAAGGTCCCGACCCCGGCCACGATCGACGCCCGGCCGCCCACCGCCTCCCGTACCGCCTCGACGAGCGCCGCCTTCTCGGCGTCCGAGGTGGTCGGCGACTCACCCGTCGTACCGGACAGCACCAGCCCGTCGCAGCCCCGGGAGACGAGGTGGTCGGCGAGCCGCTGGGCTCCGTCGAGATCCAGCGCGCCGTCGGCGGAGAAGGGCGTGACCATCGCGCAGAGGGCGCGACCGAAGGGCGGGGCAGGGCGTGCGGAGGTCGTCGTCATGGCCCTAGTCTCGGCAGAAGGACAGTGAAGCTCCACTTAATTCTCCTACGAGGTATCGCTAAGCATCACTGTAGAAAGGGTCCCGGTGCCGGGCCCTATGTTCATTCGGCCCCTTCATGGGTCACCATGGTCGGGACGGTCATCGGCATCGGCCCATGGAGGCGTCATGAAGCTCGGCAAGGCACTGGCCACCGGAGTCGCGGCGGAAGAGCGGCCCGAGGCGCAGGTCCAGGCACCCGAGGAGCTCGAACTCCCCGAGGAGACCAGGGAACTGAAGGCCCCCGAAGAGGTACCGGCGGCCCGATGAGACTGCGGCTTCCGGAGGAACGCCCGACGGAGCCGCCGACCGGATACAAGATCGCCCACCCGGTGCTGTCGCAGGACGGCACCCGGGGCGGGTTCACCGGTGTGTCGCTCGGCGGCGCGCTGCCGTACGGGGTCCTGGCCGACGCGTCCTGCGTCTACGGCCTGCGGCACCGTCCCCCGCACCGGCGCTGCGGCTGCGGCTTCCACTGCGTGCACGACCGCGCGGCGGCCGAGGCGCTGCTGTGCACGGCGGAGCACCGGGCTGCCGTGCTGCTCGAGGTGACCGTCCTCGGCCGCTACCTCCGCTTCGAGCGCGGCTTCCGCTACGCCCGTCAGCGGGTGCGCACCGCCACGATCGGACCCTGCGCCTGCGGCACCGTCGCCGGCGCCCTGGCCGACGCGGGCTGGGGCCGCCCCGGCTGGCGTGCCCTCGCGTCCACCTGCGCGGCCTGCGCCCACGGCCGTCCGTCGCTCTCGCTCGCCGCCTTCGCGCGGCTGGCCGGCGAGGGGCTGCGGGTGATCGCCGGGACGCGGGACGCCGGGCAGGTGGCCCCTCTCACCGGCGCCGACGATCTCGGGGTGCCCGAACTCGTCGCCGAGGCAGCCCTGTTGCAGGCCCGCCTCGACTGGTTCCAGACCCAACTGGCGCGGCTGCGTGAGCCCGGGCAGGGCGGCGGGCCTCAGGGGTAGCCAGGGCCGGTCCGGGTACCCGGGGTGTTCCGAACGCTGTGCAGGAGAGGAACACGAGAGGAGGCGACACCGTGACCGGGACCACGCACCCCGGGCCGGTGCGCGACGAGCACCACTCGGTGGGCGAACTCGTCGGCCGGGCCACCGAACAGCTTTCCCGGCTCGTGAAACAGGAAGTGGCCCTCGCCAAGGAGGAGTTGGCCGAGAAGGGTCGCCGCGCCGGACGCGGCGGCGGACTGCTCGGCGCGGCGGGAGCCTTCGCGTACGCCGGGCTGCTCGCGGCCGCGGGCACGGGCGTCGCAGCCCTCTCGCTGGTGCTGTCCGTCTGGGCGGCGGCACTGATCGTGACGGCGGTGCTGTTCGTGATCGCCGCCGTCCTCGGCGTGACCGGCCGCGCGCAGCTGCGCCGGGCCGCACCCCCCACCCCCGAGGAGACCCTCGGCAGCGTCAGGGCCGATGTCGAGGAGATCAAGGAGAGGGCACACCGATGACGGGCGTCAAGGGCCCCGACGAGCTGCGGCGGCAGATCGAGCAGACCCGCAGCGAACTCGGGAACACAGTGGAGGAGTTGGCGGGCAGGATGGACGTGAAGGGCCGTGCACGGGCCCGGGCGGCGGACCTCATGGACAAGGCCGGCGCGATGACCGTGCAACTGCGCAGCACCGCCGCGCTGGCCGGCCACACCGTGCAGGAACGCGCCGCACATGCCGGCCACGCCGTACAGGAACGCGCCGCGCACGCCGGCCACGCCGTGCAGGAACGCGCCACCCAGGCCGGGCACAAGGTGCAGGACCGGGCGACGAGCACCGGGCACCAGGTGGTCCGGGCGGGCCACACCGCCCAGGGCAGGGCGTCGGAGACGGGCCGCACCCTGGAACGCCGGGCCGAGCACGACCTGCCCTGGCCGGCCGGCCCCGTGGTCAGGGCGGCCGTACGCCACCCCCGGCCCACCCTGATCATCGGCGCGGCACTCGCGGTGGTCGTGGTGGTGGGGTGGAGGTACCCCAAGAAGTAGCACGCACCTCAGAAACGCCGGACGGGCACATCGCGGCCCGGCCGGCGTTTTTCGCGCTCTGCCGACAACTCGAGTCCCCTGGACAAAAAAAGTTTTCGGTGAGACGGTGGACGCATGCTGGACGTCACCGTGATCGAGGACCCCGAGGCCGCCGCCGTCTCCCTGGACCCCATACGCGCCCGTCTGCTGGCCGAGCTCGCCGCCGGGCCGGCCTCGGCGGCGATGCTGGCCGGGAAGGTCGGGCTGCCCCGGCAGAAGGTGAACTACCACCTCAAGGCGCTGGAGCGGCACGGCCTGGTCGAGCTCGCCGGGGAGCGCCGCAAGGGCAACGTCACCGAGCGCCTGATGCGGGCGACCGCGGCGTCGTACGTCATCTCGCCCCTCGCGCTCGCCTCCGTGCAGCCGGACCCGGACCGCTTCCGGGACCAGCTCTCCGCGCGCTGGCTGCTCGCCCTCGGCGCCCGGCTGGTACGGGACGTCGGCTCACTGATCACCGGCGCGGCAAAGGCCCGCCAACGACTGGCCACCTACGCGCTGGACGGCGAGGTCCGCTTCGCCTCCGCCGCCGAACGGGCCGCGTTCATCCAGGAGTTGACGGCCGGGGTCAGCGCCCTGATCCGCAAGTACGACGCCCCGGAGGCCGCGGACGGCCGTGACCACCGGATCGTCGTGGCCGTCCATCCCGCCCTCAAGCAGACCGAGTCGGAATAGTCAGGAGTCCGCCATGTCCAAGGAATTCGAGATCGCCCGCGAGTTCGAGGTCGACGCCACGCCGGAGGAGGTGTTCGAGGCCGTCACCAACGCCAGCGGCGCCTACCTGTGGCCCATGGACCCGCCCGAGCCCCGCGTCGGCGGCAAGGCCGCCTTCGGCTCCACCGTCACCGCCTACGACCCGCCGCACCGCCTCACCATCCGCAGCGAGGACGTCGGCTTCTCCGTCCAGAGCCTCAACCAGCTCGACTACACCATCGAGGCCCGCGAGGAGGGCCGCCGCGCCTGGGTGCGCTACGTGCACAGCGGCATCTTCACCGACGACTGGGACAACCAGTACGACGGCGCCGACAAGCACACCGACTTCTACCTGCACACCCTGCGCGAGTACCTCACCCACTTCGCGCCCCGCCCGGTCACCTTCGCCCAGCTCGAAGGGCCCGAGGCAGCCAAGGCCGCCGACGCCTTCGCCGCCGTCGGACGCGCGCTCGGGCTGGCCGACGACACGGAGCAGGGCGCGCGGGTGCGGGCGCGCGGCCCCGAGGGGCAAGTCCTCGACGCCGTAGTGGACTTCCGCAACCCCTACTTCCTCGGGCTGCGCACCGAGAGCGCCCTGATCCGCTTCTTCGGCCGCAACCACTGGGGCGCTCCCGTCGGCATCAGCGTCCACGACTTCGCCCCGGACGCCGACGCCAAGGCGACCGAGACCGCCTGGCAGACCTGGCTGGACGGGGTCTACGCCTGACCACTTCGACCCCGCCCAGCACTCACCGCGACACCGCGGGTGCCCTACGGACGGAACCGCAGCACCTGCGGGTCGTGGTCGCTGATCTGGTCGTTGAACTCCGAGTTGATGTGCACGCTGTCGTAGGCGAAGTCACAGCCGCGCCGGATCGACGGGCTGATCAGGATCTGGTCCAGGACCTGCTGGTTGCCCTGGTAGTCGTAGGTGTAACGCTCGCTCTTCGGCAGCGACTTGATCGCCGACCACAGCTCGCCGTCACCCTCGAGGATCTTCGCCGTGCCGGAGAACTCGAAGTCGTTCATGTCGCCGAGCGCGACGACGTCGGCGTTCTTCTGGACCTCGAGGATGCTCTTGACGAACGCGTTGACGAGGGTCGCCTGCGCGTGGCGCTGGGTCTCCGAGCTGCGCACCGGCGGTTGGTACTGCGCGGTCAGACTCTGGTCGCCGCCCTTGGAGTTGAGGTGGTTGGCGATCACGAAGACCGTGTGGCCGTGGAAGACGAACTCGCCGGCCAGTGGCTTGCGGCTGGACTTCCAGGCGTCGTTCGTCGGGTCGATGCGGCCGGGGGAGACCGTCAGCTGCGCCTTGCCGTGCATCTTGGTGACGCCGACGGCGGTGGTGGAGTCGCCGCCCGCGCGGTCCACGAAGGACACCCGCTCGGGGTTGAAGAGGAACACCTGGCGGATGTTGCCGCCGGGCTCGCCGCCGTCCTGGTCGTTGACCGGGTTGATCGAGCGCCAGTCGTACTTCGGGCCGCCCGCCGCGACGATCGCGTCGATCAGCTTGTTCACGGTCGTGCTCGCGTCGACGACGCCGTCGTCCGTCGCGCCGTCGTTGTCCTGGATCTCCTCCAGGGACACGATGTCGGGGGACTGGAGGTTGTTCACGATCGCGGAGGCGTGCGCCGCGAAGGTGGCGTCGGACGGGTCGAGGTTCTGGACGTTGTAGGTGGCCACCGCAAGCTCGCCGTGAGCCTGCTTCTTCGTCGTCTCGCGCTGCAGGCCACCGCTCTTGAGCGTGCCCAGCTGGGAGGCGACCAGCGTGTAGCCGCCGAACTGGTTGAAGTCCAGCGGGCCGGTCGTGGTGCCGGTGAGGGTGTCGCCGACGTTCGCCTTCGGGAAGTCGGTCGTCGGGCCCAGCGACTGGATCTGCAGTCGGCCGGTGTTCTGCGAGGTGTAGGAGCCGTACAGTGTGCCGCCGCGGCGGGTCGGGTGCTCGTGCGGCTTCACCGTCACCCACAGCTCGCTGTACGGGTCGGTCGCGGTGACCACCCGGGCCTCGGCGACCTGGACGTTCATGCCCTCCAGGGACTCGTAGTAGTCCAGGGCGTACTTCGACGGCTGCAGCGGCAGCCCGTTGATCGAGTTGTTCGTCGTGGCGTCGCCGGCCGGGGCGTACTCGCGGGGCACCGACTTCGCGTCGATCACGACCGGCGCCGGGACCGCGTTGCCCGTCGACACGGTGGTGACGGTCGGCTTGGTGATCTCGGTCAGCGACTGGTTGCCGCTCGCGGCACCGCCCGGCACGTATTCCGAGACCGTGCCGGTGACCGTGACGGAGTCACCGACGGCGACCTTCGGCGTGGAGCCGGTGAAGACGAACACGCCCTCACTGGTGGCCGGGTTGTCGTCCGGGTTCGGATCCTGCAGCCAGAAACCTCTGGACGAGCCGTACGTGCGCGTGGCCGTGACGATGCCGGGCACGTCCGTGACCTTCTGGCCGGCGTACGGCGATATACGGGTCGTGCCCTGGATGTCATGGATGCGCACCGAGTCCGCGTGCGCGGGCGCGGTCAGGGCGACGGTGGACGCGGCGGAGCACACTGCGGCGACGGTGAGCGCGGCGAGACGCGCGGAAGACTTGCTCGGCAACGGAATCCCTCCGGGGACGTACGTGAGCGCCGGGACGAGGGTGGTGCGAGAAGCGACTGGTGACGCGCGTAGAGCCGAGGTGAACACCTGACCCCCCGTTTCTACGCGCGTCAATCTCCTGCCTGCTCAGGCCAGTTGTCAAGGTTTCGGCCATGTACGGACCCTGGCCGGGAGATGAACCGGGCGGCATGGGGTGAAATCCGTCTAGGCTGAGCGACTGAGTCGTACGTCGTCCAGGTGGTCGTGCGGCCGTCCGGTCCCCTAGGAGAACCAGCCGATGTCAGACAGCTCCCCCCTGCCGCCGGTACGGCTGCACCCCGAAGCGGAGCTGGCGCGGGACGCGCTGTCCACGCCCCTGCTGTCCCGGGCCGCGCGGCTGGCCCGCTGGGCCGGCCCGGACACCCGGGTCGACGCCGGGGGCGGACTCGTCGACGAGCAGGTGCCGGCCGCCGCCGAGATCCTGGGGCTGACCGGGGACGAGGCCGCGGCGGACGCGAGCGAGGCCTGGCGGGTCGCCCTGGACACCGGGCTCGTCGAGATCGCCGACGAGGACGAGGGCACCGTGACGGCCGGACCGGACCTGGCGCTGCTGACCGGCGGTTCCCCGCACGACGTGCTCGCCGTGTGGCAGGGGGCGCTGGAGACCCTGATCGCCGACGCGAGCGTGCCCGACCTGGACGGCCTGGAGGAAGCGCTGGACGAGGGCGGCGAACTCGACTTCGCGCAGCTCCAGTGGGACCCGGAGGCGGAGGCCGAGTTCCTCGACGGCGTCCTCGCCAACCTGTACCTGCTGTCCGTCGCGGAGGACGGGCCCGCCGACTCCCCGGTCCCGCTGCCCGCGCTCGCCGCGTCCATGATCGTGCCCTCCGACATGGGCGAGCCCACCAACGACGTCCTGGAGCAGGTCTCCGACGCGATGATGAAGCTCGACGACCAGTTCCGGCTGCTGGAGCCGGTCGGACTCGTCGAGTACCAGCCCGTCGACGAGGCGTTGATGGCGGACACCGACGAGGAACCCGCCGCGCAGGTCGACGACACGGACGTCTCCCGCTACGGCATGGTGCGCCTCACCCCGCTCGGGCTCTACGGGCTGCGCGCCCGGTTGCTGGAGGCCGGGTTCACGGCACCCGCGGTCGGCGACCTCGCCGACAAGGGGGCGGACGCGCTGCTCGACGGAACGGCGACGTTCCCGCAACGTGCCGCGCAGGCGGAGACCGAGCAGTGGCTCGCCCGACGTGAACCCCTCGCCGCCGTACGGGAGTTGCTGGCGGCGGCCCGCGGTCTGGACGCCGGTGCGCCACTGCGGCGGCTGCGCTGCCAGCAGGCGCTGTCGCTCGTCGGCGCGGAGGCCGAGCCGGCCCTGCGCGAGGTGCTGGACGACCCCGAGCTGGGCGGCCTGGCCCGGGTGTGGCTGGCTGAGCACGGCGCGTCCGACGTACCGCCGCCCTCGGAGGCGATGATCTTCTGGCTGACGGTCGACACCGTGGCCGCGCAACTCGCCGCCGAGGGGAACTCCGAGGAGCTTCGCGAGCTCGTCGAGGGCCTGGCCCAGCAGCACAGCGGCTTCTTCACGGCGGCCTGGCGGGTCGATCACCCGTCGACCGCGGACGTGCTGGAGGCGATGGGACGGCTGCATCCGGACAAGCGGATCGCGAAGGAAGCCCGCAAGGCCGCGTTCAAGGCGCGCTCGCAGCACGGAGGCTGACGCGGCGGCCCACCCGGATCTCCAAAGAACACCCCAAGGGACTTTCCGTTCCCATGGGTTGCGGCATGCGGACTCATGGAACTGTGTCCGGTCCGGACGTCCGGTGTTCGACTCCCGTTCAGACATGGGCGAAACGGTGGCGCAGACCCGAGGTCCGCCACCCTCCACGGCACGCCCACCGTCACAGGAGAAACCATGTCGCTCACCCGCAGGGACTTCGCCAGGAAATCCGCGATCACCGGCGCCGGAGTCGCGCTGGCGGGCAGCGTCGGCGCCCTCGCCACCGCCCCGGGCGCCCTCGCCTCCACGGAGACCGACAGCGACGAGGAGACGGCGCACGGCCACGGCGGCGTCGGCTACGGACCGCTGCTCCCCGACCCGGACGGCATCCTCGCCCTCCCCGCCGGCTTTTCGTACCGGGTCATCACCTACGGCGGCCGGACCAAGCTGGAGTCCGGCGAGTTCACCCCCTCCCACCACGACGGCACCTCCACCTTCGACGGCCCCCGCGGCGCGACCCTGCTGGTCAACAACCATGAGCTCAAAGGCCCTCGCTCGAGCTGGAAGTACCCGGTCCCGCTCACCGAGGGCCTGGTCTACGACCCCGCCGCGTCCGGCGGCTGCACGGTCGTCGAGGTGCGCCGCGACCACGTCGCCGAATGGGTCGGCATCGCCGGCACCTCCACCAACTGCGCGGGCGGCAACACCCCTTGGGACACCTGGCTGACCTGCGAGGAGACCGAGGACAAGGCCGGCCAGAACGGCATGACCAAGGACCACGGCTACGTCTTCGAGGTCGATCCCGCCGACCGCCGCGCGAACCGGAACCCCAGGCCCGTCAAGGCGCTGGGCCGTTACGCCCACGAGGCCGTCGTCGTCGACCCCCGGCGCGGCCACCTCTACCTCACCGAGGACGCCTCCGGCCCCAACGGCCTGCTCTACCGCTGGACCCCGCCGGCCGGCTTCCGCCACGGCCGCGGCAAGCTGCGCACCCTCGCCGACGACGCGGGCGTCCTGCAGGCCTTCAAGTGCTTCGACTCCGGCGGCAAGTTCGTCGACGACCTCTCCCGCGCCACGAAGATCGGCACGGTGTACGGAGTCGACTGGGTGGATGTCCCCGACCGGGACGCGAAGACGGTCTCGACACGCAAGCAGTTCCCCGAGGGCCGCATCACCCGCGCCCGCAAGCTGGAGGGCATGTGGTGGGGCGACGGCGGCGCCTACATCGTCTCCTCGTACGCCCGCGACGAGAGCCCCGTCCAGCACGACGGCGCGGTCTGGTTCTACGACCCGAAACGCCGCACCCTCACTCTCAAGGTCCTGATCGGCGTCAATCCCGACCCCTCCGCCGAGGGCCACTTCGACGGCCCCGACAACATCACCGTCTCCCCGTACGGCGGCCTGGTCATCGCCGAGGACGGCGAGGGCCTGCAGCACCTGTTCGGCGCCACCGACAGCGGCCGCACCTACCCCATCGCCCGCAACGAACTCAACATCGGCACCGAAGACAAGCCCGAATACAGCGAGTTCACCGGCGTCACCTTCTCGCCCGACGGCAGGACCCTGTACGCCAACATCCAGGAGCCGGGGGTCATGCTGGCGATCACGGGACCGTGGAAGCGGCAGAAGCGGTAAGTCGCGCCGACGGGAACGGCCTTTAAGAGCTCGCGCAGATAGGCGCACTCATGGGCGGTGGTTCGGGCGGTCGTCCCAGCGGTGGGTGGTCCACGCGCGGCGGATTAGGCTACGGACGGTGATGATCGTGTCGGCGAGGTCGAAGTAGGCGTTGATGACCGTGGCCCGGCGTTCGTAGCAGCGGGCGAGGCGGTGGAAGGCGTTCTGCCAGGCGTGGGTGCGCTCGATGTGCCACCGCTGGCTTGCCTGGATGGGCGCCTTCTCGCCCTTGTGGGCGATGCGGCCGTGCAGGTTGCGGGCGGTGAGTTCGGTGCGGGTCTTGTCCGAGTCGTAGCCGGCGTCCAGGTGGACAGTGATGTCGTCGGGCAGCGGACCGAGGTCGTCCAGCAGGTCCAGGGTCGTGGCAAG